>NZ_JBSFHY010000012.1:57577-230242 GCF_053597295.1 Streptomyces sp. NPDC001450
TCCGTGATGCTGCATCCCCCGGGAGGCAACCCCCGGACCCCCGGCCGCCCTGCAGCTCACTTCTCGAACCGGTACCCCATCCCCGGCTCCGTGATGCTGCATCCCCCGGGAGGCAACCCCCGGACCCCCGGCCGCCCTGCAGCTCACTTCTCGAACCGGTACCCCATCCCCGGCTCCGTGATGAAGTGCTTCGGGTGCGACGGGTCCGTCTCCAGCTTCCTGCGCAGCTGGGCCATGTACACCCGCAGGTAGTTGGTCTCCGTCCCGTACGACGGCCCCCACACCTCCTGCAGCAGCTGCTTCTGGCCGACCAGGCGGCCGGTGTTGCGGACCAGCACCTCCAGCAGGTGCCACTCGGTCGGGGTGAGCCGGACGTCCCTGCCGGAGCGGTTGACCTTCTTCGCGGCCAGGTCGACGGTGAAGCCCTCGGTCTCCACGGTCGTCACGTCGTCCTCGCCCGGCCCGACCGGCTCGGCCCGGCGTACGGCGGCCCGCAGCCGGGCCAGCAGCTCGTCCATGCCGAAGGGCTTGGTGACGTAGTCGTCGGCGCCCGCGTCCAGTGCCTCGACCTTCTCGTCCGAGGAGTGGCGGGCGGACAGGACCAGGATCGGGACTCGGGTCCAGCCGCGCAGCCCCTTGATCACCTCGACGCCGTCCATGTCCGGCAGACCCAGGTCGAGGACGACCACGTCGGGGTGGCGGGAGGCGGCGAGTTCGAGGGCGGTCCGGCCGTCGGGAGCCGCGTCGACCTCGTACTTACGCGCCTTGAGGTTGATCACGAGCGCGCGCACGATCTGCGGCTCGTCGTCGACCACGAGCACCCTCGTGGGGGTCTGGGGGGTCCCCCCAGTGGGGCTCAGCATTGGGTCTGCCTTTCCGGTTCTGTGCTGGACTCCCCGAGGGGGAGGGGCTCGGGACGCGATCCTGCCGCACGGAGGCTGAGCACCATGGTGAGCCCTCCGCCCGGCGTGTCCTCGGCGTTCAGGGTGCCGCCCATGGCCTCGGCGAAGCCGCGGGCGACCGCGAGGCCGAGGCCGACCCCGGCGCCGCGCGGGGCGTCGCCGTAGCGCTGGAAGGGCTCGAAGATACGGTCCTTCGCCTCGTCCGGGACCCCGGGCCCCCGGTCCACGACGCGCACCTCGACGCGGTCGGCTATGGCGCTGGCGGACACCAGGACGTGCTCTCCGGGCGGGCTGTACTTGACGGCGTTCTCCACCAGGTTGGCCACCGAGCGCTCCAGCAGCCCGGGGTCGACGGCGACCATGGGCAGCGTCTCGGGGACGTCCAGCTCGACGCTGTCCTCCGGTACGCCGCCCAGCGCCATCGGGACCACCTCGTCCACGTCGATCTCGCGGATGAGCGGGGTGACGGTGCCGGTCTGCAGCCGGGACATGTCGAGCAGGTTGCCCACGAGGTGGTCGAGCCGGTCGGCGCCCTCCTCGATGCCCTCCAGCAGCTCCGCCTGGTCCTCCTCGGACCAGGCCACGTCGTCGGAGCGCAGCGAGGAGACGGCGGCCTTGATCGCGGCGAGCGGGGTGCGCAGGTCGTGGCTGACGGCGGCCAGCAGGGCGGTGCGGATGCGGTTGCCCTCGGCGAGCGCCCGGGCCTGGTCGGCCTCCTCCTGGAGGCGCCGGCGGTCCAGCACCACCGCGGCCTGCGCGGCGAACGCGGCGAGCACCCGGCGGTCCTCGGCGGGCAGTACCCGGCCGGTGAGGGCGAGCGCCATGTGGTCGCCGATCGGCACGTCGACGTCGGCGTCCTCGGGCCGCTCCAGGGCCGGGCCGAATCCGGCGCGGCCCGCGCAGGTCCACGGCTCGACGTCGCTCGCCCGTTCCAGCAGGGCGGCCGACTCCATGCCGAAGGTCTCCCGGACCCGCTCCAGCAGCTCCTCCAGACCGGTCTCGCCGCGCAGCACGTTGCCGGCGAGGAAGGAGAGGATCTCGGACTCCGCGCGCAGCCGGGCGGCCTGGTGGGTGCGCCGGGCGGCGAGGTCCACCACCGAGGCGACCGACACGGCGACCCCGAAGAAGATCGCGATGGCGACGATGTTCTTGGGGTCGGCGATGGTGAGCCGGTGCAGGGGCGGGGTGTAGAAGTAGTTCAGCAGGAGCGAGCCGAAGGCCGCCGAGGCCAGGGCGGGCAGCAGACCGCCGAGGAGGGCCGCGGCGACGGTGACGGCCAGGAACAGCAGCATGTCGTTGGCGAGGCCGAGGTCGACGGTGTTCAGCCACACCGCCAGGATCGCCGGGCCGCCCAGACCCACCAGCCAGCCCGAGACGATCCGGGTCCGGCCGAGCCGCGCGCCCCGGGCCCCGGGCAGTCCGCGGCCCTTGGCGACCTCCTCGTGGGTGACGATGTGGACGTCGAGATCGGGGCCGGACTCCCGGGCGACCGTGGCGCCGACGCCGGGCCCGAAGACGTACTGCCAGGCCTTGCGGCGCGAGGAGCCGAGGACGATCTGGGTGGCGTTGACACCGCGCGCGAAGTCCAGCAGCGCGGCCGGTATGTCGTCGCCCACCACGTGGTGGAAGGTGCCGCCCAGATCCTCCACCAGGGTGCGCTGGACCGCCAGCTCCTTCGGGGAGGCCGAGGTCAGCCCGTCGCTGCGGGCTATGTAGACGGCCATGACCTCGCCGCCGGCGCCCTTCTCGGCGAGCCGTGCGGCCCGCCGGATCAGGGTGCGTCCTTCGGGGCCGCCGGTCAGCCCGACCACGATCCGCTCGCGCGAACCCCAGATCGTCGACACCCGGTGCTCGGTCCGGTACTCGGTCAGGTACTCGTCGACCCGGTCGGCCACCCACAGCAGCGCCAGCTCGCGCAGCGCGGTCAGGTTCCCGGGCCGGAAGTAGTTCGAGAGGGCCGCGTCGACCTTGTCCGGCTTGTAGATGTTCCCGTGCGCCATACGACGGCGCAGCGCCTCCGGCGACATGTCGACCAGCTCGATCTGGTCGGCCCGTCGTACGACCTCGTCGGGCACCGTCTCCCGCTGCCGCACCCCCGTGATCGACTCGACCACGTCGCCGAGCGACTCCAGGTGCTGGATGTTGACGGTCGAGATCACGTCGATCCCGGCCGTGAGCAGCTCCTCGACGTCCTGCCAGCGCTTGGCGTTGCGGGAGCCTGGGATGTTGGTGTGGGCGAGCTCGTCCACGAGGGCGACGGCGGGGGCGCGGCGCAGCACCGCGTCGACATCCATCTCGCCGAAGGTCGCGCCCCGGTACTCCAGCTCCCGGGGCGGTATCCGCTCCAGGCCGTGCAGCATCACCTCGGTACGCGGCCGGCCGTAGTGCTCGACATAGGCGACCACACAGTCGGTGCCCCGCTCCGCCCGGCGGTGCGCCTCGGACAGCATGGCGTAGGTCTTGCCCACGCCCGGTGCCGCGCCGAGGTAGATCCGAAGCTTGCCGCGTGCCATGGCCCCATTGTCTTCCGGTGACTGCTGCGTACGCAGCGTCGACCTTACGGCCAGCGATGCGAACAAAGGGGACTAAGGCCCGGTCAGCAGGGGTCTTTGACGCAACTCTGATGGAGGCCGAGGCGCTCAGCGCTCGACGATCTCCCCGTCGCCCAGCTCCAGCACCCGGTCGGCGAGGTCGAGCAGGGTCGCGTCGTGCGTGGCGACCAGCGCGGTGGCCCCCTCGCTGCGGACGACGGCCCGCAGCAGCTCCATGACCGCGTGGCCGGTCTCGGCGTCCAGCTGGCCGGTGGGCTCGTCGGCGACGATCAGGGCCGGGCGGTTCGCGAGGGCGCGGGCGATGGCGACGCGCTGCTGCTGGCCACCGGACAGCTCGCCCGGCCGCTGGGCCGCGTGGTCGGCGAGCCCGACGAGGGAGAGCAGCAGGTCGACGCGCTCCTCGCGCTCGCGTGGCTCGGCCCGGCGCAGCCGCAGCGGTACGCCGACGTTCTCGGCGGCGGTGAGGATCGGGATGAGCCCGAAGGACTGGAAGACGAACCCGATCCGGTCCCGGCGCAGCTCCAGCAGCCCGCTCTCGCCGAGCCCGGCCAGATCCTGCCCGTCGACCTCGACCCGACCCCGGTCAGGCGTGTCGAGTCCGCCGACGATGTTCAGCAGGGTGGTCTTGCCGGAGCCCGAGCGCCCCTTGAGGGCGACGAGCTCGCCGCGCGGCACCTCGAAGGAGACCCCGCGCAGGGCGTGGACGGCGGCGGCGCCGCGCCCGTACGACTTGTGGACGTCCTCGACGCGCACCATGGTCTCGGTGAGCACCTGACTCATTCCGCCTCCCCCGTGTCCCCCGTGTCCCCCGTGGGCCGGGCGCCAGTATCGCCGTGGGACGCCCGGCCGTTCAACGGTTGGGTTCGGGTTGTCGCCGTGGGTGAGGGTCTGCGGCCTCCATGCAGCACCGACGCCCACGAACACGACTGGGCCGCACCCCCGTCCGGGATGCGGCCCTTCGTCGTCGCGTTGTCAGCGGACCTCGGTGATCTCCGGTCCACGCTGCAGCTGGCCCATGCCGCCGGAGAAGCGCGAGCCCTCCTCCTGCTGGACGCCCTCGGGAACCATCTGGGCGTCGTTCGGCAGCTTGAGGACGATCGGGTCGCGGGGCGCCATCGGGCCCTCACCACGGACCACGACGGTGTCCCGGAAGATCTGCTCCAGCAGGCCGGCGACCTGCGGCTGCACGGCGGCCTGACCCGAGATCACACCGCGCAGGAACCAGCGCGGGCCGTCCACACCGACGAACCGCACAACCTGGAAGCCGCCGGTGCCGTCCGGCAGCTGTACCGGCACCTGGGCGCGCAGCTCCCAGCCCAGCGGACCCTCGACCTCGTCGACGATGCCGCCCTGCTGGGTGATGCCGCCCGCGATCTCCTCGCGGACCTCGCCCCAGATGCCCTCGCGCTTGGGCGCGGCGAAGGCCTGGAGCTGGATGGCGCTGTCGCGCAGCACGACGGTCGCCGCGACGATCGCGTCACCGGCGACCTCGACCCGCAGCTCCATGCCGTCTACGCCCGGCACGAAAACACCGCCGAGGTCCACGCGGCCCTCGCCCGGGTCGCGTACCTCGCTGCTGTCCCACGGCCCGTCGGGCCGGGGCTCGGGCTCCAGCCGGACGCGCTCGCGCTCGGCCTCTTCCTC
Organism: Streptomyces sp. NPDC001450; assembly: GCF_053597295.1. Taxonomy (NCBI): domain Bacteria; kingdom Bacillati; phylum Actinomycetota; class Actinomycetes; order Kitasatosporales; family Streptomycetaceae; genus Streptomyces; species Streptomyces sp. NPDC001450. Next base: position 62,676 of record NZ_JBSFHY010000012.1, read on the forward strand.
GTCCGCCTCGGTGTCGACGCTGTCGACGACCTGCTCGGCCTCGCCGGCCGCGTCCTCGGCGGCACCCTTCTTCTTGCGACGTCCGAACACGTCACTGTCCTTCCCGGTCGGATACGACCGAAGCGTATCGATTCCCACCCGTCCCGCCGCCCATGGCGGCCGGACCGCTTGTGCCGCTTTCGCCGCCCACCGAGGCGTGGCCACCGGTGGACCCGAAGCCCCCTTCGGCCCGCGCCGAGCCGGGAAGTTCCGCCACCTCCTGGAAGCGGACCCTCTCGACCTGCTGGACGACCAGTTGGGCAATCCGGTCGAAGCGCTCGAACCGCACTGCCTCGCGCGGGTCGAGATTCACCACGATCACCTTGATCTCCCCACGGTACCCGGCATCAACCGTCCCCGGGGCATTCACGAGGGCGACACCGCAGCGGGCGGCGAGGCCCGAACGTGGGTGCACGAAGGCCGCGTACCCCTCCGGGAGGGCGATCGACACTCCCGTGGGCAGCACGGCCCGCTCACCGGGCTTCAGTTCGCAGGCCTCGGTGGTGCGCAGATCGGCTCCGGCGTCCCCGGGGTGTTCGTACGCCGGAAGCGGTACATCCGGGTCGACACGGCGGATCAGCACGTTCAGGGGGTCGCGGCGCAGCGGGGCGAGGGAGTGCTCGAAGGTCACGGGTTCACCTCGAAGGCGCGAGCACGGCGGATCTGGTCCGGGTCGCTCATGGCGGCCTGGATCTCCTCCTCGCGGCCGTGGTCGATGAAGTGGTCGACCTTCACCTCGATGAAGAGGGCGTCCGCACGGACGGCGACGGGCCCGTCGGGGCCGCCGATCCGGCCGGTCGCGGTGGAGTAGATCTTCCGCCCGGCCACGGCGGTGACCTCCGCCTCCAGGTACAGCGTGGTGTCCACCGGGACCGGCCGCACGAAGTCGGTCTCCAGCCGGCCGGTGACGGCGATGGTCCGCAGCAGCCAGTTCAGCGAGCCGAGGGTCTCGTCGAGGGCGCTGGCCAGCACTCCGCCGTGCGCGAGGCCGGGGGCGCCCTGGTGGGCGGGCCGGACGGTGAACCCGGCGGTCAGCGAGACGCCCTCGCCGGCACGCGCCTCCAGGTGCAGGCCGTGCGACTGCGCGGGGCCACAGCCGAAACAGTGTTCGTAGTGGGCGCCGAGAAGCTCGCCGGGTGCGGGAGCATCGGGGTGCCGTACCGGTTTCACCGCGTCGGCAGGGGGCTGAAGAGCTGCGGAACTACCACTCACAGGCGCAGACCTTACCCGCCCGCCCGTCACCCACCACCGCCCCACCCGACAGCGCTTCGCGCTGACTGCCCCGACTCCGGCGATATCCGGATACCGTGCCAAGCTTGGCCCCATGCAGCTCTCCGCCTCCCCCTACGAAGAACGCCTCACCGCCCCCCGCTCGTGGTGGCTGATCAGCTTCCTCGTGGGCGTCTCGTTCGCCCTGATCCTGCTCCCGTTCGGCACCCTGCCGCTGCTCGGCGGCCTGGTCGGGGGTACGGCCGCGGCCGCGGTGGTGGCCAGCGCATACGGCTCCCTGCGCATCCGCGTCGTGGGCGACTCCCTGATCGCGGGCGAGGCGAAGATCCCGGTGTCGGCGCTCGGGGACGCGGAGATCCTGGACCCGGAGGAGGCCCGGGCCTGGCGCACGTACAAGGCCGACACCCGCGCGTTCCTGCTGCTGCGCGCCTACATCCCCAGGGCTCTGCGCGTGGAGGTCACGGACCCGCAGGACCCGACGCCGTACCTGTACCTGTCGACGCGCGAGCCGGAACGGCTGGCTGCGGCCATCGAGGCGGCGAAGCACCAAGCGGCGGAGCAGGCGAAGGACCAGCAGGCATAACCGGGTGCGGGGGACGTCAGTCCCCCCAGTCCTCGGGAGGCTCGTCCAGCTTCAGGGGCCTCGCGGGCTTCTCCAGCGGCGGCAGCTCCGGCAGCGCGTCCCACGGCACCTGGATCTTCCGCAGGTCCGCCCGGACCCGCCCGGCGAGCTTCTTGGTGTCCCGGCGGTTCATGACCGCCCCCACCGCCGCGCCCACCATGAACGGCATGAGGCTGGGCAGGTCCCTGACCATCCGCTTCATGATCTGCTGACGCAGCTCGCGTTTCATCTGGCCCCCGAGGGCCGTGTTGACCGTCGACGGCTTCATCACGTCGATCCCGCGCTCCCCCGACCAGGAGGACAGATACGCGGTACTGCGGGCCATCAGGTTCCCCGGCGGCCGCACGCCGTACACCTCGTACAGCTCGGCGATCAGCTTGAGCTCGATCGCCGCGACCCCGGTGATCTCCGCGGCCAGCTCGGTCGGCATGGCCGGCGGCACCGGCAGCATCGCCGCAGCCCCGATCCCGGCCCCGACCGTCGAGGTCGCGCCGGCCGCGCCCGCCACGAGCTTGTCGGCGATCTCCTCGGGCCCGAGGCCCGGGAACTGCCCGCGCAGCATCGCGAGGTCGCGTACGGGGATACGCGGGGCGATCTCGATGATCCGGTCCGTGAGGTACGCCAGCCCCGCCCGCGCGCGGCTGCCGCCCATACGGGCACCTTCCCGGGCCAGAGCCCGGGCCTTGTCACGGATCACCGCGGCCCGTCGCCTGGCGACGGGCGCGGGCTGCCGCTCCGGCGTCGGCAGGCCTTCTGGGCCCGACGCCGGTTCGAGCGAGGCTCCCACACCGGGTGAGCCCCGCTCGTCGTCACGCGCGCCGTGCGGGCCGCCGTGCGGCCCCTTGTCCGCTCCCCGCAGGGGGAAGCGGCGCTTCCGTGGAGGGGTCGAGCCAGTCACGGCCGACCCGTCCTCAGTCGCAGTCGCGGCAGATCGGCTGACCGTTCTTCTCCCGGGCCAGCTGGCTGCGGTGGTGCACCAGGAAGCAGCTCATGCAGGTGAACTCGTCCTGCTGCTTGGGCAGCACACGGACGGCCAGCTCCTCGTTCGAGAGGTCGGCGCCCGGCAGTTCGAGGCCCTCGGCGGCCTCGAACTCGTCGACGTCCACCGCGGAGGTGGACTTGTCGTTCCGGCGAGCCTTCAGCTCTTCAAGGCTGTCCGAGTCGACGTCGTCGTCGGTCTTGCGTGGAGTGTCGTAATCGGTTGCCATGTCGCTCTCCCCCTCTGGGTGTCTGCGGTGTCTCCAGCGCACGTAACGCGTGAGAGGCCGGACTTGTGCCCGACCTGAGGCGGAGATTTTGCCTCACATCAAGGTCTGTTACTCAATCGACACCCAACCCGACCCCTCAAGAGTGATCGGCTTGGATGGCGGTGAGGACCGTACACGGTTCGAATGCCGCACCTCAAAGGCGCCTCATCGTGTACTTCCCGTGATCAAGAGCCCTGAAAACCAGGATTTTCCCGGCTTTACGGCCCCTGTCATGATCACGGAGAGTACATGGCCGGAAATCCGCCCATGTGATCGATCACACAGGGTCAACCTGATCGGGCGCCCAGAAAATTCCGCGCAAAGCGAACATCCTCCGCGTGTGTCGGATCCTTGTCACAGCGGCAGGGTGACGCGCATCACCAGGCCGCCGCCCTCGCGGGGCTGCGCCACGATGTGGCCGCCGTGCGCGCGGGCCACGGACCGGACGATGGACAGGCCGAGGCCCACCCCCTTGTCGCTCCCCGTGCGCTCCGTTCGGAGCCGTCTGAAGGGCTCGAAGAGGTTGTCGATCTCGTACGCCGGCACGACCGGCCCGGTGTTCGAGACGGTCAGCACAGCCTGCCCGTGCTCTACCTCCGTGGTCACCTCGACCCAGCCGTTCTCGGCCACGTTGTAGCGCACGGCGTTCTGTACGAGGTTCAGCGCGATCCTCTCCAGCAGCACGCCGTTGCCCTGCACCACGGCGGGTTTGCGCTCACCGCGGATCTTGACGCCCTTGGCCTGCGCTTCGCCGTGCACCTGGTCGATGGCCTGGCCGGCCACCTCGGCGAGGTCGACCGGTTTGCGCTCGACGATCTGGTTGTCGCTGCGGGCGAGCAGCAGCAGGCCCTCCACCAGCTGCTCGCTGCGCTCGTTGGTGGCCAGCAGCGTCCTGCCGAGCTGCTGCAGCTCCACGGGGGCGTTCGGATCGGACAGGTGCACTTCCAGGAGCGTGCGGTTGATCGCGAGCGGTGTGCGCAGCTCGTGGGAGGCGTTGCCGACGAAGCGCTGCTGGGCCGTGAAGGCGCGCTCCAGGCGCTCCAGCATGTCGTCGAAGGTGTCCGCCAGCTCCTTCAGCTCGTCGTCCGGGCCGTCCAGCTCGATCCGGCGGGACAGATCGGATCCGGCCACCTGGCGCGCGGTGCGGGTGATGCGGCCGAGCGGGGAGAGCACGCGGCCGGCCATCGCGTAGCCGAACGCGAAGGCGATCACGGCGAGGCCCAGCAGGGCCAGCAGCGAGCGGCTGAGCAGGTCGTCCAGGGCCGACCGGCGCCGCTGGTCGACGCAGTGGCTGATCGCGTCGTTGAAGTCCTGGAGCGACAGACCGGACGTGTTGCCGGCCATGTTGATCGCGGGGCAGTAGTCGCTGGTGATCTTCAACTGGGAGCCCTGCGAGAAGCTGACGATCCTGAACGGCGGCATGTTGCCGGTGGTGATCGCCTGCGCGGCCAGCAGGTAGATGATCGACAGCAGCAGGATGCCGGCGATCAGGAACATGCCGCCGTACAGCAGCGTGAGCCGTATCCGGATGGTCGGGCGCAGCCATGGGAAGGGGGGCTGCGGCCGCCGGGGGTCCCAGGTGGGTTTCGGGGGCGCCTGGGCCGACGTGGGTGTCGTGGCCACGGCGGATCAGATCCGGTAGCCGGAGCCGGGCACGGTGACGATCACGGGCGGTTCGCCGAGCTTGCGGCGCAGCGTCATGACCGTCACACGGACCACGTTGGTGAACGGGTCGGTGTTCTCGTCCCAGGCCTTCTCCAGCAGCTGCTCGGCCGAGACGACCGCGCCCTCGCTGCGCATCAGCACCTCCAGGACCGCGAACTCCTTGGGCGCGAGCTGGACCTCCTTGCCGTCGCGGAAGACCTCGCGGCGGTTGGGGTCGAGCTTGATACCGGCGCGCTCCAGGACCGGGGGCAGAGGCACGCTCGTACGGCGTCCGAGGGCGCGCACGCGCGCGATCAGCTCACTGAACGCGAACGGCTTGGGGAGATAGTCGTCGGCGCCGATCTCCAGGCCCTCGACGCGGTCGCTCACGTCGCCGGACGCGGTGAGCATGAGCACGCGCGTGGCCATGCCCAGCTCCACGATCTTGCGGCAGACGTCGTCGCCGTGCACGAGCGGGAGGTCGCGGTCGAGGACGACCACGTCGTAGTCGTTGACGCCGATGCGCTCCAGGGCGGCCGCACCGTCGTACACGACGTCGACGGCCATGGCCTCCCGGCGCAGTCCGGTGGCCACCGCATCGGCGAGCAGTTGCTCGTCCTCGACGACGAGTACGCGCACGTCGCTTGTCCTTCCTGTGTCCACCCGCGTAGCGCCCGGTGAGCGCGCGCGAGCAGGGGTGTCCGTGGGATGTGACCTCCATCCTGCCCTTTTCGGCCATAAGTCGGCTGTAAGGCGGGGTCCCGGCCGCAGGGATCCGGCTCCCGGGGCGGGAATGCGGGATTTTCTCCGGCGGTTGAGGTTTCCGCGGAAGGGCGTGGGGGGAGGACGGCTTTACACCCCGCGATCACGCTCTGCATGTGCCGCAACACCATGCGGTACGTCACAGTTCGCTTCCGCAGAGCGGACGTGGATGTCCGGCACCGTCGCCGCCCGGCAGGGCAGCGCTGGGCACCCGCGAGAGACGTGATCGCCCCTTCCGAACGGCACACCCCCGTGCCACCGACCCACGACCCAGGACGAGGGGGCGCAGCATGGACGCATTCACCGCAGGACTTCTGCAGCGCATAAGGGCGACCGAGTCCGACCTGTCGCGGGCTCGTGACGAGGGCGACGACTTCCTCGCCGAGGTGGAGCAGGCAGAGCTCGACGACCTGCGCCGCCTCGCCGCCGAACACGGTGTGGAGGTCGGCGCGTCACGCGTCTGATCGGCCCGCAGCACAACAGCGGAACCCCCCGGCGAATCCAGCGCCGGGGGGTTCCGTCGTTCTTTCTCCCGCGTCGGCGCGGGCCCGTCAGTCGTGCCAGGCCCCAAGCTCCTCCAGCAGGCGCTGAAGGGGCTCGAAGACGCCCGGTGTACCCGCGACCGTCAGATCACGTGACGGGCGCTCTCCGGGCCGTCCACCGGTCAGCGCGCCCGCCTCCCGCGCGATCAGGTCCCCGGCGCCGAAGTCCCAGGCGTTGAGTCCCCGCTCGTAGTACCCGTCCAGCCGGCCGCAGGCCACGTCGCACAGGTCGACCGCGGCCGACCCACTGCGCCGGATGTCCCGCAGCAGCGGGATCAGCCGGCCGGCCACCTCGGCCTGGTGGGCGCGGACCTCGGCGACGTAGTTGAAGCCCGTGGAGACCAGCGCCTGGTCCAGCGGGGGCGCGGGGCGGCAGGACAGCGCCCGCTCGCCCTCCCATGCGCCCCTGGCCCAGGCACCGCCGCCGCGCACCGCGTGGTACGTCTCGCCGCGCATCGGTGCCGCGACGACCCCGACGACGGTCTCGCCGTCCTGCTCGGCCGCGATGGACACGGCCCAGGTCGGCAGCCCGTACAGGTAGTTGACGGTGCCGTCGAGCGGGTCGATCACCCAGCGGACGCCGCTCGTGCCCTCGGTGTCGGCGCCCTCCTCACCGAGGAAGCCGTCGGCCGGGCGGCGGTCGGAGATCAGGCCGGTGATCAGCTTCTCCGCCGCGATGTCCATCTCGGTGACGACGTCGATCGGGCTCGACTTGGTCCTGGCCACCGCCAGGTCGGCGGGGCGGCCGTCACGCAGCAGCTCGCCGGCCCGGCGGGCGGCCTCCTGGGCCAGGTCGAGCAGTTCCCTGTGCAGGGCGTCGGTCACGGGTCTCCTCACGCGTAGAGAGTGTCTTCTGGATCAGGTCGGCGGAAAGCGACGGCGCGTTGGCGCCGGCCTGAGCGGGGTCTGGTGCGTGCAGCTGCAAGGCGGAGGAGGGCGTCGACGCGATGGGGGTCCCCCCGCGCGAGCGCAGCCGAGCGTGGGGGAGTCGGCAACCGACGACAACGCGGCAGATGCGCGTGCCAGACCCCGCGTCGCCGGCATGGTCCATACGACACCCCCTAAGGGCTGTCGGCGCCCGCGGCGGCCGGGTGGGGGGCACGGGCCGGGCAGCAGCCGACCGGGCAGAGGTTGTGGCTCGCGCCGAGCGCGCCCAGGGCGCAGGGCGTGACCTCCTGCCCGCGCTCCACGGCGGCCCGCTCCAGGATCAGCTCGCGGATCGCCGCGGCGAACCGCGGGTCGGCGCCCACGGTGGCCGAGCGGCGCACCGGCAGGCCCAGCTCCCCGGCCTTGGCCGTGGCCTCGGTGTCGAGGTCGTAGAGGACCTCCATGTGGTCCGAGACGAAGCCGATGGGCGCCATGACGACGGCCGGGGCGCCGGCGGCGTGCCGCTCCTCGAGGTGGTCGCAGATGTCCGGCTCCAGCCAGGGGATGTGCGGGGCGCCGGAGCGGGACTGGTAGACGAGCTGCCAGGGGTGGTCGACGCCGGTACGCTCACGGACCGCGTCGGCGATCAGCTGGGCCACGTCCAGGTGCTGCTCGACGTACGCGCCGCCCTCACCGTGGGCCTCGACCGGGCCGGAGGTGTCGGCCGCGGCGGTCGGGATGGAGTGGGTGCTGAAGGCGATGTGGGCGCCGTCGCGGACGTCCTCGGGGAGGTCGGCGAGGGAGCGCAGCACGCCGTCGACCATGGGCTCGACGAAGCCGGGGTGGTTGAAGTAGTGCCGCAGCTTGTCGATCTTCGGCAGGTCGAGGCCCTCGGCCTGCAGGGCGGCCAGCGCGTCGGCGAGGTTCTCGCGGTACTGGCGGCAGCCCGAGTAGGAGGCGTAGGCGCTGGTGGCGAGCACCAGGATGCGGCGCCGGCCGTCGGCGACCATCTCGCGCAGGGTGTCCGTCAGGTACGGCGCCCAGTTGCGGTTGCCCCAGTAGACCGGCAGGTCCAGGCCGTGCTCGGCGAAGTCCTTGTGCAGGGCTTCCAGCAGGGCGCGGTTCTGGCCGTTGATCGGGCTGACCCCGCCGAACTGGAAGTAGTGCTGCCCGACTTCCTTGAGCCGTTCCTTGGGGATGCCACGTCCACGCGTGACGTTCTCCAGGAACGGGACCACGTCGTCGGGGCCTTCGGGGCCGCCGAACGAGAGCAGGAGCAGGGCGTCGTACGGGGTGGCATCGAGCGCGTCTGGCATGGGTCGATCCTGCCACCCGGCTCCGACAACCGGGCAACAGCGAGGTGAAGAGTCGAGTTCCAGTCGGTTTAGTCCGGTATTTCCAGCTGTGATTCCTGATGCAATTAGGGTCACCTAACTCGTAAGCTGTATCAGCCGCATTCGCACCTTACCCATGCCCGGAGACCACGTGCCCAGCCCTTACCGCGCCCTGTTCGCCGAGCCCGGCACCAAGAGCTTCTCCGCCGCGGGTTTCCTCGGCCGGATGCCGCTGTCGATGATGGGCATCGGCGTGGTCACGATGGTCTCCCAGCTCACCGGGCGCTACGGCCTCGCGGGCGCGCTGTCGGCCACCATCGCCCTGTCCGCCGCCGCGATCGGGCCGCAGATATCCCGGCTGGTGGACCGACACGGCCAGCGCCGGGTGCTGCGGCCCGCGACCCTGGTGGCGCTCCTGGCGGCCGCCGGGCTGCTGCTCACCGCGCATCTCGAGTGGCCGGACCGGATGCTGTTCGTCTGCGCGGCCGGCATCGGCACGGTGCCGAGCCTGGGCGCGATGATCCGGGCCCGCTGGGCGGCCCTGTACCGGGGCACGCCGAAGCTGCACACCGCCTACTCGTTCGAGTCGGTGGTGGACGAGGTGTGTTTCATCTTCGGGCCGATCATCTCCATCGGCTTGTCCACGGCCTGGTTCCCGGAGGCGGGCCCCCTGCTGGCGGCCTGCTTCCTGGCCGTCGGCGTCTTCTGGCTGACCGCCCAGCGCGCCACCGAGCCGGAGCCGCACCCGCGCGAGCGGCACAGCGGCGGCAGCGCGCTGCGCTCGGCCGGGCTCCAGGTCCTGGTGGCGACGTTCGTGGCCACGGGAACGATCTTCGGGGCGGTCGACGTTGTCACCGTCGCCTTCGCCGACGAGCACGGTCACAAGGCGGCCGCGAGCGTGGTGCTGGCGCTGTACGCGGCCGGTTCCTGCGTCGCCGGCATCGTCTTCGGGCTGCTGCGCTTCTCGGGAGCACCGGAACGTCGCTGGCTGCTGGGCGTGGGGGCGATGGCCGTGAGTATGATCCCCCTCCTACTGGTCGGAAACTTGCCGCTTCTGGCCGTGGCGCTGTTCGTTGCGGGGCTGTCCATCGCACCGACGATGATCACGACGATGTCCCTCATCGAAGAGCACGTACCTCGCGCGAAGCTGACCGAGGGCATGACCTGGGTGAGCACCGGCCTCGCGGTCGGCGTCGCGCTCGGCTCCTGCGCAGCCGGCTGGGTGATCGACGCAGCCGGCGCGCGTGCCGGGTACGGGGTTCCGGTCGTGTCCGGAGCCGTCGCGGTCGCGGTCGGTTTTCTCGGGTACCGCCGGCTCCGCAAGCCGGCCGCGGGTCGGGGAGGCACCGTTGAGCACCACAGCGAGCGCGAAGAACGGCACCTGGCGTAACTGGGGTGGCAATGTCGCCGCCCGCCCCGCCCGGCAGGTCGAGCCGGCCTCGGTGGAGGAACTGGCCGCAGCCGTGCGCAAGGCGGCCGAGGACGGCCTGAAGGTGAAGGCGGTCGGCACCGGGCACTCCTTCACGTCCATCGCCGCCACCGACGGTGTGTTGATCCGCCCTCAACTGTTGACCGGCATTCGCAACATTGACCGGGACGCCATGACCGTCACGGTCGAGGCGGGCACCCCGCTCAAGCGACTCAACGCGGTCCTGGCGCGCGAGGGCCTGTCGCTCGCCAACATGGGCGACATCATGGAGCAGACCGTCTCGGGGGCCACCAGCACCGGCACCCACGGCACGGGCCGCGAGTCGGGCTCCATCGCCGCCCAGATCAGAGCACTCGAACTCGTCACCGCCGACGGCTCGGTGCTGAGCTGCTCCGAGAAGGGGACCGAAGAAGAACGCGCGGTCTTCGCTGCGGCCCGGATAGGTCTCGGCGCGCTCGGCATCGTCACCGCGATCACCTTCGCCGTCGAGCCGCTCTTCCTGCTCACCGCGCGCGAGGAGCCGATGTCCTTCGAGCGGGTGCTGGCCGAGTTCGACCAGCTGTGGGCCGAGAACGAGCACTTCGAGTTCTACTGGTTCCCGCACACCGGCAACACCAACACCAAGCGGAACAACCGCAGCGCGGGCCCCGAGCAGCCCGTGGGGCAGCTGGCCGGGTGGTTCGAGGACGAGTTCCTCTCCAACGGCGTCTTCCAGGTGGCCCAGTGGGTCGGCCGCGCCGCCCCCGCGACCATTCCGACGATCGCCCGGATCTCCAGCAAGGCGCTGTCCGCGCGGACGTACACCGACATCCCCTACAAGGTCTTCACCTCGCCGCGCCGGGTGCGCTTCGTGGAGATGGAGTACGCCGTCCCGCGCGCGGCCCTGACGGACACGCTGCGCGAACTGAAGGCCATGGTCGACCGCTCCGGCCTGCGCGTCAGCTTCCCGGTCGAGGTGCGCACCGCCCCGGCCGACGACATCACCCTGTCCACCGCCTCCGGCCGGGACAGCGCGTACATCGCCGTCCACATGTTCCGGGGCACCCCGTACCAGGCCTACTTCACCGCCGCCGAGCGCATCTTCACGGCGCACGAGGGCCGGCCGCACTGGGGCAAGGTGCACACGCGGGACGCGGAGTACTTCGCCGAGGTGTACCCGCGCTTCGGCGAGTTCACGGCGTTGCGGGACCGTCTCGACCCGGAACGGCTGTTCCAGAACGACTACTTGCGGAGGGTTCTGGGGGCGTAGGCGTCGCCGTGGATCCGCTGGCGTGGGGGGTCGGGGCGGCCGGGTCGCCGCTCGGCTCCCGGTTCGCCGAGTCGCTCGGCGGTCGCGCTGTCAGCCGTACCGCCACCGCCGGCACCCGTCGACGGTGCGTCCGAATATGGAGAGTGGGCCGAAGGAGCCGAAGGGGCCGCGCCCTCACCGGATTTCGAGGAGAATGGGCCCCGTCCGCCGACGGCGTCACACTGACCGCCATGGCGATACCGAAGGCCAGAGCGGCCGCGAGGACCGGGCGCTTCCAGCTCTTCACCCGTGCGCGGCAGACGGTCCCCTCGGTGAACTCGCCCGGAGCCGGTGGCACTTGATCGCCGGACTCCCGCCTCTCTGCCGGGTAGGGCCCGTGGCCTCCCGGATCTGTTCCCCGGCCCGCCGGAAGCCTTCCTTTCCCGTACTTGAAGGACTTGATGGATCGACTGCGCCGGAAAGGGACGTACGGACGAAACCTTTAGTTCCGTTTCTGGGGATTGCGTGAAGTTCGCCACGTTCATGATCGGCAAACCGGGTCGCGTAAGGCCAAGTCGCATCCCTTGCCAGAAGTTGGGCGGCGCGCCAATCCACGCACGTGGTCCAAATGGAGTACTGTTGCGAGCCCTGGGTCCGGTCTCCCACCAGGGTGTCCGCGGCCTTGCAGGACCGCCGGGAGGGGGCTTGTTGCACAGGGTGATGAAGTTCGTCACTTAGCGTTGCGAATAGGTAACCGTGCCATAACGGCGACCCAGGGCCCGTGCCCGACACGCCGGGCAACTCGGCAAGGTTGTGGCAGGCTGCACCCGGGCAGGCCACACTCGACTAGCGGAAGCAGCGACGCACGTGACGTCGGCAGGCACCACCCGGGAGGTCCCCATGCCCGAACTGCGTGTCGTGGCCGTCTCGAATGACGGCACACGGCTGGTGCTCAAGGCTGCCGACTCTACGGAGTACACGCTTCCGATCGACGAACGGCTGCGCGCCGCCGTGCGCGGCGACCGGCCACGCCTCGGTCAGATCGAGATCGAGGTGGAGAGCCATCTCCGCCCCCGCGACATCCAGGCCCGCATACGTGCGGGTGCCACCGCGGAAGAGGTGGCCCAGCTCGCCGGCATCCCCGTCGACCGGGTGCGACGCTTCGAGGGTCCGGTACTGGCCGAGCGCGCCTTCATGGCCGAGCGGGCCCGCAAGACCCCGGTCCGCCGCCCCGGCGAGAACTCCGGCCCGCTGCTCGGCGAGACCGTCCAGGAGCGGCTGCTGTTGCGCGGTGCCGAGAAGGACACCGTGCAGTGGGACTCCTGGCGTCGCGACGACGGCACCTGGGAAGTCCTCCTCGTCTACCGGGTCGCGGGCGAACCGCACTCGGCGAGCTGGACCTACGACCCGCCCAGGCGGCTCGTCCAGGCCGTGGACGACGAGGCGCGCTCCCTGATCGGCGAGTCCGACGACCTCGCCGTACCGGAGCCGAGTTTCCCGTTCGTCCCGCGCATCGCCCGGCTGCCGCGCGAGCGTTCGATGGACCGTGCCCTCGACCGGGGCGACCGGGAGCGGCCGAGCCTGCCGGCTCAGTCCTCCGAGCCCGCCGAGGAGAGCACGGGCGAACGCGATTCGCTCACCAGCCTGTTGGAGGCCGTGCCGAGTTTCCGGGGCGACCTGGTGGTCCCGGAACGGCCCGCGGAGTCCACGGAGGAGCCCGCCGAGGAACCTGCGGCGGAGGAGCCCCCGGCGCCCGCCGCCTCGGCCGGCTCCGCCTACGCGGACGTTCTCATGCCGCGCTCGGTGGGCAGCCACCGCGACCGGCTCATCGGTGCCACCGACCGCCAGGCCGAGGCCGACGGCGTCCGCCCCGGCCGTCGCGCCGCGGTACCGAGCTGGGACGAGATCGTGTTCGGGACCCGGCGCAAGAAGCAGGAGTAAACCGGCCGTACGGCCGTATGAAGTGGGGGCACGCCTGCGTGCCCCCACTTCTTCCGTTGCCTACTGCGGGTCCGGACCCACCGCGACCGGACGAGACGGGTCCGAGGACCACTCCGACCAGGAGCCGACGTACAGCTGCGCCGGGACGCCCGCGACCGCGAGAGCCAGCACCTCGTGCGCGCCCGAGACGCCCGAGCCGCAGTAGACGCCCACCGGCGCCTCCTCGGACACGCCCAGGGCCTTGAAGCGGTCCCGGAGGTCCGCCGCGGGCAGGAAACGGCCGTCCGGGCCCACGTTCTCGTTCGTCGGCGCCGACACCGCGCCCGGGATGTGCCCGCCGACCCGGTCGATCGGCTCCACCTCGCCGCGGTACCGCTCCCCCGCGCGCGCGTCGAGCAGCACGCCCGAGCGGGCCAGGGCGGCGGCCCCGGCCGCGTCGAGCAACCCGGCCGCGTCGGGCGCCGGTTCGAAGTCTCCCTCCGCCGGGTCGGGTACCTCCGTCGACAGCGGACCCCGCCAGGCCGGCAACCCGCCGTCGAGGACCCGCACGTCCGGGTGACCCGTCCAGCGCAGCAGCCACCACGCGCGCGCCGCCGCCCAGCCCTGTCCGCCGTCGTAGACGACGACCGGACGGCGGGCCGACACGCCCGCGCGGCGCATGGCCGCGCCGAACTCCTCGAGGTCGGGCAGCGGATGGCGACCGTGTTCCCCGGGGGCCGAGGCCAGCTCCCGGTCCAGGTCGACGAAGACCGCGCCGGGGAGGTGCCCGGCCGTGTACTCGGCCCGGCCGTCGAAGGCGGGGGCGCCCGCGGCCTTGGCCATGGTCAGCTGCCAGCGGACGTCCAGCAGGACGGGCGGGCGCCCCCCGGTCAGGTCGGCGGCGAGTTCGGTTGCGGTGATGATGGCTGTCATGGGGTCCATCCTTACGTCAGGGGTGGCCGAGGCGTCCAGGTCCGGCTACTCTGCTCCGCCGGGCAGGTTCGATCACGAGGCGTACGGGATCGGGCACACGCTGTACAGCTGACGGACACCCGTCGGCCACCGTCAGGAAGCGTCCCAAGACGGCAGATCGGACATCCTCCCAGGGGTACCGCCCGGGCGTCGGCGCACGGCATGCGGCACGCCGGAGGATGCGGGTACCGGTACGGGCGTGCACGCGCCAGCGGCACACCCCTTCCGGGGAGCGGAAGCGACACGGCCACCGCGAGGGGCCGGGGAGAGAGTGATCGATGACCGAGGCACGGGAGTCGGCCGGTCCGCACGCGCGCACGCCGGGCACGCCCTGCTGGGTGAGCCTGATGGTGCACGGGCTGGCCACGACCGAGGAGTTCTACGGGGAGCTGTTCGGCTGGGAGTTCCGGCCGGGCCCGCACCAGCTCGGGCCCTATGTGCGGGCGCTGCTGGACGGGCATGAGGTGGCGGGTATCGGTCAGCTGCCGCCGGACCGCCGGCTGCCGGTCGCCTGGACGCCCTACCTCGCCTCGGAGGACGTGGACCAGACGGCCGACCAGGTGCGGCTGTGCGGCGGCACGGTGGCCGTCGGACCGCTGGACGCGGCCGAGGCCGGGCGGATGGCCATCGCGGCCGACCCCACCGGGGCGGTGTTCGGGATCTGGCAGGCGGCCGCCCACCTCGGCACGACGCTCAGCGGCGTCCCCGGTACCCCCGCCTGGAACGAGCTGCTCACCTTCGAGACGGAGAGCGTCGGCAAGTTCTACGAAGTCGTGTTCGGCTACGAGGAGGAGCCGGTGGTGTCCGCCGGCTTCGACTACCTGACCCTGCGCATCGGGGGACGCCCGGTGGCCGGCATCCACGGCGTCGGCCACGGTCTGCCCCGGGACCAGGGACCGCACTGGCTGACGTACTTCGAGGTCGCGGACGCCGACGAGACGCTGCGGCAGGTCGCCGAGCTGGGCGGCCGGGTGCTCAGGCCGGCCCATGACAGCGAGCACGGGCGGGTAGCCACGGTGGCGGACCCGGAGGGAGCGGTCTTCTCGGTGGTACAGGAGCCGCGCTGACGCTCGACCACACACCGCCCGTGTGACGCATATCACATGAGGGGAATCGGGTCCTCTCCGGACGCAGCAAAGCCTCTTGAGCTGTCCACCCGGAGCTCCATTCGCGGCAGGGGGCGGGCGCCATCCGGCCGCGCGCCTTCGATTTGGTGCGACCGGGGCCTCCGGCGCCCCTTCGGAGTCCCCGCGGGCCGCCGCGGACCGCGCCGCCGGGGCTCTGCCCGACCGGGCCGTGGCGGACAGCAGGGGGATCGTCGGGAAGTGGCTGCACATTTCAATTCTCCCCGGGGCATGGCACTTTCCGGGCAAGACTTCTGCGAATTGAATGGCAGACCGCGACAAGTGGCCTTCAGATGCTGGATGTAAGCACGCCGTTAGCATCGAAGTGCCGTTGAATTAAAGCCGGTTGCAGACAACACTGGATCGCGATGGAGCCGGCGCCGAAATTCCGGATCAGCCGACCGGGGCACCGGGCTCCCATCGGGAAGGAGGTGACCGGACATGGGCATGAAAATGACGATGACCACCCGCTGCTCGATCTCCGTGCGGTGGTGGCACGTGCGGATGGTCATCATCGTCATCGTCCTCGTGCTCTGGAGCGTGCTGGCTCAGGGACACGGTGGTACGACGCCGATCGATGCGCTGATGCATCGGGTCTGAGGGAGGATGTGATCCCTCACGGGGGGCGGTTGCCGGAACCGGCGGCCGCCCCATCGCATTGTCAGGCTAGCGCAGGACCAGCGACAGTTGAAGGTATTTCCGTCGCCACTCGAATATCCGTCTTGGAACCGCCCGGTAACTCCGCGGTCGGCGACCGCGATTGTGCGAATCGAAGGCACGGGACGGGCACGTCAAGATCACACGGAGAGAATTCTGCGAAAGGCTTCTGCGCCGTAGTCGTCGGATGCTCTGACCGGAGTCCCCTGGGCCTCGATCCAGGCGTGAAAACGGTAGGGATCGACGGCCGTTCCGATGCACCAATCGGTCCTGCGCCTGCTGAGTGCGAGCATCATGAAAGTGGCCAGGGAGGTTTCCAGGCAGGCGGCGCGACCCGGGTACAGCACGGCGGCACGGCGTACCGCCGCCAGCGAGGCCGCCCCCTGCGAGGGAGTTGCTTCCCTTCGGCACCAACGGTGTCCGGTCCACTCCACCACGCGCAGGACGGTCCGGAACGGCAGGCGGATCAGCAGGAGCGCGCCCAGCAGTCCGAGCAGTCCGAGCAGTCCGAGGGCGACGGTGCGCGCACTTCCGCCGGTACGGCGCGGCCGTAACGGAACGGCGGCCATGGGGACTTCCGCGCTGACGGGGTTGTGCACTGCTCCGGCCGCACCGGGACGGTCGGGTGGGCGGTGCCCTGTTTCCGCTGCCGGTGCGCCGGTCGAGCCGGCCGATGCCGATCCCGCACGTTCGGTGTCGTGGCAGCCGGTGGCGAGCAGCCCCCGGCTCACGAGAGCATCGACGAGTTCCCGGGCGTCCTCCTGGATTCGCTCGTGACAAGCCTCCGGGAAGAGCTGTGCCGTCACGCGTACTCCGGCATCGAAGTCCCGGCTGCGCCGCCACTCCTGCCACAGGACCTTCGCCACGAAGTTCATGGCGAAGCAGTGACCCGAGCGGACGTCGAGCAACACGGCGCCTCCGTGTACTCCCTGACTCTCGCGTACGTGGCCGGGCACGTCCAACCGGGTCATCACGTCTCCTCACCCCCGGCGTGGGTCCGCAACCACACGTCCACGCCCAGCAGACGGTTGAACGCCGGGAAGGGGGCGGCGAGCCCGGTCACCGCTCTGTCGAGTGATGCGATGACCCGCGCTGGTTCCACGATGCCGAGATCGGCGAGCGGCGACCCGGTGAGGCGGGCCCGGAGCGCCGGCGCGGAGAAGCGGGCACCCAGGTAGTCCTCGGCCGCGTAGTCACCCTTGGTGCGCCGGTGCAGCACGGCGTCGGGGACCAACCCGGCCAGTCCGGCCGCCAGCAGTGGCTTCGCGGTGAACGGGTCCGCCTTCTGCGGCGTCGGCAGACTCATGCAGGCACGCACGACGTCCCCGTCGAGGAAGGGTGCCTGTGTCCACACTCCGTACGGACGCCCCACTGCCACGAGTTGGCTCTGCATCTTTGCGGAGGCTCTCAGATCGCACAGGGCGGCGCGAGTGCCGGGGCTCGGCCGTGCCCCGTCCCGACGGATCTGCGCGGCGCGCTCGGCGGCCAGCTCGGCGAGGTCGCGGCGGGTACGAGGTGTCAACCAGGAGGCCTCCGGCCCTGGGCTCGGCCACCAGGCGATCGCGTCCAGCCATTGCGGCGGATGCGGCTGAGGGTTCTCCAACTGGACGGCCAGTTCCCGCAGCATCCGGTCCAGGGGTGTGCGAGCCAGGCGCAGTGCCCGCCACGCGATGCTTGCCGGGGAGACGCGGCGCAGTCGACCGAGGGCGAGTGCGTCGTGCGCCAGCCGGCGCCGTTCGCCCGAGGCCGCCACTTCGCCGAGGTGGACGGGCGGCGCGGTCAGCAGGGCGTCACCGCCTTCCCCCGTCAGATGGGCTCCCGCGCCCTGCTGCGCGATGTGCGCGAGACGCAACCGCAGTCGCGCCACGGCGGCGGTGGACGGATCGGGCTGGTCTGCGGCTCCCCGTGACTCCAAGCTGCGGTACGGCAGTGACGCGTCGCCGCCCCGCGTGACATGGAGCCGGATTCCGGATGACTGGCCGGCGTACCGAACGGCGTGTTCCAGGTCGCCCGCCGGGGCGTCGGGGTGGTGATAGACGAAGGCGTCCAGCGGTTCCGCGGCCTCCTCGACGGCGAGGAAGGCCAGGGCGGTGGAGTCCATTCCTCCGCTGAAATCGCAGCTGATCCGGCCTGCGCCATGGGCGCGCAGTGCGACGGCCCGCTGCAGAGATGTCCGCAGGCGGGCCGCGCTCTCCTCGAAGCGGGCCCCACTGTCGGCTTCGAGCCGTTCGTACGGGCCATGTGTGACGGCGCCCGCGGAGTCGATCCGTAATGCTTCTCCCGGCTGCAGACGACGCACGCCCGCGAACGCCGACTGCCCCTCGGCGAGTTCGGGTACCGAGGGGCAGAAGATGTGTGCGGCGAGCGCTGTCGTGTCGACGGCGCCGTGCCTGCCCGCCATCGCTGCCACTGCCGTCGCGAGCGTGGAGACGATCGTGCGGCCGTCGCACCGTTCGTAGTAGAGCGGGAACTGCCCGGCCAGGTCGGTGTAGGCGGTGAGGCGACCACCGTCCTCCAGTACCAGGAGCAGATAGGCACCCGGCCATCGAGTCAGTCTCTCCCAGTGACCGTCCCGGGCCGAACACACGAGATCGTGCCGCATCCGCTCCGGGTCGGCCAGACACTGGCCGACCGCGAGGACTCGAGCCTGCGGGCACTCGACAGTGCGCACCTCACCGTCGTGCCAAGAGCCCCAGGACCACAGCACTGGCTCTCCGGGCCAGACTTGGGCAGCCGGAGCCGGCAGTGCGGGGCCCGGTGGCAGGACCCCGGCGAGGGCCGGCCCCCGCGGCAGACGAACCTCGTGACGACCGTCCCTGACTGGCTGACGGTCGGTGCACGGAGGGACGGGCATGGCGGCCACGAAGACCTCTACCAGTAGTACTGCGCATTGGCATCGGCGTTGCCGTTGGGCGAACTGCCCAAGGTCACCTCACGGACATGACCGAGGTCGATGAGCTCCGGTGGCACGTAGGCGAGGCTCTCACCGGAAGAGGGCGCCCCGTCGGGGTGCTTTCCCTGCCTGCCGTCCTCCACATGGTCGGACAGGAATTCGGAGAATACGTCATGTGTCATCGGGCCACCTTGAGTCAAGGGCGCGACTGCCTCGGAAAAAACCGGATGGCTCGAATGACTTCTTCAGGCCACTCGAGCGCGCCCCCGCAGTGTAGCCACTCGCCCGTCCCGCAAGGTCGTGAACCGGAAAGTCGTCGACGCCCCGCTGGCCTGGCACTTTGCCATAACCCTGCGGGGTGTCGGCTCAGGTCCGTCGTGTGCGATACCTCTCCTGGCGCGGCCCTCTTCCTAGTCGATGAACGGGGTTCGCCTATTCGAAGCCGAGGATAGGTACTCGCCTCCGCTTGCTCGTCATTTCGAAGAAAACCCATCGCGGAAACGGCGTCAGGACTATCAGCAGCGCTGCGGTGTCATGTCTCGAGCCACGGCCGTCCCCGGCCGGCCGTCCGGACGTCTCATCCTTTTGCGGTGCTCGCCGGGTTCTCCTGCCCGCGCAGTCCCAGGACGAGCGCTCCCTGTGCCTCCGCGCGTGTTCCCAGCTCGCTCAACGTGAGATCGAACCCTGAGCTGTCGTCGACCGCGCCGGGGAGAGCGAAGCGGTACAGCGACTCCTTGCAGCCGCCGAGCAGCAGGTCGCACTCGGCCAGCTGGCCACCCACCACGACGACGTCAGGGTTGAAGAGGTTGCACAGCTGGGCGAGGAAGCGACCCAGGGTCCGGCCCGCGTCCTTGACCACCCGCGTGCAGACAGCGTCGTGCTCCTTGGCGGCTCGGATGACATCCTCCAGGTGCTCGAAGTCCGCGCCGGCCCTGGGGCGTGCCAACCGGACCTGTTGCACGAGCGCTTCGGCGCCGATCACCGTCTCCAGGCAGCCACGTCCGCCGCACTGGCACATCGCGCCGTCCGGGTCCACAGTGAGGTGGCCGATCTCCCCGGCCATCCCTCGGTGCCCCCGCAGCACGCTGTTGTGGACGATGATCCCTGCTCCCACACCCGTGGACACCTTCACGTAGACCACGGTCTCGGCGTGCTCGCGCGTGCCGTAGGTCTGCTCGGCCAGCGCGCCGAGGTTGGCGTCGTTGTCGATGACCGCACGGACCCCCAGGAGGTCCCCCAGGTCCTTCGCGGGATTGTCCCCCGGCCGCCAGGGATGCAGGACGGGCCGGGTGAACTCGTTCGTGCGCGGATCGATCATCCGGGGTACGGCGACACCGAGCGAGAACACGTCGCTCCGCTCACGCCCGGTCGCTTCGATCACGTCGAGGATCATGTCCCGGACGACGGGAAGGGCCCGGTTCCAGCCTCTCGCGACCCCTTCGGCGTTCACCCGTACCGCCACGTCGTCGAATACCTTGTCGAGCCTTCGGGCAACCACCGTGACGTGGTTGAACCCTAGGTGCACGCCCACTCCCACCTGTTCTGTGGGAATGAGGAAAACCTTGCCGCCGCGCCCTTTCCCATCGGTTTTGGCGCCGCGCACGAGGCCGGCCCTTTCGAGCTCCTTCACCGCGGCGGAAACCGTGGCCTGGGACAGGTGGGTGCGCCGTGCGATGCCGACCTGGGTGTCCGCTTTGATCGCGACGGCCAGAAAGACCTTCCTCCGGTTGGCGCTCCGTGTGGCCGACCCCGGTAACCGGTCGAAGACTTCACGAACGTCAGCCATGGCGCCCCCCGGTCGTCGCCTGCCCCCGCAGGTTGACTTTCCCTGCCCCGACCGTAGCAGGTGGATCTTCGATTCGAAGGTGGGACGACTTCAATTGGTTCGACGACCATTACGGGCGTACGACGTCCGGCATACGAAAACAATCAATGATGCCGATTGAAACTGACCGAAAATGCCAGTTTCGCAAGCGGAAAAGATCAGCCAGGGCGGGCCGTCGGTCTCTGAGCCTATGCCGAGGACACCGGCAGGACGTCCGGGGACAGGGCCGCCGCGCGGGACGACGCGGCGGTCATCCGGCGCCGGTGGTGGCGGCGGCACAGCACTTCGTAGCCGACCTCGCCCGCGGACTGGTTGACGTCGCCGACGACCACCTGGGCGCCTTCCACGACCATCTCGCCGCCTATCGTGCGGGCGTTGTGCGTGGCGCGGGCGCCGCACCAGCACAGCGCCTCGACCTGCAGCACCTCGATGCGGTCGGCCAGCTCCACCAGTCGCTGGGAGCCCGGGAAGAGCTTGGAACGGAAGTCGGTGGTGATCCCGAAGGCAAAGACGTCCATGCCGAGGTCGTCCACCACGCGGGCGAGCTGGTCGATCTGCTCGGGCGCGAGGAACTGCGCCTCGTCCGCGATCACATAGTCCGCGCGCCCGCCCTGCGAGAGGTGCTCGACGAGGTAGGCGTACAGGTCCTGGCCGTCCTCGACCTCCACCGCGTCGGTGACGAGGCCCAGCCGGGAGGACAGCTTGCCCTCGCCCGCCCGGTCGTCCCGGGTGAAGATCATGCCGGCGAGGCCGCGCGCGGAGCGGTTGTGCTCGATCTGCAGAGCCAGCGTCGACTTCCCGCAGTCCATCGTTCCGGAGAAGAACACCAGCTCGGGCATGAGGAGTTGAGCACCTTTCGGCGAGTAGTCACAGGGCAGGGAGGTTCAGGAGCGTACTTCGAGCAGCGGGACCAGCTGCTCGGCAGGGGTCATCGAACCGTGGTTGCCGGCCAGCGACGACTCCTTGGGCTCCTGCTCGGTGGCGATGATCAGGACGTCGTCGTGCGCGGCCGCGACCACGTCCCCGATGCGCGCGTACACGCGGTCGTCCACCTGCGGCCCGAACCAGCCCGCCGCGATCGCCTCGTCCCGCGAGGCCACCCAGAACTGCTCGCCGAGCACCTCGCGCCAGACGGTCAGCACGTCGTTCTCGGCGCCCGGCACCGCGTACACGTGCCGCGCCCGCCCCTCCCCGCCGAGCAGGGCGACTCCGGCGCGCAGCTCCCAGTCCTCGTCGAAGTCGATGCGGTGCTGCTCGTCGAAGGGGACGTCGACCATGCCGTGGTCGGCGGTGACGTACAGGGCGCTGCGCGGGGGCAGCTGCTCGGCGAGGCGCTGGGCGAGCCGGTCGACGCACATGAGCTGTCCGCGCCAGGTGTCGGAGGCGACGCCGTAACGGTGTCCGGCGCCGTCCAGCTCGGCGTAGTACGTGTACACCAGGGAGCGGTCACCGGCGGCCAGTTGCTCGGCGGCGAGGTCCATGCGGTCCTCGCCGGTGAGCCGTCCGTGGAAGGTGCCGCCGCTGAGCGCGATCTTGGTCAGCGGGGTGTGCTGGAAGGTGGGCGAGGACACCTGGGCGGAGTGCACCCCGGCCTCGTGGGCCAGCTGGAAGACCGTGGGGTACGGCTGCCAGGGGCGGGGGTCGGTGTACGGCTGCCAGCGGAGCTGGTTCATCAGCTGCCCGGTGGCCGGGTTGCGGACGGTGTAGCCGGGCAGTCCGTGGGCGCCCGGGGGCAGGCCGGTGCCGACGGAGGCCAGGGAGGTCGCGGTGGTCGCCGGGTAGCCGGCGGTGAGCGGGCGTCCGGTGCCGCCGCGCGAGCTGTCGAGCAGCGAGGTGAGGAAGGGGGCCTCGTCGGGGTGCGCCCGGAGCTGCTCCCAGCCGAGCCCGTCGACCAGGAAGACACAGGCCCGGTCCACCGGGGTCAGTTCCGTGATCGCGGCGGTCGTGCCGGGGACTCCGAGGCCGGCGGCCAGGGTCGGGAGGAGGTCGGCGAGGGAGCCGGTGCCGTACTCGGGCAGCGGCGCGGTGTCCAGGGCGAGCGGTTCCGGGTGGTCCCAGGAGTAAGGACCGGGAGGGGTGGGCGCGGAGCGCCCTCGATCATGGGCGGCGGAGGGAGACGGGTGGGACATCAGCGCGTGATGTCCGCGGTCGCCTCGGAGATGGCCTGCGCGAAGGCGAGCGTCTGGCGCACCGTCTCCGGGCCGTCCCCGGCTTCGCTGACACGCAGGCTGAGATCGTCCGCCGTGGAGCTGCCCGTGTAGCCGTGGTCGGCCTCGCAGTTGGGGTCGCCGCAGGCGGCGGGCTCCAGGTCGATGCGGCTGACCGCGCCCCAGCCGATGGTCAGCACGACCTCGCGGGGCAGCGTGCCCGGCGTGTACTGCTCCGGGTTCGCGACCACCCGGCTGACCACGACCGACGAGATCCGGCCGAGCTTCACGGACTCCGTGGACGTCGTGGCGTACGGCGTCGGGGAGGTGCTGTCGGCGGCCTGCTCGTCGGTGTGGCTGACGATGAACCGGTTGCCGGTGAGGACGAGCACGGTCACATGCCGCCGCACCTCGTTCTGGTCGAACGTCGTCTCCTGATGGACCAGGTACGACCGGATCGGCTCGCCGCCCACGGCGGCCTCCACCGCCTCGGACACGAGGGCCGGGTAGTAGCCGCTGCGCTCGATCGCCGTGCGCAGCCCCTGGGTCGTCGTACTGGTCTTGGCCATGGCGTCCATCTTAATCCGTGGGCAAGGGGGGTCCGGGCCAGTCGCGAGCACCTGTGGCGGCCTTCGCACCCGTGCGCGAGTGCCGAGGGACGAACCCCGACAGGATGTCCAGGCGCTCGGCGGCGATCAGACAGGAGAGGGGTTCGCGCCCGCCCGCATCCGCTTCGAACGCGACGACGACGGCCGGTGCTTCGCCCAGGGCGCGCACGAGGCGCGCTGTCTCCCCGGCCGTCGGGGCGCGGAAGACGGGGTCCTGGAAGCTGGGCGGGCAGGAGACGAGGAACGGGTCGACGAAGACCAGCTCCAGACCGTGGTGGTAGGTGAGGTCGTAACCGGCGGCCAGGCGCAGCTGCCCGCCGTCCCAGACGATCACTTCCCAGTCCCACCAGCTGCCCTCGGGCAGCAACTGGCCGGCGATCTCCATGTGGCCCCCTCCCCCCTCAGTAGGCCGGCAGTGTGCGCGGGCCGAGGTCGTCGCGGGCGGGTGGCGGGGCGAGCCGTAGCGTGGCACCGAGGACGCTCACGCCGTGCTGGGCGACGACGACCGGCTCCAGGGTGACGGCGACGACCTCGGGGTGGTCGTCCACGAGCCGGGACACCCGCAGCAGCAGCTCCTCCAGCGCGGGCGTGTCCACGGGCGTGGAGCCGCGCCAGCCGAACAGCAGCGGCGCCGTCCGGATCGACCGCACCAGCGAGGTCGCCTCCCGGTCGGTGACCGGGATCAGCCGGTGCGCCATGTCCCCGAGCAGCTGTGAGGCGGCCCCGGCCAGGCCGAAGGAGAGCACGGCCCCGGCGGCCGGATCGATCACCGCCCGTACGACCGTGTCGACACCCCGGGGCGCCATCCCCTGCACCACCGGCCGCAGCTCCTCTGGCTGCCCGAACAGCTCGGTCAACTCGGCGTAGGCCCTGAGCAGTTGCTCCTCGTCCGCCAGGTCGAGGCGTACGCCGCCCAGGTCGGCCCGGTGCCTGAGGTGCGGGGCGGTGGCCTTGAGGGCCACGGGGTAGCCGAGGGTGCGGGCGGCCTCGGCGGCGGCGTCCGGGGTGGGAGCGGCCAGCGCCCGGCGCACGTGGATGCCGTACTTCTCGAGCAGCTCGCAGGTCTCCGCCTGCCCGATCGTGAGCCCCTGCCCACGCTCCAGCAGCCCTTCGATCAGCTCGGCTGCCCCCCTCTCGTCGATGTCGTCGTACTCCGGCACCCTGCCCGGATCGGCGGCCTCCCGCCGCCACTGCCCGTACTTCACGGCTTCGGCGAGGGCCCGGACGGCGCGCTCGGCGGCGGGGTAGGCGGGGATGAGACGAGAGGGAGCGTCCTCCGAGGGGGCCTGCACGGCGGTGGGCGGTCGTTCCGCAGGGCGATGGGGGTCCCCCCGCTCGAGCGAAGCCGAGAGTGGGGAAGGGGCACCGCCCTCAGCACCGGGTGCCTTCGCGAGGGCCTGTGGTGACGTACTGGCCGCGGCCGACAACGCCTCCGCAAGCCCCCCGAGCTCCACGTGCACCACCAGCACCGGCTTTCCCGGAACGGCAGCCGCAGCCGACCGAAGCGCCTCCGCCAGCTCCGCGTCGCCGGGCGTCCCCTCCCCGATCGCCGGGATCGCCGTGACGACGACGGCGTCGCACGTCTCATCCGCCAGCGCCCGCGACAACGCCCGATGGAAGTCCTCCGCCGTCGCCCCGGTGGTCAGGTCCAGCGGAGGCGACGGCCGCAGCCCCTCCGCAAGACACCGGTCGTACGTCAGCACCCCCAGCGACTCGGAGTTCCCGAGGATCGCCACGCGCGGCCCCATGGGCAGCGGCTGCCGGGCGAGCAGCAGCCCCGCGTCGACCAGTTCGGTGATCGTGTCGACCCGGATCACCCCGGCCTGCCGCAGCAGCGCGGAGACGGTCGCATGCGGCAGCCGTGTCGCCCGTACCGCGTGCCCCTGCGGCGCGGAGCCGACCCCCTGCACCACGACCAGCGGCTTCGCCGCCGCCGTGCGCCGGGCGAGGCGGGTGAACTTGCGCGGGTTCCCGATGGACTCCAGGTACATCAGGACGACGTCGGTCTCCGGGTCGTCGTACCAGTACTGGAGGACGTCGTTGCCGGAGACGTCGGCCCGGTTCCCGGCGGACACGAAGGTGGACACCCCGGTGACCCCGGTGACGCCTCCTCCGCGCCGGTGCAGCCGGGACAGCAGCGCGATGCCGATGGCCCCGGACTGCGCGAACAGCCCGATGCGGCCCGGGCGGGGCATCTCGGGGGCGAGCGAGGCGTTCAGCAGGACGTCCGGCGCGGTGTTGATGACACCGAAGGCGTTCGGGCCGATGATCCGCATGCCATAGGCACGCGCGAGCTGGACCAGGGCCCGCTGCCGCTCGCGCCCCTCGGGCCCGCTCTCGGCGTACCCGGCGGACAGCACGACCAGTCCCTGCACCCCGTGCTCGCCGCACTCGGAGACCACCGCGGGTACGTACTCGGCCGGTACGGCGACGACGACGAGGTCCACCGGGCCCTCGATGTCCCGCACCGAGCGGTACGCGGGCACCCCGTCGACCTCGTTGAGGTCCTCGGGGAAGGCCTTGTTCACGGCGTACAGACGGCCGGGATGGCCGGCGTCCCGGATGTTGTCGAGGACGCTTCGGCCCACCCCGCCGGGCGCGCGGCCGACGCCGACGACCGCGACGGGGCCGGGTGCCAGCAGCCGCCGTACCGAGCGGGCCTCGGCGCGCTGCTCCCGCGCGCGCTGGACCGCGAGGGAGCGGTCGGTGGGTTCGAGGTCGAACTCCAGGCGTACGACGCCGTCCTCGAAGCTGCGCTTCTGCGTGTACCCGGCGTCCGTGAACACCTTGATCATCTTGGTGTTGGCGGGCAGCACCTCGGCGGCGAAGCGGCGGATGCCGCGCTCGCGGGCGACGGCCGCGATGTGTTCCAGAAGGGCGGAGGCGACCCCGCGGCCCTGGTGGGCGTCCTGCACCAGGAAGGCGACCTCGGCCTCGTCGGCGGGCGCGGAGGCGGGCAGACCGTCGGCGCCAATGCGGTCATAGCGTACGGTGGCGATGAACTCGCCGCCGATCGTGGCGGCAAGTCCCACCCTGTCCACAAAGTCGTGGTGCGTGAAGCGGTGGACGTCCTTGGCGGAGAGTCGTGGGTACGGCGCGAAGAAGCGGTAGTACTTCGACTCGTCCGAGACCTGCTCGTAGAAGCTGACCAGGCGGTCGGCGTCATCAACGGTGATGGGCCGGATGCGCGCGGTACCCCCGTCGCGCAGCACCACGTCCGCCTCCCAGTGGGCGGGGTACTCGTGCCGGTCGTGCCGGTCCGCCGGGCTCTGCATGGGCCCCAGAGTAAGGCTCGCGTACGACAACGGCGCGAGGCAGTCTGTGGGGGACGGAAGTCGGACCGAGGCCGCGGTCCGACGGCACACCGGAGCGGGACGCAGAACCGCTCCGGGCACGCTTCGCGATATGGGAAACTGGTCTAGACAACCCTGAACACTGAAGGGCAGCAACACATGGCTGAGCGCCGCGTCAACGTCGGCTGGGCCGAGGGCCTCCACGCCCGCCCCGCTTCCATCTTCGTCCGGGCCGCCACGGCCGCAGGTGTCCCGGTGACGATCGCCAAGGCTGACGGCAACCCCGTCAACGCGGCCTCCATGCTGGCTGTCCTGGGCCTGGGCGCCCAGGGCGGCGAGGAGATCGTCCTCGCCTCCGACGCCGAGGGCGCGGACATCGCCCTGGACCGACTGGCCAAGCTGGTCTCCGAGGGCCTGGAAGAACTCCCCGAGACCGTCTGAGGTGTGCCAGGAAGCCGCGTCACCCTTTCCGGGTGGCGCGGCTTCCGCGTTTTTCGCGCCCAGTCCGAGGAATTCGACGCAGGCACACCGAAGGCCCGCGACCGGGAATTCACGGCACGCCGAGAAAAGGGCAGCGGAAATACCCGCCCACCGAATATCTCCCCTTTGTATACGGCGCCCGTGTTAATGCCGCAGACTCGACATGTTTACGGCATGTTGCGAGTTCCTCACACGTTCGGAACGGTCCCCGCCCGAGGTGAACCGCAACCGGTGCCCGCCCGTCGCCCGCTCGGTGTGCATGGCCGTGATCGCCCGCGCGCGCTCGCTGTCGCCGCGTGCCACCGCGTCCACGATCGCGCCGTGCTCCGCCCAGGAGTCCACCGGGCTCAGCGGCGCCTCCACCGTGTACATCCAGGCGATCTTGTGCCGCAGCTGGGTCAGCATCGAGCTCAGCGAGGGGCTCCCCGAGGCCTGCGCCAGCGTCTCGTGGAACCAGCCGCCCAGCGAGCGCAGATCCTCGCTGTTGCCCCGCCTGGCCCGCTCCTGGCCCAGCCTGACCAGACCCCGCAGCACCTTCAGATGGGCCTCGGTGCGCCGCTGGGCGGCCCGGGAGGCACCGAGCGGCTCCAGGAGCGTGCGCATCTCCAGCAGGTCGGCGGCCTCCTGCTCGGTCGGCTCGGCCACGCACGCGCCCGCGTGCCGCCGGGTCACCACGAAGCCCTCCGCCTCCAGGGTGCGCAGGGCCTCGCGGACGGGGACGCGCGAGACTCCGTAGCGGCGGGCGAGGACTTCCTCGGTGAGGCGGCCGCCGCGCTCGTAGACACCCGCGACGATGTCGTCCCGGATCGCCGTGCACACCGAGTGCGCCGGAATACGCATGACCGACCTCCGCCTTAATCCCCGTGAAACGTCGACGATGGACGCGTGTTCCGTGACTCTATTGCAATGAGCCGGAATTTCCGACGGCAGGCTGGAATCCATGGATATTTTTTGGACAGCGGATGCGACAGGCACCGCGAAAAACGGCGAAAGCCCCGGCTCGCGAGCCGGGGCTTCGGGATGGCGTGCGCCGGAGCGTCAGACGTTCACGCCGTGCTGGCGGAGGTAGGCGATCGGGTCGACGTCCGAGCCGTACTCGGGGGTCGTACGGGCCTCGAAGTGCAGATGCGGTCCGGTGACGTTGCCGGTCGCGCCGGACAGGCCGATCTGCTGGCCCGGGAGGACCTTCTGGCCCACGACGACGCCGATGGACGACAGATGGCCGTACTGGGTGTACATGCCGTCGGCCATCCGGATCACGATCTGGTTGCCGTACGCGCCGCCCCAGCCGGTGGAGACGACCGTGCCGGAGCCGACCGCGTGGACGGACGTCCCGCTGGCCGCGTGGAAGTCGATGCCGGTGTGGGAACCGGAGGACCACAGGGAGCTGCTGGCCTTGTAGCCGGTGGAGACGTACGAGTGCGCGATCGGGGCGACGAAGGCGTTCAGGCGCTTGCGCTCGGCCTCGCGGGCGGCGCGGGCCTGGGCCTCGCGCTCCTTCTTCGCCTCCTCGGCGGCCACCTTGGCCGCGGCCTCCTCGGCCGCCTTCTGCCGGGCGGCCACCTGCTGGGCCTCGGCCTGCGCGTCGATCTGCTCGGCGACCGTGTCGCTGACGGTGATGACCGGGGTGAGGCCGGTCTCCTCGACGGGGTTCTCCGCGGCGAGCGCCGGGGTGGCCGCGAGGGTGCCGATGACACCGGTGGTGGTGAGGGCCGCGAGACCGGCCGCCTGAGCGGTGGTGCGCTTGACCCGGCCGGGCTTGCGGTGCTTCCCGGTGGCGCAGATGAACGCCATGAAGTGGTTGGTCCTTTCCTTCCCTCTCGCCTACCGGGTTAGCTGACGGGTTCGGAGCAGGAAGGTCTCCTACGGGCCCCCTCGCTCACGCGCGGGCGTCCGATTCACCCCAGGGGACTACGGTGGGTCCCCGGCTCCCCTGGCTCGCGCCGTACGGGGACTCGGCGATGGCTGTCCGGTGCCGCGGGCGCGGCGCACTGCCTGACGGACAGCCCGGAAGACGCTATGCGGCCCGACTTTCGATCCCCAAACGGATCCGGGCTTTTGTAGCGCATCCCACAGGCCAGACAGGCAACCTCTGCCCCAATTCGGACATCTGGGGAAGGGCTCCGCACAGCAAGGGGCCCTGACGACCCGTCGGGTCGTCAGGGCCCCCACGCGCGCGAGGCGCCGTAAGGCCGCTACTCGGCTGCCACGACGGTGACTTCGCCGATGCCGAGCGCCTCGACCGGCGCCTTGATCTCGGCCGCGTCACCGACGAGGACGGTCACGAGGCGGTCCACCGGGAAGGCGTTGATGACCGCCGCGGTGGCCTCCACGGTGCCGGTGCCGGCGAGCTGCTGATACAGCGTCGCCTGGAAGTCGTCGGGCAGGTGCTGCTCGACCTGGTCCGCCAGCGTGCTCGCGACGGCCGCCGCGGTCTCGTACTTCAGCGGCGCCACACCGACCAGGTTCTGCACGGCGACGTCCCGCTCGGCGTCGGTCAGGCCCTCCGCCGCGAGCGTGCGCAGCACCCTCCACAGGTCCTGCAGCGCGGGACCTGTGTTCGGGGTGTCCACGGAGCCGCTGATGGCGAGCATCGCGGCGCCCGTAGCCCCTCCGGGGGAAGAGGGGGCCGCGGAGCGCAGGACCTGCCCGAAGGAGCGCACGCCGTAGGTGTAGCCCTTCTCCTCGCGCAGGACGCGGTCCAGGCGGGAGGTGAGGGTGCCACCGAGGCAGTAGGTGCCGAGCACCTGGGCGGGCCACACGCGGTCGTGCCGGTCGGGTCCGATCCGGCCGATGAGCAGCTGGGTCTGGACGGCGCCCGGCCGGTCGACGATGACCACCCGGCCGGTGTCGTCGGCGGTCACCGGCGGCACGGGCCGCGGCGCGCCCGCGGTGCCGGTCCAGGCGCCCAGGGTGTCGGCGAGCAGGTCGTCCAGGTCGGTGCCGGTGAGGTCGCCGACCACGACCACGGTGGCCGTGGCGGGCCGCACATGACGGTCGTAGAAGGCGCGTACGGCCGCCGCGTCGATCTTCTCGACCGTCTCCTCGGTGCCCT
This sequence comes from Streptomyces sp. NPDC001450, assembly GCF_053597295.1. Taxonomy (NCBI): domain Bacteria; kingdom Bacillati; phylum Actinomycetota; class Actinomycetes; order Kitasatosporales; family Streptomycetaceae; genus Streptomyces; species Streptomyces sp. NPDC001450. The sequence goes on from NZ_JBSFHY010000012.1 coordinate 92,594, forward strand.
GGCGCGGCCGCGACATGCGCGAGGTCGCCGGGAACAGCTCCTTCGAGAGTTCCTTGGCGGCGCGGCGGGCGGGGTTGGCCAGCTCGTGCGGGATCTCGTCCAGACGGTTGCGGACCAGCCGCTCGACCTCGCTCTCGTCGAAGGCCGGCGCGCGCAGGGCGTCGGCGAGCAGGCCGAGGCCCTTGGCCAGGCGGGAGGCCGGGACCTCCAGGCTGAGGCGGACGCCGGGGTGGTCGGCGTGCGAGTCGAGCGTGGCGCCGGCCCGCTCCAGCTCGGCGGCGAACTCCTCGGCGGAGTGCTTGTCGGTGCCCTCCGAGAAGGCCCGCGCCATGATCGTGGCGACGCCCTCCAGAGCGGGCGTCTCGGCGTCCAGGGGCGCGTCCAGCAGCACCTCGACGGCGACGACCTGCTGGCCGGGGCGGTGGCAGCGCAGCACGGTCAGGCCGTTGTCCAGCGTGCCGCGCTCGGGGGCCGGGAACGCCCAGGGCCTGGCCTCGCCCGGCTGCGGCTGGGGGTGGAAGTCCATCGTGGCGAGCTCGGTCACTTGGCCGTCTCCTCGTTGTCGCTCTGGTCGGCGCCCGCCTCTACGGTGGCTTCCTGCTCCGGGTCTTCGGGGACGTCGGCGTCCTGGACGGTCTCCGGGTGCTTGGGCTCGTAGACGAGGACCGCGCGGTTGTCGGGGCGCAGGCAGGCCTTGGCGACCTCCTGGACCTCCTCGGGGGTCACCTGGAGAACGCGCTGGACGGCGGTGAGGGCGAGCTGCGGGTCGCCGAACAGGACGGCGAACCGGCACAGTTCGTCGGCGCGCCCGGCGACCGTGCCGAGCCGGTCCAGCCACTCGCGCTCCAACTGGGCCTGGGCGCGCTCCATCTCCTCGGCCGTGGGGCCCTCCTCGGCGAACCGGGCCAGCTCCTCGTCGATCGCGGACTCGATCACCGGCACCTCGACGTCACCGGAGGTCTTCACGTCCAGCCAGCCGAGCGAGGGCGCACCGGCCAGGCGCAGCAGGCCGAAGCCGGCCGCGACGGCCGTACGGTCGCGGCGCACGAGCCGGTTGTACAGGCGGGAGGACTCGCCGCCGCCGAGGACGGTCAGGGCGAGGTCGGCCGCGTCCGCCCGGCGGGTCCCGTCCTGCGGGAGCCGGTAGGCGGCCATCAGGGCGCGCGCCGGGACCTCCTCCTCGACGACCTCGCGCAGCTGCTCGCCGATGATCTCGGGCAGGGAGCCGTCGCGGGGCTCGGGCTTGCCGTCGTGGGAGGGGATGGACCCGAAGTACTTCTCGATCCAGGCGAGGGTCTGCACGGGGTCGATGTCGCCGACCACGGAGAGCACCGCGTTGTTGGGCGCGTAGTAGGTGCGGAAGAACTGGCGCGCGTCCTCCAGGGTGGCCGCGTCCAGGTCCGCCATCGAGCCGATCGGCGTGTGGTGGTAGGGGTGGCCCTCCGGGTAGGCGAGGGCGGTCAGCTTCTCGAAGGCGGTGCCGTAGGGCACGTTGTCGTAGCGCTGGCGGCGTTCGTTCTTGACGACGTCCCGCTGGTTCTCCATGGACTCGTCGTCCAGGGCGGCGAGCAGGGAGCCCATACGATCGGCCTCCAGCCAGAGGGCGAGCTCCAGCTGGTGGGTGGGCATGGTCTCGAAGTAGTTGGTGCGCTCGAAGCTGGTGGTGCCGTTCAGGGAGCCGCCGGCGCCCTGCACCAGCTCGAAGTGGCCGTTGCCCTTGACCTGTGCTGAGCCCTGGAACATCAGGTGCTCGAAAAGGTGAGCCAGGCCGGTACGTCCCTTGACTTCGTGGCGGGAGCCGACGTCGTACCAGAGGCACACCGCCGCCACCGGGGTCAGGTGGTCCTCGGAGAGCACCACGCGCAGACCGTTGGCCAGGCGGTGCTCGGTCGCTGTCAGGCCCCCGGAGCCTGCCTCGGCCGTGGTCGTGTGACCCATGGGCATGTACGTCCCTTCGCGAGCGGAGGCGGTCGTCGAAACCGCGGATTTCCTGCCGGTCCTGCCACTGTATGCAAAGCGTGCGAGGCCTCGGCGAAGTTCCCGCCGGACGTACGCCCACAGCGGATCGCGTAGCCTGCGTCAGGCGTGCCGTGGGACGGCCTTCCGGCACCGGGCAGGACCGCGCGGACCGGGTCGTGGCCCGGGTTGTCAGTGCCTCGGTCCACAATGGTCCGCGTCAGATCCGTCAAACGCTTCAGCAAGGAGCCAGGCAGGATGGCCCGCCGCAGCACGAAGACCCCGCCGCCCGAGGACTCGTACGAGGAGAAGATCCTCGACATCGACGTCGTGGACGAGATGCGTGGCTCCTACCTCGAGTACGCGTACTCGGTCATCTACTCGCGCGCTCTGCCGGACGCCCGTGACGGCCTCAAGCCGGTGCACCGCCGCATCGTCTACCAGATGAACGAGATGGGCCTGCGCCGCGACCGCGGCTACGTGAAGTGCGCCCGGGTCGTCGGCGAGGTCATGGGCAAGCTGCACCCGCACGGCGACGCGTCGATCTACGACGCCCTGGTGCGCATGGCCCAGCCGTTCTCGATGCGCCTCCCGCTGGTCGACGGCCACGGCAACTTCGGCTCGCTGGGCAACGACGACCCGCCGGCCGCCATGCGGTACACCGAGTGCCGGATGGCCGAGGCGACGAGCCTGATGACGGAGTCGATCGACGAGGACACGGTCGACTTCACGCCCAACTACGACGGCCAGGAGCAGGAGCCGGTGGCGCTGCCCGCCGCCTTCCCGAACCTGCTGGTCAACGGCTCCTCGGGCATCGCGGTCGGCATGGCGACGAACATGCCGCCGCACAACCTGCGCGAGGTCGTCGCGGCCGCCCGCCATCTGATCAGGTACCCGAACGCGGACCTGGACGCACTGATGCGGCACGTCCCGGGCCCCGACCTGCCCACCGGCGGCCGGATCGTCGGCCTGGACGGGATCCGGGACGCGTATGCGACGGGCCGCGGCACCTTCAAGATGCGCGCGACGGTCTCGATCGAGACCGTGACCGCCCGCCGCAAGGGCCTGGTCGTCACCGAACTGCCGTTCACGGTCGGTCCGGAGAAGGTGATCGCCAAGATCAAGGACCTGGTCAACGCGAAGAAGGTCCAGGGCATCGCCGACGTCAAGGACCTCACCGACCGCGAGCACGGCCTGCGCCTGGTCATCGAGATCAAGAACGGCTTCGTGCCGGAGGCGATCCTGGAGCAGCTGTACAAGCTCACCCCGATGGAGGAGTCCTTCGGCATCAACAACGTGGCCCTGGTGGACGGTCAGCCGCTCACCCTCGGCCTCAAGGAGTTGCTGGAGGTCTACCTCGACCACCGCTTCGACGTCGTGCGGCGCCGCAGCGAGTTCCGCCGCGGCAAGCGCCGTGACCGTCTGCACCTGGTCGAGGGTCTGCTGACCGCGCTGGTCGACATCGACGAGGTCATCCGGCTGATCCGGTCCAGCGAGAACTCCGCGCAGGCCAAGCAGCGCCTGATGGAGCGGTTCTCGCTGAGCGAGGTCCAGACGCAGTACATCCTCGACACGCCGCTGCGCCGGCTCACCAAGTACGACCGCATCGAGCTGGAGGCGGAGAAGGAGAAGCTCACCGCGGAGATCGCGGAGTTGACCCGGATCCTGGATTCGGACGCGGAGCTGCGCAAGCTGGTCTCGGCCGAACTGGCCGCCGTGGCCAAGCAGTTCGGCACCGACCGGCGCACGATCCTGCTGGAGTCTGCGGGCGCTCCGGTGGCCGCGGTGCCGCTCCAGGTCGCCGACGACCCGTGCCGGGTGCTGCTGTCCTCCACGGGCCTGCTGGCCCGTACGGCGGACAACGAGCCGTTCACGGAGGACGCCGGCGCCAGACGCGCCAAGCACGACGTGATCGTCTCGGCGGTCCCGGCGACCGCGCGCGGTGAGATCGGCGCGGTGACCTCGGCGGGCCGCCTGCTGCGGATCAACGTGGTCGACCTGCCGCAGCTGCCCAGGACGGCGACCCCGCCGAACCTCGCCGGAGGGGCGCCGCTGACGGAGTTCGTCTCCCTGGAGGACGACGAGACGGTGGTCTGCCTGATCACGCTGGACGAGTCGTCCCCGGGTCTGGCGCTCGGCACCGAGCAGGGCGTCGTCAAGCGTGTGGTGCCCGACTACCCGTCCAACAAGGACGAGTTGGAGGTCATCACGCTGAAGGAGGGCGACCGGATCGTCGGCGCGGTGGAGCTGCGCACCGGCGAGGAGGACCTGGTGTTCATCACGGACGACGCGCAGCTGCTGCGCTTCCAGGCGTCCATCGTCCGTCCGCAGGGCCGCCCGGCCGGCGGTATGGCGGGCATCAAGCTCACCGAGGGCGCCAAGGTCATCTCGTTCACGGCGGTCGACCCGGCCGCCGACGCGGTGGTCTTCACGGTGGCGGGCTCGCGCGGCACGCTGGACGACTCCGTGCAGACGACGGCCAAGCTGACCCCGTTCGACCAGTACCCGCGCAAGGGCCGGGCCACCGGCGGCGTGCGCTGCCAGCGGTTCCTGAAGGGCGAGGACTGCCTGTCGCTGGCCTGGGCGGGCCCCGTCCCGGCCCGGGCGGCGCAGAAGAACGGCACCCCGGCGGAGCTGCCGGAGCTGGACCCGCGCCGGGACGGCTCGGGCACGTCGCTGGCGAAGACGGTGTCGGTGGTCGCGGGACCGGTGTTCTAGACCTCGTACGCCACTGCGTCGGGCTCCTCCTCGGAGCCCTGCACGTACCGCAGGACGCCCCACATGCCGTGCTCGTCGGCGTGTGGGGTGTCGTTCTTGCACCCCTCCAGTTCCTTGCCGAGGGCGTCCGCCTCGATGCCGGAGCCGATCAGTACGAGCTGGGTGAGACGGGCGTCGGCCGGCGACAACGGGTGGGGGTAGAAGCGCAGGAACGGGCCGACGGCATGGACGGCGTACCGGTTGACGGTGTCGTACGGCCCGAAGTCCACGTACCCCTTGATCCGGTACAGCCCCTGCGGACGGCCGTCCAGGAACTGCATCAGCCGGCGGGGATCCATCGGCACGTCGGACGTGAAGGACAGGCTGTCGTAGCGTGTGTGCAGGTGGCCGTGGTGGTCGTCTTCGCCGTGCTCGTGCAGGTCGTCGAAGGACAGTTGCCCGATGCGTTCCTCGCTCGGCCTGCAGTCGAAGAAGAACTCCGGGTCGACGCGGCCGTAGGTGGCGGGGACGACGACGGCCCGGTCCGTCAGCGAGCGGACCAGGCCGAGGACGCGGTCGGCGTCCGGCGCCCGGTCGAGCTTGTTGACCACGACGAGGTCGGCGAGGGCGAGGTGCCGGTCGATCTCGGGATGCTGGGCGCGGGTGCCGTCGAACTCGGCGGCGTCGACGACCTCGACGAGGCCGCCGTAGACGATGCCGGGATGCTCGCTGGCGAGCACCATCCGCACGAGTTCCTGCGGCTCGGCGAGTCCGCTGGCCTCGATGACGATGACGTCGATGCCGGCGGCGGGCGCGGCGAGCCGCTCCAGGTAGACGTCGAGTTCGCTCGCGTCGACGGCGCAGCACAGGCAGCCGTTGCCGAGCGAGACGGTCGAGTCGCCGAGGGCGCCGGCGACCGCCATGGCGTCGATCTCGATGGCGCCGAAGTCGTTGACGATCGCCCCGATGCGGCTGCCTCCGCTGCGGTGCAGCAGGTGGTTGAGGAGCGTGGTCTTCCCCGATCCGAGGAATCCGGCGAGCACGACGACGGGGATCTGCTGCGGGGTGCGGCTGTTGCCCAACGGGCGCCCTCTCTCACGTGGACCGACTGCCGGACCAGGATAAGAGCGGGGCGCCCCGGGGCGGGGTGCCGCCGGGGCCCGGGTGCGCACCAGGGCGGGCGCCGACGGCTTGCGGGGGTCCCTCAGGGCTGTGCCGGCACCGCCACCGGCGGCTCCGGGCCCACGTACCTCGCGACCGGCCGGATGATCTTCGAGTCCTCGGCCTGTTCCAGGATGTTGGCGCTCCAGCCCACCACCCGGGCCGCCGCGAAGGTGGGGGTGAACATCTCCCGGGGCAGGCCGCACAGTTCCATGACCACGCCCGCGTAGAACTCGACGTTCGTGTGCAGTTCGCGGCCGGGCTTCAGCTCGGCGAGGATCGCCTCGGCCTGCCGCTCGACCTCGACGGCGAAGGCGACGCGTGAACCTCCGAAGTCCTGGGCGATCTCGCGCAGCATCCGCGAACGGGGGTCCTCCGTGCGGTAGATGGCGTGCCCGAAGCCCATGATGCGGTCGCCGGCGAGCACCCGCTCCCGGATCCAGGAGTCGATGCGGTCGGGCGTTCCGATCGCGTCCAGGGTGTCGAGGGCGCGGCTGGGCGCTCCGCCGTGCAGCGGCCCGGACAGTGCGCCCACGGCCCCGACCAGGCAGGCCGCCACGTCGGCACCCGTGGACGCGATGACCCGTGCGGTGAAGGTTGATGCGTTGAATCCGTGGTCAATGGTTGAGATCAGGTACTGCTCGACCGCGCGGGCCCGCCGCGGGTCCGGCTCCTCGCCCGTGAGCATGTACAGGTAGTTGGCCGCGTACGACAGGTCCTCGCGCGGCTCCACCGCGTCGAGGCCCTGCCCCAGCCGGTGGAGCGCGGTCAGCAGGGTCGGCACGGCCGCGCAGACGGCGACGGTGTCCGCGCGGCGCCGGTCGGCGTCGATGTCGTACACCGGCCGGAACCCCTGTGCCGCGCCCAGCAGCGACAGCGCCGTGCGCAGCCCGGCCAGCGGACCGGAGATGCGGCTCGCCGCCGCTATGGCGGGCAGGGCCGCGCGGACCTCCTCGGGCAGCCGGCGCAGTCCCGCGGTCTCGGCGGTGAAGGCGGCACGGCGCTCCGCGTCCGGGAGAGCGCCGTGGACGAGGAGGTGCCAGACGTCTTCGAAGCCGCGGGTCCGCGCGAGTTCGACGGCCGAGTACTGGCGGTAGTGGTAGAAGCCCTCGAGTCCTCGTACGTCTCCGATCCCGGTGTCGGTGACGACGACTCCCGCGAGGCCGCGCGGTACGTCGACACGGGGTGCGGTCCTGTTGATGGACATGATGTTCCTCCCTGGACTTGATCCGACTGTCCACGCTTGACGACTTTCCTGTCAATGTTGATTGAATCAATGTATTGGCATCAATGTGTGCAGAGGCGGCTACGGTGACCTCCATGCGCGATCACGAACCCGCTCCTGACCGTCCCGGGCGAAGGCTGACCACCAGGGAGACCGCCGAACTGCTCGGCGTGAAGCCGGAGACGGTGTACGCCTACGTAAGCCGCGGCCTGCTCAGCAGCAGGCGCGAACCCGGCGGCCGCGCCAGCACCTTCGAGGCGCGCGAAGTCGAGACCCTCGCCCGGCGCAACCGGCGGGAAGCGGCGGGGAGTCCGGGCTCCGGTGGGGATCTGTCCGTCCGGACCCGGATCACCCTCATCGACAAGGACCGGTACTACTTCCGTGGCGTCGACGCCACGGAACTGGCCGCCCGCCACTCCTACGAGGAGGTCGCGGAGTGGCTGTGGACGGGCCGGATGACCCGGGGCGTGACCTTCACCGCCCCCGGGGAGACCGTCGAGGTCGCCCGCCACGCCGTGCGCGCCCTGCCCGAACACACCTCCCCCACCGACCGGCTGCGGGTGGCGGCGATCGCCGCGGCGGCCGAGGACCCGCTGCGCTTCGACCTGTCCGAGGAAGCCGTGCTCAGCACGGCGCGCATCCTCATCCCCACGCTCGTCGCCGCGCTGCCGCCGGTCCTGCACGCACCCGAGGACGACGGCCCGCTGGCCCACCGGCTGTGGGGCCGGCTGACCGGCAGCCCCGCCGACGAGGCGGCACTGCGCGTCCTGGACACCGCCCTCGCCCTGCTCGTCGACCACGACCTGGCCGCCTCCACGCTCGCCGTCCGGGTCGCCGCCTCGGCCCGCGCACACGCCTACGCGGCCGTCTCGGCCGGGCTCGGCGTCCTGGAGGGCCCCCTGCACGGCGCCGCAAGCGGCCTGGCCCACCGGATGCTGCTCGACGTGCTCGACCAGGGCACCGCCGTCCCGGTGATCGCGGACGAGCTGCGCGCGGGACGCCGTATCCCCGGACTCGGCCACCGGCTCTACCCCGGCGAGGACCCGCGCGCGCGGGTCCTGTTCGGCCTCCTGGAGCAGCTCCCGCGAGCAGAACCCGCCCTGCTCGCGGCCCGCGACATCGTCGCCACGACCGCCCGTCACACCCCGCTGCACGCCAACGTCGACCTGGCCCTCGCCGTGTTCACCGCCTCCTGCGGCATGCCCGCCACGGCCGGCGAGACCATCTTCGCCGTGGCCCGCACGGCGGGCTGGATCGCCCACGCCCTGGAGGAGTACGGCGAGCGCCCGCTACGCATGCGCCCCAGCGGTCACTACGTCGGACCACGCCCTCCGCAGCCCCTCCCGGAGTAGCGCACAGACACGGCCGGAAGTCACCCCAGGGAAAGTCAGGTTAGGCTCACCTCTGTGAGTAGGTGTGCGACCGTCTCCCGGAGCCTCGACGAGCCCGTTTCCGGCACGGCTACCACGGCGACGACGTGGCTGCTGCTGGAACAGCCCGGCCCGTGGGGCGTCAAGGCGCTCACTTCGAGCCATCTCGACCCCGCGTTGGGCCGTGCCCTGGAGGCCGCCGCCAAGGGAACCGGCGTCCGCGTCGCGCTCATTCGGCGCCCCGGCCGCCACGCCGACCCCGGCACGCCCGCGCTCCGGCAGGTGTACGTGGCCCACACCATCCCCGGGAACGTCTGGCTGCACAGCGCCACCACCCGCGATCCGTACCGGCTGCTCGGCCTCGACTTCGCCGCTCTGGGCGCGGGCGACCACCGTTCCTTCGGCGCGGCACTGGGCGGCCGGCCGCACACGGGCGACCCGCTCGCGCTCGTGTGCACCAACGGCAAGCGCGACCGCTGCTGCGCCCTCCTGGGCCGTCCCCTCGCCGCCGAGCTGGCCTCGTCCGGCGTGCGGGGCGTCTGGGAGGTCACCCATCTGGGTGGTCATCGCTTCGCGCCCACGGTGCTCGTCCTGCCGTACGGCTACGCGTACGGCCGCGCGGAGGCGCACACCATCAAGGAGGCCCTGCACGGGGTCCAGGATGGCCGCGTGGTGGTCGAGGGGTGCCGGGGGTGCTCGGCCTGGGACCGGCCCGGCCAGGCGGCCGAACTGACCGTGCGCTCGACGGTGGGCGAGTACGCGGCCGGCGCGCTGAGCGTCCTGCGGACCGAGGGCAGGGCACCACGCTGGGAGGTCCTGATCGCCCACACCGACGGCCGCCACTGGCTCGTCACCGTGGCCCAGGGCGCGTCCCTGCCGCCGCGCCAGGAGAGCTGCGGCGCGGAGGTGCTCGGGACGCCGGCGCGGATGAACGTGGTGGCCGTGCGCGAGTTGCGGACGACGGCGCTGGCGAGCTGATCCGGGCCGCTTCCGTGCCCGCTTCTTCATGAACTCCCGCACCCGCTCCTTCAAGAAACGGTCAAGAGATCCACGCCACACCCGCTACGGCGACCGCATCCCCCCACGTACCGTCGTGGGTATGAGCCCCACTCCCCCTGCACGCCGCCTGCGCCTCGGTCTGCCGCGGCGGGTCTTCTCGCAGGTGCTGCTGATGCAGGTGGCGATCGCCGCGGGAGTAGCCGTGCTCGCGACCGGGCTCTTCCTGGCTCCGCTGAGCAAACAGCTGGACCAGGAGGCGATGCGCCGCGCGCTGGCCATCGCCCAGACCACGGCACAGGATCCGCAGATCGCCGAAGGCGTCGAGCACACCCCGCCGACCAGGAACGGCCCGGTGCAGAAGGAGGCCGAGCGGATCCGGCACGCCACCCACGCCGAGTACATCGTGGTGTTGGACCGCCACTGGGTGCGCTGGTCGCACCCCACCCCCGGGCAGATCGGCCACCGCGTCTCCACCGACCCCAGCGACGCCCTGGCCGGCAAGGAGGTCATGGAGATCGACAAGGGCACCCTGGGCCGCTCGGCCCGCGGCAAGGTGCCCCTGTACGACGCCGACCACCGGATCATCGGCGCGGTCTCGGTCGGCATCGCCTACGACAGCGTGCGCGCCCGGCTGATCAGCGCGATCCCGGGGCTGTTCGCCTACGCCGGCGGCGCTCTCGCGGTGGGCGCGCTGGCCGCCTGGCTGATCTCCCGGCGGGTGCAGCGACAGACCCGGGACCTGGCCTTCTCCGACATCTCGGCGCTGCTCGCCGAGCGCGAGGCGATGCTGCACGGCATCCGCGAGGGTGTGGTCGCCCTCGACCGCGGCGGCCGCATCCGCCTGCTCAACGACGAGGCACGGCGGCTGCTGGGCATCGGCGACGAGGCCGTCGGCAAGTCCCTGGACGAAGCGCTGGGCGAGGGGCGGACGGCGGACGTCCTGGCCGGGCGGGTGACCGGCACCGACCTGCTGACCGTGCGCGGCCAGCGCGTCCTGGTCGCCAACCGCATGCCCACGGACGACGGCGGCGCCGTGGCCACCCTGCGCGACCGCACCGAACTGGAGCAGCTGGGGCGCGAACTCGACTCCACGCGCGGCCTGATCGACGCCCTGCGCGCCCAGGACCACGAGCACGCCAACCGCATGCACACCCTGCTCGGCCTGCTGGAGCTGGAGATGTACGACGACGCCGTGGAGTTCGTCGGCGAGGTCGTCGGGGACCATCGGGTCACCGCCGAGCAGGTCACCGAGAAGATCCAGGACCCGCTGCTCGCCGCCCTGCTGGTCGGCAAGGCGACCGTGGCGGCCGAACGAGGCGTCGCCCTGTGGGTGTCGGAGCGCACCCGGCTCCCGGACCGGCTGATCGACCCCCGGGGGCTGGTCACGGTCGTGGGCAACCTCGTGGACAACGCGCTCGACGCGGTCGCGGGCACCCCGCACGCGCGCGTGGAGGCCGAGTTGCGCGCCGAGGGACGTACGGTCGTCCTCCGCGTGCGCGACACCGGGCCCGGGATCCCGGAGGAGCAACGGGAGTTGATCTTCACGGACGGGTGGTCCACCAAAAAGCCGCCCGCGCACGGCAAGCGCGGCCTCGGGCTCTCGCTGGTGCGCCGGCTCGCCGAACGGCAGGGCGGGAGCGCGACGGTGGGCGCGGCGGACGGCGGAGGCGCGGAGTTCGCCGTCGTCCTGCCCGAGGCACTGACCGAGCCGGAACTGGAGCCGGCCCTCACGGGGTCCGGGGAGCAGGCCCTCACGGGGTCCGGGGAGCAGGCCCCCGGGGATGTCCCCACCACTGCCGAGGAGGCGCGATGATCGAGGTCCTGGTCGTGGACGACGACGTGCGGGTCGCTCGGGTCAACGCCGCCTACGTCGAGAAGGTGCCCGGCTTCCATGTGGCCGGCGAGGCGCACAACGCGGCCGAGGCACTTCGTCAGTTGGAGACGCTCCCGCGGCTCGACCTGGTCCTCATGGACCACTACCTGCCCGACGACACCGGGCTCGCGGTCGTCCACGAGATGCGCCGGCGCGGCCACCAGACCGACGTGATCATGGTGACCGCCGCGCGGGACGTGTCGACGGTCCAGGCGGCCATGCGGCACGGTGCCCTGCAGTACCTGGTGAAACCCTTCGCCTTCGCCGGGCTGCGGGCCAAGCTGGAGGCGTACGCCCAGCTGCGCCGCACGCTGGACGGCGGCGGCGAGGCCGAACAGGCCGAGGTGGACCGCATCTTCGGCGCCCTGTCGGCGCCGTCGGAGCCGGAGCTGCCCAAGGGGCACTCCCCCACCACGGCCGAGCTGGTGCGCCAGTCCCTGATGAGCGCCGAGGGGCCGCTGTCGGCCCAGGAGATCGCCGAGCGGACCGGGGTGAGCCGCCAGACCGCCCAGCGCTACCTCAAGCTCCTGGAACGCACCGGACGAGCCCGGCTGACCCTCAAGTACGGCGACGCGGGCCGCCCGGAACACCGTTACGTGTGGGCGACCCGCGCCTGAGCGGGCTTCAGCGAGCCGTCACCTGCCGGCCTTCTCGACGAACTCGGTCGTGAACGTCCTGCCCAGGTCCACCTTGGCGTTCTGGATGGCGGGGTTGAACGACTTGAGGACCTTCTCGACGGTCTCGGGACCGTTCGCGGGCATCACGCCGTCCTTGGTGAACATCGGCAGCGTGCTCTTGATCGCCTCGGCGTAGAGCGCCTTGTCGCCCTGGGAGTAGTCGGCGGGCATCTTGGCCGCGATCTCGTCCGCGCTGTGGGTGGACATCCACTTGAGCGTCTTGACGAATGCATTGGCCAACTTCTGGACGGTGTCCTTGTGACTGTTGACCCAGTCCGTCTGCATGTACAGGCTCGACGACGGGTACGGCCCGCCCAGCGCCGCCTGCGAGCCCTCGGGGGTGCGCATGTCGAGGAGGACCTTGCCGGCCTTCTTGTCCAGGATGGTGGCGACGGTCGGGTCGGTGGTCATGCCGCCGTCGATCGCGCCCTGCTGGAGTGCCGAGATGAAGGTCGGTCCGGCGCCGACGGCGACCGGGGTGAACTCGCTGACCTTCACGCCGTTCTTGACGGCGAGGTACTTCGTGAGGAAGTCGGTCGAGGAGCCGAGCCCGGTGACGCCGAGCTTCTTCCCCTTGAAGTCCTTGGGCGAAGTGATGTCGCCGGCAGCCTTGTCGGAGACGACCTCCACCTCGCCGGGTGCGTGCGAGAACTGCACCACGGACTCCACCGACTTGCCCTTCACCTGGAGGTCGAGGGTGTGGTCGTAGAAGCCGACCGCTCCCTGCACCTGGCCGGAGACGAGCGCGGTCTCGGCCTGGACGCCGGCGGGCTCGCTCAGCAGCTCCACGTCGAGGCCCTCGGCGTCGAAGTAGCCGAGCCGCTGGGTGAGCATCGCGGGCAGGTAGATGACCTTGTCCAGGCCACCGACCATGATCTTGACCTTCGTGCCCTTGCCGTCGCCCTTGCTGCCGGAGCCGGCCGAGGCGGTGCTCGCCGCGTCATTGGCACAGGCGGTGAGGGAGGAGAGGGCGAGCAGACCGGCGGCGGCCAGGGTGGTGTATCGGGCGGACTTGCGCATGGCGGTTCACGTCCTTGTGAGAGGGCGGTGCGGGGATCGGGGGTGGCTCGGAGAAGCGTTCGAGAGGGGGTGGCTCGGGGGTGTTCAGCTGTCGGCGCCCGCCGGCTTCCACCGGAAGATGCGGCGCTCGGCGAAGGTGAGCAGCCCTTCGGCGACGAGCGCGACGGCGGCGAGGATGACCATCGCGGCGTAGACACCGGCCGCGTTGAAGGTGCCCTGCGACTGCGCGACGAGCAGGCCGATGCCCTTGGTCGCGCCGATGTACTCGCCGACGATGGCGCCGATGAGGGCGAAGCCGAAGCTGACGTGGAGGCTGGTGAAGATCCATGAGGTGGCCGACGGGATGACGACCTGGAGCGTCACCCTGCGGTCGCTCGCGCCAAGGATCCGGGCGTTGGAGACCAGGTTGCGGTCGACTTCACGGGCGCCCTGGAAGGCGTTGAAGAACACCGGGAAGAACACCAGCACGACGGCCGACGCGACCTTGGAGGCGGGGCCGAGTCCGAACCAGATCACGAAGATCGGGGCAAGGACGATCCTGGGTATCGAGTTGAGCACCTTGATGTATGGACCAAGGACGTCTGCGAGGAAGGTGATCCGCCCGAGGGCGATACCGAACACGACACCGGCGACCACACCGAGCACCCAGCCGAGCAGCGCCTCGTGCACCGTGGCCCAGATCTGCTCGCCGAGGGAGCCCTGGGCGGTCCCGTGCATCACCCAGGTCCAGATCTGGTCCCAGATCTTCGAGGGCATCGAGAAGTTGAACGGATCGATGGTCTTGGCCCGGGAGAGCATCTCCCACAGGCCGAGGACGGCCACCAGGAGCAGTACACGGGCGCCCATGACGACGGCCCTGCGTCTGCGGGCGGCACGCGCGCGTGACTGCGTGCGGTCCGTCTTGTTGCCGGGTTCGGTCATCGTCAGCGCGACCTGGGCCTCGGGCATGACGTCAGGCGACATGGGCGGCACCCCTCTCGCGGGTGATGCGGACCTCTTCGCCGAGGGACTCCCAGATCTCGCGGTAGATCTCGATGAACCGCGGCTCCAGGCGTACCGACTCGACCTTGCGCGGCCGCGGCAGGTCGATGTCGAAGACCTGCTTCACGGTCGCGGGCCCGGCGGTCATCACGACGACCTTGTCGGCCAGCGCGATGGACTCCTCCAGGTCGTGGGTGACGAAGACGACGGAGGCGCCGGTGCCCTCCCACAGCTCCAGCAGCTCGTCCGACATCAGCGCACGGGTCTGCACGTCGAGCGCCGAGAACGGCTCGTCCATGAGCAGGATCTCGGGGTCGTTGACGAAGGTGGCGGCGAGGGCGACGCGCTTGCGCTGGCCGCCGGAGAGCTGGTGCGGGTAGCGGTCCTCGAAGGCCGCGAGTCCGACGCGGGCCAGCCACTCGCGTGCCTTCTGCTTGGCCTCCGCCTTGGGCACGCCCCGGAAGCGGGGGCCGGCCATGACGTTCGACAGGACCGTCCGCCAGGGGAAGGTGGCGTCCTGCTGGAAGACGAAGCCGACCTTGTCGCCGACGCCGTCGACCGGCTGCCCGGCCACCAGCACCTCGCCCTCGGTGGGCTCCTCCAGGCCGCTGACCAGGGTCAGCGTGGTGGACTTCCCGCAGCCGGTGGGCCCGACGACGGCCACGAACTCGCCGCGCCGCACGGTGAGGTCCAGGTCGCGCACGGCCGTGTGCAGACCTCCCGACGGGGTCCTGAAGGTTTTGCTCGCGCCCCGTAGCTCGATGGCGGGGCTGGTGTCTGTGCTCATGGACCGGGACGGTAGGTGTGGCCCCGGCCACAGCTGCAGTCTTGTGAGCACAAGCCGTTCTTTTGCTCGCAAGAGCCTGTTGTGCTCATTTTGCTCGCGCTACAACTGCGGAGCACGAAACACGGGCTTAACGCTCGCCGGCCTTGAAGGAGAGGCCTGATGATTGACGTCCTGGTGGTGGACGACGACTTCCGCGTCGCTGAGATAAACGCCAAGTACGTGGGGAAGGTTCCCGGCTTCCGGGTGACCGCCCGCGCGCACAGCGCCGCCCAGGCCCTGGCCGCCGTCCAACGCGGCGCCGTCGACCTCGTCCTGCTCGACCACTACCTGCCGGACCAGACCGGCCTCGAACTCGTCCACCGCATGCGGGAGCAGGGCCTAGGCACCGACGTCATCATGATCACGGCGGCCAGCGATGTGACGACCGTGCAGCAGGCGATGCGCCTGGGCGCCCTGCACTACCTGGTCAAACCCTTCACCTTCGCCGCCCTGCGCACCCGGCTGGACTCCTACGCGGCCCTGCGCCGAACCGTCGACCGGGTGGGCGGCCGGGGTCTGACCGGCCAGGAACAGGTCGACCGGATCTTCGGCGCCCTGCGTACGTCCCCCGCACCTTCCGCGCCGGGCCTGCCCAGCGGCCACTCGGAGCCCACGACGGACCTCATCTGCGGCGTCCTGCACCGCGCGGACCAGCCGCTGTCGGCCCACGAGGTCGCCACCCGAACCGGCCTGAGCCGCTCCACGGCCCAGCGCTACCTCCGCCACCTGGAACAGGCGGGACGCCTCCGCCTCTCCCTGAAGTACGGCGACACCGGCCGCCCGGAACACCGCTACGCGTGGGTCGCGCCGTAGGGCGGCCGGGTGGCCGTCTGCCGGGACCCAGGCGTGCGGACGCTGCGGCTAGGCGGCTCCGGCCCCGGTCAGCGACCGCACCTCGGTCTCCGCGTACTTGGCCTCGTCCGCGGCCTCGTCCGAGGTGACCGTGCCGAGCCAGCCGGCGAGGAAGCCGAGCGGGATGGAGACGATGCCCGGGTTCTGCAGGGGGAAGTACTGGAAGTCGACGGCCGGGAAGAGCGAGTCCGGACTGCCGGACACCACCGGGGACAGGAGCACCAGACCGAGCGCGGGAATCAGCCCGCCGTACACGGCCCACACCGCGCCGCGTGTGGTGAAGCCACGCCAGAACAGCGAGTAGAGCAGCGCCGGCAGGTTCGCCGACGCGGCCACGGCGAAGGCCAGGCCGACCAGGAAGGCGACGTTGAGGTCGCGGGCCAGCAGGCCCAGGGCGATCGCCACGGCGCCGATGCCGACCGCCGCGATGCGCGCCACCGCCACCTCACTGCGCGCCCTGACGTGCCGCCGCCGCAGCGACGCGTACAGATCGTGCGCCACGGACGCCGAGGAGGCGAGCGTGATCCCGGCTACCACCGCGAGGATCGTCGCGAAGGCGACGGCCGCGACGACCGCGAACAGAACCGTTCCACCAGTGGAACCGGCGCCGCCGCCCAGATCGAGCGCGAGCAGCGGTACCGCCGTGTTCCCGGCCGCGTTCGAGCGGCTCACGACGTCGGGTCCCACCACGGCGGCGGCCCCGAAGCCGAGGACGATCGTCATCAGGTAGAAGCCACCGATCAGCCCGATGGACCACACCGTCGAGCGGCGGGCCGCCCGCGCGGTCGGCACCGTGTAGAAGCGGGACAGGATGTGCGGCAGTCCTGCCGTGCCCAGCACCAGCGCGAGCCCCAGGCTGATGAAGTCGAGACGGGCGGTCCAGCTCCCGCCGTACTTCAGGCCCGGCGCCAGAAACGCGCTCCCGTGGCCGCTGCGCTCCGCGGCCGTGACCAGCAGCCGGTCGAAGTCGCCGTGGAACCGCACCAGCACCAGCACGGTCAGCGCGACCGTCCCGCTGAGCAGCAGGACCGCCTTCACGATCTGGATCCAGGTGGTGGCCCGCATACCTCCCAGGGACACATAGATCACCATCAGAGCGCCCACCCCGATGACCGTCCAGGCCTGGGCCGCCCCGCTCGTCCGCCCCAGCAGCAGCGCCACCAGGCTGCCCGCGCCCACCATTTGCGCCACCAAATACAGAACGGACACCGTGACCGAGGAAGTTCCCGCCGCGATCCGCACCGGCCGCTCGTTCATCCGCGCGGCCACCACGTCGGCCAGGGTGAACCGCCCGCAGTTGCGCACCAGTTCCGCCACCAGGAACAGCACGACCAGCCAGGCCACGAGGAAGCCCACCACATACAGCAGCCCGTCGTAGCCGAACAGCGCGATGAGCCCGGTCACCCCCAGGAAGGAGGCGGCCGACATGTAGTCACCCGCGATGGCAAAACCATTCTCCATCGGGGAGAAGAGCCGCCCGCCGGCGTAGAACTCCTCCGCCGAACCCTGCCGCCTGCGACTCACCCATGTCGTGATCCCCAGGGTGACGGCCACGAAGCCGCTGAACAACAGCAGCGCCAGCATCTGGTGATCGCCGGTCACAAGGCGCCTCCCTGGGCTCCGCGCGTCAGTTCCTGGGTGTCCCAGCGCAGCTCCAGCGCCGCCCGGTCCCGGCGCAGCCGTGCATGCCGGGCGTAGGCCCAGGTGAACAGGAACGTGGTGAGGAACTGCCCGAATCCCGCCAGCATCCCCACGTTCACCGCTCCCACCACGGGACGGGCCATGAGTCCGGGAGCGGTCGTCGCGGTGACCACGTACCCCACGTACCACGCGAGGAAGGCGGCGACCCCCGGCACCACGAACCTTCGGTACCTGCGGCGCACCTCCTGGAAGGCCTCGCTGCGCTGCACCTCGACGTACGCGTCACGAGCGCGAACCTCCGCTGCGTGCTGCTCCCCGCGCGCGGACGGTACGGCCCGTGCCGGCACACCGGTGCCGTCCAGTTCGCCCCAGCCGGTGGCCAGCGTGTCGTACCAAGGGTCCTCGTACCTCACGTCGCGGGACACCGCGCCGGGGTCTTCCTGGCTCTCGGCCGGGTCCCCGGAACCGTCCCCGTCCCCGGCCCCGCAGACACGATCGTTGCTTGACTGCATGCCCAAGGATGGACAGATCGGGAAGATCCCTGACTCTTCTTCCCCCGGCTCTTCACCCCATCAGGTGATTCACTCCGCGCGGGGCCGCACCAGCCCCTTCCCGTACGCGTACCGCACCGCCTGCGCCCGGTCCTTGAGGCCCGTCTTGGCGAACAGGTTGTTGATGTGCGTCTTCACGGTCGCGGTGGAGACATGCAGCTTGCGGGCGATCTCCTGGTTGCTCAGCCCCTCGGCGATCAGCACCAGGACCTCGGTCTCACGGGCGGTCAGCCCGTCGGGCGCCTCGGCCGGCGCCGGCTTGGGCTCGGGCTCGGGCTCGGGCTCGGGCTCCGACAGCCTTTCCAGCAGCCGGCGCTGGACACTCGGCGACAGTCCCGCGTCCCCCGACAGGACGCTCTCCACGGCGCGCACGATCTCGTCGCCACCCGCGTCCTTGGTGAGATAGCCCCGGGCTCCCGCGTGCAGCGCGGGGAACAGTGACTCGTCGTCCGCGTACGTGGTGAGCACCACGACCTGGGTCCCCGGGTACTGGGCCCGGATCCGCCGCGTGGCCTCCACGCCGTCACAGCGGGGCATCCGCAGGTCCATCAGGACCACGTCCGGGGCGAGTTCCCCAACCAACCGCACGGCCTCCTCGCCGTCCCCCGCGGAACCCACGACCTCCACACCGGGCAGCAGCCCGAGCAGCATCACGATGCCTTCCCGGACCACGGTCTGGTCGTCGGCGACGACCACCCGCGCCGGTTTCCTCTCCCCCTCCGTCTCGGTCATACCGGAACCTTCAACGTCACCAAGAACCCCTCCTCGTCCGGTCCCGCGTCGAGCGAGCCGCCCAGCAGTTCGGCGCGCTCGCGCATCCCCAGCAGACCGTACCCGCCGCCGGACCCGGTCAGTTCACCCGGCGGACCGCCCGAGTCCCGTACGTCCAGCGTCACTTCGTGCGGGCCGTAGTCGAGCCGCACGTGCACCTTGGCGCCATGGGCGTGCTTACGGACGTTCGTCACTGCCTCCTGCGCCACCCGGCGCACAGCCTGGGACGCCTCGGCCGGCAGGGGTCTGCGCTCACCCGTGACGGTGACCTCGGCACCGTCGGCCCCGCTGACGAGTTCGGTCAGGAAGTCCTCCAGCGGTGTCAGTTCGCCACGCAGCGCGGACAGTGCCTGCCGGGTCTCGGCGAGGCCGTCGCGGGCCATGCCCCGGGCGGCCACCACCCGCTCCAGGATCTGCTCGCGGTCGGCGCCGCGCTCGATCAGCAGCCGGGCCGCCTCGAGGTGAACGAGCTGTGCCGAGAGGCTGTGGGCCAGCACGTCGTGGATCTCCCGGGCGATCCTCGCCCGCTCGCCCAGCGCCGCCGACTCCGCCTCTGCGGCCCTGGCGGCCCGCTCCTGGGCGAGCAGCCGCTGCGCGCTGCCCCGGGCCTCCGCGTCCAGTCGCAGGACATATCCGGCGAGGGCCATGCCCGCCACCGTGGCGGCCGTGGTCAGCCACACGTCGTTGTTGGACGCGGAGTACGAGGCCAGGGCCACCGACGTCACCGGCAGGGCGGCCCCGAGAGGCAGTCGCTCCAGGGCGGCGACCCCGCAGCCGCACCAGATCACCAGGGCCGGTGCCTTGAACCCGGCGGCCTGGGCCGCGAGCGCAATACCCAGGAGCACCCCGATGAGCCCCAGGGACGGCACCAACCGATGTTCGTAGGTGGTGTGGAAGAAGGCCCAGGAGACGAAGCCGGCCAGTACGACTCCCGACGCGGCCGCGAGCGCTCCCCAGATGCCGACGTGCTTCTGACTGAAGGCGCTCCACAGGAGCAGGGCGATCACGAGCAGCCTGACGGCCCAGGCGATCATGCGCCGGGGCCGACTGGTCCCCTCCCGGCCGAGCGCCTCTCGCGACGGCCAGCGCGTCCAAGCGCTGTCCTTCACACCCGCTCCTTCCACGCCGACCGCATCTCGTCACCGTACGCCGGGGCCGGGCGGCTCGTGGAGCCGAGGGACTGGGCCCGCCAGGCCAGGACCCCGGCGCGGACGAGCAGGGTGCCGGCGAGGCCGAGCATCAGCGCCGAGCTGTCCTGATGCACGCCGAACGCGCTGCCGAGGACGAAGACGCCGACCCGGAGGGCTATGCCGACGAGCCACACCATGACGCTGGCCTTGGTGCTCTTGCTCCACACGACGCCGTCCGACGCCGTCCAGATCCGGGTGGTCCAGGCCCAGCCGGCGCCCGTGGCCAGGCCGATGAGCACCTCCACGGCGAGCAGCACCGCGGATTCGGCGCGGTGGTGGGCGTCGAGTATGCCGGGCTCGCGCAGCGCCACGACCGCGAGGATCACGGGCAGCAGCCACCAGCGCCGGTCGGTGTCGATCGCGCGGGCACGGAACTGCCGCACGAGCACCACGGCGACGACGGCCACGATCATCAACACGTTGACGAGCCCGGACATCACAGCCTCCGTAAGCGAGAAGGTGGTGTCGGGAGCGAGTGCTGCCGACGCCTTCGAAGTTACGGAAATCCGCACGTCAGGAGATCGGAGCAGGGGTGGATCGCGGGTGGAATCCGGCGACCGGCCCACCTCCACCTACGGGTGGAGAGACCAGTGGTGGGGCGCTGGTCGCGACGTCGGGGCGGCCGGCCGAGTGCGATGTGCCGGTGCACGGAGCGGCCCCGCGCACCGGCCGACCGGCCCGCTCCTGGTGAGCGGCCCGGTCGGCCGAAGCCCGGCGCAGCGGCTACGCGTCGATCCGGGACCGGTCCAGTGTCGCCGCCGAGCTGGAGATGAACTCCTTGCGCGGTGCCACGTCGTTGCCCATGAGCAGGTCGAAGACCTGTTCGGCGGCCTCCAGGTCGGAGAGGTTGATCCGGCGCAGGGTGCGGTGGCGCGGGTCCATCGTGGTCTCGGCCAGCTGGTCGGCGTCCATCTCGCCCAGACCCTTGTAGCGCTGGATGGAGTCCTTGTACCGGATGCCCTTGCTCTGGAACTCCATGAGCTTGTCGCGCAGCTCACGGTCCGAGTACGTGTAGACGTACTTGTCCTGGCCCTTCTTCGGCTGGATCAGCTCGAGGCGGTGCAGCGGCGGCACCGCGGCGAAGACCCGGCCCGCCTCGACCATCGGCCGCATGTAGCGCTGGAACAGCGTCAGCAGCAGGCACCGGATGTGGGAGCCGTCCACGTCGGCGTCGGTCATCATGATGATCTTGCCGTAGCGGGCCGCGTCGATGTCGAACGTACGGCCCGACCCGGCTCCTATGACCTGGATGATCGCGCCGCACTCGGCGTTCTTGAGCATGTCCGTCACCGACGACCGCTGCACGTTGAGGATCTTGCCGCGGATCGGCAGCAGCGCCTGGAACTCGGAGTTCCGGGCGAGCTTCGCCGTGCCGAGCGCGGAGTCGCCCTCGACGATGAACAGCTCGCTGCGGTCGACGTCGTCGCTGCGGCAGTCGGCGAGCTTGGCCGGCAGGGACGAGGACTCCAGAGCGGTCTTCCGCCGCTGGGCGTC
Organism: Streptomyces sp. NPDC001450; assembly: GCF_053597295.1. Lineage (NCBI taxonomy): Bacteria > Bacillati > Actinomycetota > Actinomycetes > Kitasatosporales > Streptomycetaceae > Streptomyces > Streptomyces sp. NPDC001450. The sequence continues at coordinate 113,878 of NZ_JBSFHY010000012.1, forward strand.
CTTGTGCTGGCGGGCCGCGACGCGCGTACGGGCGGCGGCGACCGCCTTCTCCAGGACGACCCGGGCCTGGGCGGCGGCGTCACGCTTGGTGGCGGTCAGGAACGCCTTCAGCTCCTTGGTCACCACGTTGTTCACGATGCGGCGGGCCGCCGAGGTGCCGAGGACCTCCTTGGTCTGCCCCTCGAACTGCGGCTCGGCCAGGCGCACGGTGACGACGGCGGTGAGGCCCTCCAGGGCGTCGTCCTTGACGATGTTGTCCTCGGCCACCCGAAGCATCTTCTTGGCGCGCAGCACGTCGTTCAGCGTCTGGGTGATGGCCTGCTCGAAGCCGGTCACGTGGGTGCCGCCCTTGGGGGTGGCGATGATGTTGACGAAGGACCTCAGGGTGGTGTCGTAGCCCGTGCCCCAGCGCAGCGCCACATCCACGCCCAGCTCACGTGTGACCTCGGTGGGGGTCATCTGGCCGTGCTCGTCCAGGACCGGGACGGTCTCCTTGAAGGTGCCCTGCCCCGAGAAGCGGAGGACGTCGCACACCGGCTTGTCGTTGGCCAGGTACTCGCAGAACTCGCTGATGCCGCCGTCGAAGCGGAAGGACTCCTCGCCCTTGCTGCCGCCCTCTCCGAGGCCGAACTCGTCACGAACGACGATCGTGAGGCCGGGCACCAGGAAGGCCGTCTGCCGGGCGCGCTGGTGCAGCGTCTCCAGGGAGAGCTTGGCGTCCTTCAGGAAGATCTGCCGGTCGGCCCAGTACCGCACACGCGTGCCGGTACGGGTCCTGGGGATCTTCTTGGCCTTGGCCAGCCCGCTCTTGGCCTCGAACTTCGCGTCCGGGCCGTCTCCTCGGAAGCCCCCCGGCACGCCACGTCGGAAGCTGATGGCGTGGGTGTGGCCGCTGCGGTCCACCTCGACGTCGAGACGGGCGGAGAGCGCGTTGACCACGGAGGCGCCGACGCCGTGCAGGCCACCGGAGGCGGCGTAGGAGCCGCCACCGAACTTGCCGCCGGCGTGGAGCTTGGTCATCACGACTTCGACGCCGGACAGACCGGTCTTGGGCTCCACGTCCACGGGGATGCCGCGGCCGTTGTCCCGCACCTCCACGGAGCCGTCGTCGTGGAGGATCACCTCGATGTGGTCGCAGTAGCCGCCGAGGGCCTCGTCCACGGAGTTGTCGATGATCTCCCACAGGCAGTGCATCAGACCGCGGCTGTCGGTCGAGCCGATGTACATGCCCGGGCGCTTGCGCACGGCCTCGAGGCCCTCGAGGACGAGCAGGTGCCGCGCGGTGTAGTTGGAACCGTCCCGGTCTGCTCCTGCCAGCAGCGCTGTGGACGGCACGGACGTATCGGCGGTCACGCGGTTCGCTCCTCGCTGAATTTCTGGTGACCCCCTTTTGGGTAAGGGGGCGGCTTCGGTCGCCGCTCAGAGGGTACCGAGGCCTGGTAGAGCCGTTGTAACGCCACCCTCGTCGGGAAGTCAGCCTAGTCCAGGCTCGCATGCATGTTCGATCCCTCGATGGAGTGAAGTACATATCACGTTCCCTTGGAGGCATGAACCATTTAGGCTCCGGGCACGTCCTCATGAACAACCGGCAACCCGGCCGGGAGGACGTGAACCTAAGACAGCGCGAAACCGTAAGCACATAAGACACGCACTACGGCACATTCGCCGCCAACCGGCAGCAGACAGCAGCCCCGGAAAGATTTTTTCGAGGAAAAGCCACGAGCGGGAACGTTTTCGGGCTGGTTGGATGTTGACCCTGGTACGACAGCTCGTCGAGCTAGAGAAGAGGCGACGTGACTACTGTTCTGACCCCCGCGAGCCCGCTGACGGCCGCCGATCGCTGCGACCGCTGCGGCGCCCAGGCATACCTGCGCGTGGTCCTGCTCAGCGGCGGAGAACTGCTCTTCTGCGCCCACCACGGTCGCAAGTTCGAGCCGGAACTCAAGAAGATCGCCGCTGAGATACAGGACGAGACGGAGCGGCTGACGACCGTTCCTGGCATCGCTTCCGAAGAAGAGCGCTGACATCTCGCACCCCGACGAGCCAGCCCTGGCCCAGGCCAGCGAACGGGCGGCCGCTCCTCACCACCAGGAGCGGCCGCCCGTGCTCATGCCCCCACCCAGTCCGTCAGGTGCCCCCGTGGGGCTTCTGTGGACCAGCGAGGGCCGGCTGCAGCGTGCGCAGGACGTCGGACACACGCGTGTAGACGCCGGGGCTGCCGGGGCGCCCACAGCCGCTCCCCCAGGACACGAGCCCGATCAGTCGCCCTGAGGCCACCAGCGGGCCTCCGCTGTCGCCCTGGCAGGCGTCCGGACCGCCCGCGGCCTCTCCGGCGCAGAGCATGGAGTCGGCCCGGTAGGCGCCGTCCAGGCCGCCCGGATAGGCACGAGCACAGAGATCATCGGCCAGCACCCGCACGCGTGCGGCGTGGAGCCGATGCGCATAGGTGCCGCCGCCGGTCGTGTCACCCCATCCGGAGACCAGAGCCTGCGTCCCCGCCTTGTACGCCGGGTCGCCCGCCGACGCCATGGCCACGACCGCACTCTGCGGCAGCGGTGCGGCGAGCGTGAGCACGGCGAAGTCGCCGGAGTTGGTGACCGGGTCGTAGCGCGGATTCACCCGGGTGCCCTGTACGGCGATCTCCTCGCCCCCACCCGACAGCAGGTCCGTACGGCCCGCGATGACCTTGAGGTCGCGCGTCTGGTTCGGAGAAGCTCCCAGGACCTCCTCGTCCACGCAGTGGGCCGCGGTGAGCACGGTGGTCCGGGTGACCGCCACCCCGCCGCAGAACTGCCCCGCGCGCGTACCTCCGAACCGGTCACGGCTGGAGAGCGCCACGGTCCACGGTGCCTGCGAAATCTCTATCGGGAAACCCCCTACGACCACGCTGTCGGAGGCGGCCGGGGCCGCTCCCATCAGGGGTATGGCGGTCATGGTGGCCGCCAGGACCAGGGGCCGGATCAGGGCCCGGGCAATGGAACGGCGCATGCGTGCTCCTCACTCTGCGGTGGTGCTGGGACACCCAGAGTCAGTCACCGTACGACTGCGCGCAGCACGAAGGCCCGGCTCCCGCGAGGGGAGCCGGGCCTTCGTCGTCAGTACGACCGGGACCTAGTCGAGGTAGTCGCGCAGCACCTGCGAACGCGACGGGTGGCGCAGCTTCGACATGGTCTTGGACTCGATCTGACGGATGCGCTCACGCGTCACGCCGTAGACCTTGCCGATCTCGTCGAGGGTCTTCGGCTGCCCGTCGGTGAGACCGAACCGCATGGAGACGACGCCGGCCTCGCGCTCGGACAAGGTGTCCAGAACGGAGTGCAGCTGCTCCTGCAGAAGCGTGAAGCTGACGGCGTCGGCGGGGACGACGGCCTCGGAGTCCTCGATGAGGTCACCGAACTCGCTGTCGCCGTCCTCACCCAACGGGGTGTGGAGCGAGATGGGCTCACGGCCGTACTTCTGGACCTCGATGACCTTCTCCGGGGTCATGTCGAGTTCCTTGGCCAGCTCCTCCGGGGTGGGCTCGCGGCCCAGGTCCTGGAGCATCTGGCGCTGCACACGCGCGAGCTTGTTGATGACCTCGACCATGTGCACCGGGATACGAATGGTGCGGGCCTGGTCGGCCATGGCGCGGGTGATCGCCTGACGGATCCACCAGGTGGCGTACGTGGAGAACTTGTAGCCCTTGGTGTAGTCGAACTTCTCCACCGCGCGGATCAGACCGAGGTTGCCCTCCTGGATGAGGTCCAGGAAGAGCATGCCGCGGCCTGTGTACCGCTTGGCCAGGGAGACCACCAGACGGAGGTTGGCCTCCAGGAGGTGGTTCTTGGCGCGGCGGCCGTCCTCGGCAATGATCTCCAGCTCGCGCTTCAGCTTCGGGGCGAGCTTGTCGGCGTTCGCCAGCTTGTCCTCGGCGAACAGACCCGCCTCGATGCGCTTGGCCAGCTCGACCTCCTGCTCTGCGTTGAGCAGGGGGACCTTGCCGATCTGCTTGAGGTAGTCCTTGACCGGGTCGGCGGTGGCACCGGCTGCGGCGACCTGCTGGGCGGGAGCGTCGTCCTCGTCCTCGTCGGACAGGACGAAGCCCGCGCTCTCGGCGCCCTCGGGCTCGTCGGCGACCTTGGTGTCCTCGAGGACCTCGTCCTCGATGAGCTCGACGTCGTCCTTCTTGGCCGTGGCCTTCTTCGCGGCCGTCTTCTTGGCGACGGTCTTCTTCGCGGCCGCCTTCTTGGCGGTCGTCTTCTTGGCTGCTGCCGCCTTCTTGGCGGGTGCGACTTCCTCGGCGGGGTCGTCGGCTGCCGGGACGGCGGGCACAGCCGGGGCGGCCGTGGTGGCGGTGGCCTTCCTGGTGGTCACCGTCTTCGCCGCGACCGTCTTGGTGGCGGTGCGCTTCGCCGGGCTCTTCGCTGCGACGCTCTTTCGGGTGCGCTTGGGCTCTGCTGCACTGACCATCAGCGTCACACCCTCTTCCTCAAGGATCTGGTTGAGGCTGCGCAGTACGTTCTTCCACTGAGTGGCCGGAATCTGGTCAGCTTCGAAGGCCCGACGCACATCGTCGCCGGCGATCTGCCCCTCAGCCTTTCCCCGCTCAATGAGCGCCATGACAGAGACGGACTCGGCGATCTCCGGCGGGAGCGTACGGGATGTGCTGGCCGACACGAACAACCTCTCGGAACGTTGGAAAACGGCTTCCGGCCCCGTCCACAGCGGACAGGAGCCGACCACCGGCCTGGGGATGGGCCGACGGAGCGGGCGGGGGCCGGGAAGATGCACAGCGCCTGTCATGGCGTCCGTATTCCCTCCGCGGCTGTCACCTCTTAGGTCATCGCGCTGCTCCCGCGAGCGTTACGCCCAATCTGCGTGGCCCGAGTCACACCCCGTAAGCGGTCAAAGACGGTCAGACATGGACAGAGGAGATCGCTGTTGTGTCGGCCGGGACCGCTCCGCTGGCATGGGCGGCCCGCCGCGTCGCCGGACCCCGCCGGATTTCCAAGAATCCGGCGGGGTCCGGCGACGGCCGGTTCCCAAGCCCGGCGCCGCCACGAGAACCACGAGAACGCGGCACACTGGCGACCGCACCGCCTTCGGTACGGGTCAGTGCTCGCGCGGGGCTGGAACCACGCGCTCCACCTCGGGGTGGACGGTGAGCAGTTGACGCATGGCCGACTCCGCCGCCGTACCGTCGCCGGTGCCGAGCGCGTCGACGATCCGCGCGTGCAGGGCGAGGGAGGCCTCGTTCGGCCGGTCACAGCCCGTGACCGGTCCGCCGGAGACCTGGAGGGCGGCCGAGACGATCCCGGAGAGGTGCTCCAGCATGCGGTTGCCCGCGATCTGGATGAGCAGCGCATGGAACTCCGTGTCGGCGCGCGAGAAGGTCAGCGCGTCGCCCTGAGCCATGGCATGGCTCATGATCTCGACCATGTCGGACAGGCGCTGCTGCACCTCCTCGCGTCCGTGTCCGGCGGCGAGGCGGGCGGCGAGCGGCTCGATCGTCCAGCGCAGCTCGCTCAGCTCACGGCGCTGGTCGTCGCGCTGCGGCCCGAAGGCCCGCCATTCGATGATGTCCGGGTCCAGGAGGTTCCAGTCGCTGACGGGACGCACGCGCGTGCCGACGTTCGGGCGGGCGCTGACGAGGCCTTTGGCCTCCAGGACGCGGAGGGACTCGCGGACGACGGTGCGGGAGACCTCGAAGCGCTGGCCGATCTCCTCGGGCACCAGCGGGCGGTCCGCGCCCAGGTCGCCGGAGACGATCATCTGACCCAGCTGCTGGACGAGTTGACCGTGCAGTCCGCGTCCGCGGCTGCCCGCGGCGCGCCGGCTCACGCGGCCCAGCTCGGGGTCCACTCCGTCCCAGGCGGGCACTCCGACGCGGTCGGCCACCGGGGCCTCGGCGTAGGGGTAGCGGTCGAGATCGCCCGGGCCGGCCAGACCAGAGTCTGCGGAGCGGGCGGCGGTCATCATGGTGTGCGCAAGGGTACTCACGGATCCTTTGTCGGCGCCGCCTCCAACTCCCTTGAGGTCTTTGGTGAAAAGCACACGAAAGGGTGATCGCTCACCCCGTCGCAATTGACGCCTTATCGGAAAGAAACGGGCTTTCTCCGGGGAGTTGTGGGCACAGCAGGACCGCAAGCGTACGGACGATCGTCATCGGACCCTGGCGCGAAGCGTCGTGACCAGATACGCGCACAGCAGCGCCACCAGCGACAACGTCATTGCGCCACCCACGGGTTGGGCGATGACCCGGGCCATGGCGAGCAGATACCGCTCCCCTCCGAAGGGCCACTGCAACAGCAAGACCTCCCGCATCCGCACCGGGAAGCCGGCCGCCATCCGCGCGGTGGGCCCCTGCAGCGCCTGGTGCACGGCAGGCACGACGAGGACGGGTACGGCGAGGACGGCGGCGAGGCCCGCCGTCGTGGACCGGAAGACGCCAGCCGCCAGGACACCGGCCCATGCGCAGCCGACGACCAGCCCGAGCCAACTCGCACTGAGCGAGAGCCAGTCCGAGGGAACTCTTGTCAGCTCCCGTCCGTAGACGAGATAGAGCGCTTCGGCATCGCAGCCCAGGGTGAGGAAGGCCAGCATCAGGGCGGTGGCTCCGGAGACGAGGAGTTTCGCGGTGAGCAGCCCCAGCCGACGGGGCACGGTCCCGCGGTCCGCCGCCAGCGCGGGGTGGCGGAACTCGTCTCCGAAGGCCAGCGCACCGAGCAGGCCCGCCGCGAGCGCCGTGGGAGGCAGCGGCAGCTCCCGCGGCCACGCCGCGAACAGCCGCTCCTGCGGGGTGTGACCGAGCCTCGCCAGGAGCACGGCGGTGAGCGCGGACACCACCAGCACGGCCCCGCAGGTGAGGAATCCGGTGCCGATTCCGGTGGCGCGCCGGAGTTCGTAGCGCAGGGGGCGCAGGGGGCTGCGGGCGGGGCGGACGGAGATGGAGGGCGGGAGGGAGGACAGAGCGTCGAGGGCGAGGGCGGCGTCGGCGCGCGAGCGTGCCGGTTGCCCGGCTCGCCCGGCCCGGGGTTGAGGGCTGCTCGGTCTCCGGGCGTCTGGATTCCGAGCGCCGGGGACGGTCGTGCCGACCGCCAGCGTGCCGACCGTGGTGGTGTTCGCGGTGTCGGCTTCCGCTCCCGGGTCCGCGGAGGCCTCCGGGGAGTCGACCTCGAGTGCGGCTGCGAGGGGGCGGACGTCGGCGGCGATCACAGGCGCACCGGCGTGAGCAACCGCCTCGGCATCGCCGCCCGCTCCGTCCGCGACGGCGGAGGCCGCACCCGGGGACGTACGGTCAGCCCCCGGAACGGCGCCGAGCGGCGTACGGCCGGTTCCGGAGACGGTGTCGGCCTGCGACGGCCCCTCCACCGGGGTGCCTTCGGCGAGCCTCATGCGACCCGGCACGGAGCTGCGGCCAGGAACGCTCCCGAGCGGCGGCCACTCCTCGCCGACACCCCGCTCCGGCTCCGGCTGCCGCTCCCGCTCCGGCGTCGAGACGCTGGACACCACGCGCTCCTGGTCCCCGGACGCGAGACCGGACACCGCTCGCGCAGGTGGAGCGGCCCAGTCCTCCGCCGATGAGCCGGACGCGGCTTGCGCCGGCCCCTCCGGCGAGCAGTCCGCCACGACCTGTTCCGGCCCGGCCGCCACTTCCTCATCGGCCGCTCCCGCCTCGCCCCCGGCTCCTGCTTCCGCGCTCGGCCCCATGTCCCCGACCTCGTCGGCGAGCTGGTGGACGAGAATGCCGTGCCGGAAGGCGGTCTCGCCGACATCGGCGGTCGTACTGCCGTACACGGAGAGACGGTTGCCGCCCTCCCGTACGACCTCGACGGACCGCTGGTCGGTTCGTGCCTCCTTGGCGAGCAGGGCCGCGAGGCGAGCTGCGTGGGGGCTGCGGACGGCCACGCGCGGACGCAGTCGGGTGCGGGCGAACTCCTTGGCCTCCTGGTCGGCGACGATCCTGCCGCCGTCGAGGGTGACGACCCGGTCGGCCTCGCGCGCGGCCTCCTTGGAGTCGGCGGTCGTGAACAGCACCGTGCCGCCCTGTGTCGCGTGTGCGCGCAGCATGCCGTGCAGCCAGCGCGCCTCGCGGGCGGAGAGCCCGTCGGCCGGATCGTCCAGCACGAGCGTGTGCGGGTCGGGCAGGAGGGCGCAGGCCAGCCCGAGTCTGCGGTCCATACCGCGGGACAGGGTGCCGAGGCGTTCCTCGCGGAGGCTGACGAGGCCCACGACCTCGAGGACCTCGTCGGCGCGCCGGGCGGGAACTCCTGCCGCCGCGCACAGCATGCGCAGATGCCCGCGGACCGATCGGGCCGGATGACCGGGTACGTCACCGAGGAGCACGCCGACTTCCCGAGACGGGTGGGCGATCTGATGCAGGGGCCGATCCCTGAAGTAGGTGATGCCGCGGCCCTGTTGGAGTTCGAGCATCAGTCTGAGCGCGGTCGTCTTGCCCGCGCCCTCCACCCCGAGGAGCACGGTGACACGGCCGGCGGGCGCCTCGAAGGAGACGTCGTCGACGGCAGGCGGGTGACCCTTGCGGGGGTTGCTGGTCAGTCCGAGAGCCTGGATCACCTGCAGCAAGATAGCGCGGGATGTCTGGTTTTTCGGGTATCGCCTGATCTGTTCTTCGGTGGCGCGCAAGTCGAAGGGGACTTTTGTCCGCCGTTCGATGGATCAGACCTCGGGACGGAGCATCGGAGGGTTGAGCAGGGTGGCGCCGCCGGCTCGGAAGAGCTGGGCCGGCCGCCCGCCCTGGCGGGTGGTCGTACCGCCGGTCGGAACCAGGAATCCGGGCGTTCCGGTGACCTTGCGGTGGAAGTTGCGCGGGTCGAGGACCACGCCCCACACCGCCTCGTAGACCCGGCGCAGCTCGCCGACCGTGAACTCTGGCGGGCAGAACGCGGTGGCCAGCGACGAGTACTCGATCTTGGAGCGCGCCCGCTCGACCCCGTCGGCGAGGATCTGGGCGTGGTCGAAGGCGAGCGGTGCCACGGGTTCGCCGTCGCGGCCGTATCCGCCCTGCTGGAGCAGTTCCTCGACCGGTGCCCAGCGCGCGTTGCTCGCATCCCCGCCGGCCCGGGGTGCGGGCAGGTCCGGAGCGAGGGCGAGGTGCGCGACGCTGACGACCCGCATCCGGGGGTCCCGCTTCGGGTCGCCGTAGGTGGCGAGCTGTTCCAGGTGGGCGCCGTTGTCCTGGGCCGGAACCGAGGGATCGTGGGCGCGCAGCCCGGTCTCCTCGGCCAGCTCACGCGCTGCCGCCTGGGACAGGTCCTCGTCGGCCCGCACGAAGCCGCCGGGCAGCGCCCAGCGCCCCTGGAACGGCGGCTCGCCCCTGCGTACCGCCAACGCGCACAGGGCATGGCGGCGCACGGTCAGCACGACCAGGTCCACGGTGACGGCGAAGGGTGGAAAGGCTGACGGGTCGTAGGGCATGCGGCGATCATAGTCGTCTGCCTGACGATAAACACTCCCTTCGTCGACCGCGCAGGCGGCGGATCCGCTTCGTTCCGGTATGGGGCCAGAGCGGGCTCCCGTCCGTCGTGGCAGTCGCGTCGTGCGAGGTCACACTCCCAATTGCAGACCGTCCGCCGCCTCCTCGACCATGGCGAGTCCCAGTCGGCTGACCCGCACGGCGAAGGGAGCGCCCGCGACGCGCAGCCCCGTCAGACAGATCTCGCCGAGGGGAGCGCTCTGCACCGGGCGCAGGGTGACGGTGCGGGCGGGGGCGTCGGGCCGGATACCCGCGAGCGTGGCGAGGACCAGGACCGCGGAGGCAGCGGCGGTGGCCGCCGGACGGCAGGCCGCCGGGTGCGGGAGAGGAGCGCTCCCGGCAGAGCGCTGCTCCCCCGCGAACATCTCCGGCAGCCGGTGACCGAAGTGCTCCGCTGCCTCCAGCAGCCCCCTGAGCAGGCCGCTCGCCTCCTTCTCGTAACCGGCGGCGGCCAGTCCGGCGACGGCGAGCGCGGTCTCGTGGACCCGCACGGCTCCGGTCCGGTGGCCGAACGGATTGTGTCCGGCCTCCTTGGTCCCGAGACCGCGCAGCCCCCAGCCCGCGTCCATCGCCGGACCGCCGAGCAGCCGGGCGAGCTGTTCGGTCCGCGCCTTGTCGAGCAGGCCGGGAGCGAGCCGGCCGGCGCCGAGCAGACCGGTGTCGAGCAGGTGCACGGCGGCGGAACCCAGGTGCGCAACGGGCCGGCCGTCCGGCGCCAGGGCCACAGCCGGGCGTCCACCGCCGCGGTCCTCGACCCAGAAGTCCGTTCGGAACGCGTTCCGCACCGCCTGGGCCCACTGTCTTAACTCCGAGCCCCCTGGCCTGCCGTACGCGTCGAGGAGATCGGCGCCGAGGACAGCGGCGCGGTGGGCGTGGGCCTGCGTCTCGCAGCGGACCGGACCTCCCGGCTGCGGGTCAGGGAGGTAGGTGCCGTCACCGACAGTGGTCCGCAGCCAGGTCAGGCAGCGCTCGGCGGCGGGCAGCAGTTCCTGTGTCTCCTGCCCGGGGAGTCCCCAACGGCGGGCCTCGGCGAGCAGGACGGGGAAGAGAAGCGTCGCCTCCGTGCCAGTGCAGGCCGGCGGGAGGAGGGCCCCGGCGTCGCGCCGCGGACCGGGGATCAGGCCGGCCTGTGGGCCCGGGCCCGGAAGCTGGACGCGGGCGAGGGTGCGCAGCGTGCCCGCGGCAAGCCGGGTGCCGAGAGGCAGCGCCATCCGGGCCGCGGCGAGCGCCTCGGCCGGGGCCATGCCGCAGCGCCAGGGCGCGCCCGCCGCGAGACAGGTGTCGGCGGGATGCGCGGGGTCGCGCAGCAGCAGGGCCTGGAGGTCGTCGACAGCGGCCCGGAGCAGGGCGGCCACCCGCGGGTCGTCGCCTGCCGCCCGGGCGGCCGCGAAGGGGCTCGTCGCAGCCTGGCCCATGGCGCGCAGCGGTCCAGCCCCGTCCGGGCGTACTCGTAGTTCCACGCTCGCCGTTCCGTCCGGAGGCAGTTCCAGCTCCCAGCGCAGCAGCCCGGCGGAGGCCAGTGCGTCGGCGGGCGGGGGGTACGCGGTGACACAGGCGCCGCCACCGGCCGAGGACCAGCGCAGGCCCGAGTCATGGACGCCGGCCGGGAGTTCGGGGCCCGTCCTGCCGGAGGCGATGGCACCGAGGTCCGCCAGGTCCGTGCCGAGGGCGACCTCGAACGGGAGGCGGAGAGGGCGTGGGGTGGCGTTGTGGAGTGTCACGCGCTCGGTTCCGTCGGCGTTGCGGGTTCGCTCGACGACGACGTCGGGATCGGGTCCCACTCCGGGGGAGACACGGAGTGTCCCGACGAAGCGAGCCCGGTCGGCCCCGGTCATCCTGGCCTGCACCGCGAGCGGTTCGCGCCCGGCGATGCGGACCTGGCACCGCGAGAGCAGGCGTCGGCCGCCGCGGTAGAACCCCTCCAGTCCCCGGCCGGCCAGTTGTCCCTGTTCGCCGGAGATGGCGAGGCCCGGCAGGGCGACGCAGATCAGGGCGGTGTGCGTGGGCGGCAGGTCGGGAGCCGGCCGGGGCGTCGGGTACGGCGTGCGCGGGGAAGCGCCGGGAGCCGGTGCGGTGGTGGGGCGTCGTGACCGGTTCGTGGGGTGGGCTGAGCCTTGGAGAGGGCCGTCGACGACTGGAGGGATCGGAGATGGCCCCGGGGGTGACGGCGGCTTGGCAACGCCGATGACGTCCGGTGCGATGGTCCCGGCACCGGGCTGTCGGAAGGGCATGTGCCCGACCTCGGGCGGGTGGTTCTCGGCGGCGGAGGGCCGAGTCGGCTGCTGATGCATGCGGTGGCTTCTTCTGCACTCGGTGCGCCTCGGACGTGCTGCGCGCGCAGTGGAGCGCCCGGAGGGACAAGGGTCGTACGGCGGCGCGGCCCGTTCAGGCGTTCCGCCACTCAGGTGAACGGGGAGGGGCTTCTCCTGGTCACGCCTCGCATCGGGCAAGCCGACCGAATGGCGGCGTGGCGGGCGGGAGCCCGGCAAGGGACCTGTGCGGAAGAAGGGGCTCATCCCCCGCCGCTGCGTCCCGGCGCTCATCCGTCCCCCTCGGTCTCCCGCTGACCGCGTGCCGCCGCGGTGTCGCGGCTCGGCCCCTCACCGGAACGCGAGCGCCTCCCGCCCGACTTCGTGCTGCCGGGCCGCGAAGGTCCGCCGGCCGCCGATTCGGGATGGGAGCCGGTGGACCGCCGCCGAGCGTCCTCCCCTCGCGGCGGACGAGGACTGCGGTCGCCGCCCTCCGCGGCCCGCGTTCGGCGACGGCGCCGAGGGCCACCGGTCCGCGAGGCGCGCTCACCATGGCGACCTTCCGTCCGGGCGACTGCTCCAGGGCCTGCGACGACCGCGTCCGAAGGTGTGCCCGGGTTCGCTTCCGCTGCCGAATCCGACTGCTCCGCGCTGTCCGTCCGGGCATGCCCCGCGCGTTCCGCACGCAGGCAGCGGCGGACCGACTCGGGGTCGAGTCCTTCGTTGCAGGCCTGGTGGAGGAGGCGGGCGAAGAGATAGTCGGGGTCCGCGCCCAGTGCCATCGCGAAGGCCTCCCGGGCTTCCAGCTCGTCGCCGGTGGACCAGGCGACCCAGCCCGCCAGGGTGAGCGGGGCGGCGGCGTGCTCGCCGTACGGCCCGACGCAGCGGCGGGCCAGTGCGCGCCAGAGCCGCAGAGCCGGACCGGCCTCGTCGCCCTCCATCCAGGCGGCCGCCCGGTCGCGGGTCGTGCGGTCCTGGAGCCCGAGGATCAGCGTCGCCGCCTCGTCGTGGGTGAGCAGTTCGTCGTCGCGGAGGTCGGCCGGGTGCGTGCCGGACACCGGCGCTGCCGCGGCGAACCTGTGAATGATCAGCTCGGCCAGATCGAGGGTTTCCTCCGCCACACTCTGCCGGGCCGCGTCGTCCAGGATGCGGGGCACCAGGGACATGCCGGCCGCGTCCAGGGCGACCTCCTGCTCCAGTGCGGCGCTGGTCTCCCAGGGCAGCAGCCTGGCCCGCAGCTCACGGAGCGTGCCGCGCACCTGGATCCCCGCGTAGGTGGCCGCGGCGGCCAGCACCGAGGTGCCGGGCAGGCCCATCGGCGTTCCGTCGTCGGGACAGCATCCTTCTACCGCGCAGCTGTAGGACCAGAAACGGCCGTCCGAGATGCACAGGGCCTCGACCACGGGTGCGTCGAGGTCGCCGCACTCGGTGCGCAGCTGGGCGATCAGTGGCTCGAGCCGGAGCATCACGTCCCGGCCCGTCTCGCCCTGTCCCGGTTCCTGGCAGACGTAGGCGACCATCTGCTCGGGCCGCCTCCCGCGTCGCTCACTGCTGGTCACCAACCCCCGGACCAGCTGCTGTACGGCCTCCTCCCAGTCCTCCGCACCTGCGGGGATGCCCAGCCGGGCCCGGCCGCCGAACCTGCCGCGGCCTTCCCGGTCGTGCAGGGCGACCAGCACGATGCTGTCCTCGGGTCGGTAGCCGAGCAGGTAGGGCAGGGCGTCGGCCAGCTCGGCCGGGGTGCGCAGAGTGACCTGGGTGTCGTGCGCGGACTGCTCGTTCAGCGGCTCTCGTCCCGCGATGTCGCCGTTTTCGAAGGATCCGGCCGTTTCGCTGTGATTCGTCATGCGCAGACGATCTCGCGGATCACGAGATTCCGGTTGAGCCTGTGGATAACTCGAATCAGGGACACGACAAGGCCGGCCCCGGCCGTCGGCGCTCCGTCCACAGCTGGACCCTCGCGGTCGTCCGCTCGCGACCGGCGCCCGCCCGATTATCAGTCGCGTCCTGTTGTATGGGACGTATGGAGCACACGAGCAACGCGGACCTCCGGGCACAGGCCGACGCCGTCCTCGCCCGGCTCGTCGGGGACACCACGGGCACGGCCCGGCTGCGCGAGGATCAGTGGCGGGCGATCGAGGCGCTGGTCGCCGACCGGCGCCGGGCCCTGGTCGTGCAGCGCACGGGGTGGGGCAAGTCCGCGGTGTACTTCGTGGCGACCTCACTGCTGCGGGCCAGAGGCGGCGGACCCACGGTGATCGTCTCGCCGCTGCTCGCGCTCATGCGCAACCAGGTTGAGGCCGCGGCCCGCGCCGGTATCCACGCCCGGACCATCAACTCCTCCAACACCGAGGAGTGGGAGGCCGTGCACACCGAGATCGAGACCGGCGAGGTCGACGTGCTGCTCGTCAGCCCGGAGCGGCTGAACAACCCCGACTTCCGCGACCAGGTCCTGCCCAAGCTCTCCGCGGCGACCGGACTGCTCGTGGTGGACGAAGCCCACTGCATCTCAGACTGGGGCCACGACTTCCGCCCGGACTACCGCCGGCTGCGCACCATGCTCAGTGACCTTCCGCCGGGTGTCCCGGTGCTGGCCACCACCGCCACGGCCAACGCGCGCGTGACCGCCGACGTCGCCGAGCAGCTCGGCACCGGCGGCTCCTCGGACGCCCTGGTGCTGCGCGGGCCGCTGGACCGCGAGAGCCTGAGCCTCGGCGTGCTGCGGCTGCCCGACGCCGCACACCGGATGGCCTGGCTCGCCGACCACCTCGACGACCTGCCGGGCTCCGGCATCATCTACACCCTCACCGTGGCCGCCGCGGAGGAGGTCACCGCTTTCCTGCGGCAGCGCGGGCACGCCGTCGCCTCGTACACGGGCCGGACGGAGAACGCCGACCGGCAGCAGGCCGAGGACGATCTGCTCGCCAACCGGGTCAAGGCGCTGGTCGCCACCTCCGCGCTCGGCATGGGCTTCGACAAGCCGGACCTCGGATTCGTCGTGCACCTGGGCTCACCGTCCTCCCCCATCGCCTATTACCAGCAGGTCGGCCGCGCGGGCCGTGGCGTCGAGCACGCCGAGGTGCTGCTGCTGCCGGGCAGGGAGGACGAGGCGATCTGGGAGTACTTCGCGTCGCTCGCCTTCCCCTCCGAGGATCTGGTGCGCCGCACTCTGGACGTCCTCGGCCGGGCGGGCGGGGCCATGTCGCTGCCGGCGCTCGAACCCCTGGTGGAACTGCGTCGTTCCCGACTGGAGACGATGCTGAAGGTCCTCGACGTGGACGGAGCGGTGAACCGCGTCAAGGGCGGCTGGACCGCGACCGGGCAGCCGTGGTCGTACGACGTCGAGCGCTACGACTGGGTGGCACGGCAGCGCAAGGCAGAGCAGCAGGCGATGCGCGAGTACGCGTCCACCACGGACTGCCGGATGGAGTTCCTCCAGCGCCAGCTCGACGACGAGGGCGCCAAGCCCTGCGGCCGGTGCGACAACTGCGCGGGACCGCGCTTCACCGCCGACGCGTCCACGGCGGCCCTGGACGCCGCACGTGTGGACCTGCGCCGGGCCGGGGTGGAAGTGGAGCCCCGCCGCATGTGGCCGACCGGTCTCCCGGCGATCGGCATCGACCTCAAGGGGCGTATTCCGGTCGGTGAACAGGCCTCGCCCGGGCGGGCTCTGGGTCGGTTGTCGGACATCGGCTGGGGCAATCGGCTGCGGCCCCTGCTGGCACCCCAGGCCCCGGACGCACCGGTGCCGGACGACGTGGCGCGAGCCGTGGTGGAGGTGCTGGCGGACTGGGCGAAGGGCCCCGGCGGTTGGGCCTCCGGTGCGGCCGACGCGCAGCCCCGGCCCGTGGGTGTGGTCACCGTCGCCTCGCAATCCCGGCCGACGCTGATCCACTCCCTCGGCGCCCGCATCGCCGAGATCGGCCGGCTGCCGCTGCTCGGCTCCGTGGAGTACGCCGGCGACGCGTCACGGGTGTCACGCAGCAACAGTGCCCAGCGTCTGAAGGCTCTCGACGGCTCGCTGACGGTGCCGCCCGACCTCGCCTCGGCGCTCGCCGAGGCCCGTGGTCCGGTCCTGCTGGTGGACGACTTCACGGAGACCGGCTGGACCCTCGCGGTCGGGGCACGGCTGCTCAGAAGGGCCGGCGCCGGCGATGTGTTGCCCCTGGTGCTGGCCGTCCAGGGCTGACCAGCCGTGGTGCGCCGGCGCCCGGGCCGACGCACGCACGTGCCGCGGTCGAACGCCACAGGGGTCATCAGGGGTACTTGTGGGTAGGGATATAAGCCACGCACCACCAGATAACAGTCGGTGGCCCCAATTGCTCGTTGCCGCATCCAAGTTCGACAGGAAGAATTGAAGTCCGCTCCCCGCACGGCTCGGTCCGTGATCCGGCTGGGCTTTGCTGCGGTGCGCGGTCCCCCGAATCCGACCTCGCCCGCAGTGTGGGCGCGTAGCCGAAGGGAGGAACGTGACCTTCGGATTCGCCTCGTCCTCGGCGGCCTCGTTGTCGACGTCCGCGTCCGCCGCTTCCGCCAGTCGCCTGCTCGAGCCCGCGGAGTGGGCAGCCGCCGGAATCCCCCTGCTGCGCAACCCTCGTGAGGTCGTCAGCGGACTGCACGCCCGTCATCGCCCCAAGCCGTCCATGGCGATCGTGGCCGTGCTGGATCCCGACGAACGGCTGTGCGCCAGCGCCTCGTTCCTGCGTCGGCCGGCGTCGGCCGACGGCTGGATGTTCCGCAACGCGCTGCTCGCCCAGCTCCGCCGGGTCATTCCGCACGACCTGCGCCGCCGCACCCCGGTGCGCACCGCCGTGCTGCTCTACTGCCGCGAGGGCGACGCACGTTGGACCGAGGAGGACGGCGCCTGGATGTGGGGGCTGCGCGACGCCTGCACCCTGCACGGGCTGCGCTGCGGGGCGTACATCACGCTGACCGGTGACGGCTGGCAGGTGCTCGGTGAGGGGCGCGGCGGACGCCGGCCCAACACCCACTCGCAGCCGGAGCCCTTCGCCATGACGGAAGTCCCACCCCTGGCACCTCGCACCGGCGGCCCGGTCTCCGAGGTGCTGCGCCGCGCGGCTGCTCGCTGAAGGCCCGGCTCCGGGTTCGGCCGCTACGAGTCACGCGACACCGTGGCTCGTACGCGGTGCGGCACGATCCGCACGGCACCCGCACGATCCAGCGACACCCGGACGCACACCCTTCACACGGCCGCCCAGATGGTCCGACAGGCGGCCGTCCCCCGTGCAGGGACGGCCACCGCCAGTCATCCGGCCATGCCGAGGGCCGCGCCGTGCGGATGCCCTCCGAACTGCCTTCGTCGCCTCGACACCCCAGGGTGCCGGACGGGACTCAGACGCCCGCGCCCAGCCCCGAGTTGATCTGCTGCGGGTCGCCGCAGACGATCAGCAGCGCACCGGCCCGGGAGTGGGCCAGCGGGAGGGCGGTGGCGGCAGCGGCGGCGGAACCGCCGTTGACGGCCACGACGACCACGGGGCGGGACGCGGCACGGGAGGCGACGGCGGCGTCCGCGTAGAAGACGTCGTCACCGGCCGCGTGCTGCGCCCAGTAGGAGGCTTCACCGAAGGACAGCTCGTGCTCGGCCCACGGGTGCTGGGCACCGGTGGTGATCACCAGCACGTCTCCGGGGGCACGGCCCGAGTCCAGAAGCCGGTCCACCGCCTCGTCGGCTGCGTCGAGCGCACCCTCGGCCGAGGCCGGGATCAGCTGGATCTGCGGGGTCGCCGCCGGGGCGGCGGGAGCGGCCGGGCCCGACGGGCCTGGCTTGGCCGGAACCACGTCACGCTGCGTCCGCTGCACCGGCGGCGTGGGCCGCAGAGGGCCGGGACGACCGGGGCGCGACGGAGCCGCGGGGCGGGGGCCGGGTACGGGGCGGGGGGTCGGCGCGGTACGGCCGCTAACGGGCGTGGCGCGGGGACCCTGGGCACTCTCGTGAATCTGAGGCTCCTCGGGAATGAGAGGCATGAGCTGATATTTATCAAACATTGGTGCGGCGCGGGCGACCGGGTGGCACATCAGTGCGAGCGGAACCGTCAGAAGTCGAAGCCGAGCTGACCCTCGATTTCCGGAGCGCCTCCGTCCGCCCAGCTGCGGATCTTCTTGAGATGCCGCCACTGGGGCAGCGCATCAAGATACGCCCACGACAAGCGGTGGTACGGGGTGGGTCCCCGTACCTCCAGTGCGGCCTTGTGCACGGGCGACGGATACCCGGCGTTGTCCGCAAATCCGAAGTCTGCATGGTCGATACCCAGTTCGGCCATCATTTTGTCGCGCTGAACCTTGGCGATCACCGACGCCGCCGCAACGGCCACGCACGACCGGTCGCCCTTGATCACCGTGCGCACCTTCCACGGGGCACCGAGGTAGTCGTGCTTTCCGTCGAGGATCAAGGCGTCGGGGCGGACCGGCAAGGTGTCCAGGGCGCGGACGGCGGCGAGCCGCAGTGCGGCGGTCATGCCCAGGTCGTCGATCTCCTCGGGGGAAGCATGCCCCAGGGCATAGGCCGTCACCCACGACTGGAGTATCTCGGCCAGTTCCGTGCGTCGCTTGACGGTCAGCAGCTTGGAGTCGGTCAGGCCCTCGGGCGGCCGACGGAGTCCGGTGATCGCCGCGCAGACGGTGACGGGCCCTGCCCAAGCGCCCCGCCCCACCTCGTCGACACCTGCAATGACCTTCGCTCCGGTCGTGGCGCGCAGGGAGCGCTCGACGGTATGAGTGGGCGGTTCGTACGGCATGGCGCCCTTAGCGTACGCCGCCCGGATCCTCGCGCGACACCCCAGGCCCCCCGGTCGGCGCCGAGGTCACCGGCGGCCGGGATCAGGCGCCGTGCGGCCGCAGCAGCGGAAGCATCAACTGGTCGATCAACTCTTCGAGATCCTGATCGCTCCATTCGCTGCCGCACATCTTCGAGCGGTACATCATCATCGCCGGGATGGCGTCGAAGACGTAACCGTTGGCCGCGTCGGACCGCACCTCTCCCCGCCCTATTCCACGGGCGACAACTTCGCGCAGCAGCTTGATGGTCGGCTCGACCACCCCTTCGTAGATCACACCGTGGAAGCGCTCGACCTGCGCCGGATCGCATTCGTGAATCACTGCGCGCAATGCGAAACCGGGGCGCGAGAACATGGCGTCCCGCGCTCGCCGACACAAGGCCAGTAGGTCCTCACGCACACTGCCGAGGTCGGGCACCTCCTCGAAGCGCGGCAGTCCGGCCTCGAGCGCATCGGCGACCAGGTCCTCCTTGGAGGGCCAGCGACGGTAGACCGCGGCCTTGCCGGTCTGGGCGCCGGCCGCGACACCCTCCATCGTCAGGCCGTTCCAACCGACCGTGCTGAGCTGCTCCAGGGCGGCGTCCAGGATCGCACGCTCGAGCACCGCACCGCGCCGACGAGGGGAAGCCGTCTGAGCAGGAGCGGCCGTCCAGCGCGAGGTAACCATCTGAGTTTCTCCAGCATGCAAGGGGAAGCGGGGGTTCCGGGGCGGGACCGTGTCGCGCCGCAGCAAGGGGGACGCAATACGCGACACAGGATTAAGTGAACGCTTGCGTTCACTGTCGGGGACTCACTACCGTTGACGCGACAGTGAACGCGAGCGTTCACTAACACCTTTGTGGGGGACCCATAGTGACGACCTCTCAGCTCATCCAGGAACAGAAACCAGGAGCGGCCCGCCGGGAGGGGCATCCCGGCATAGCGCTCACCGTCATCGCGGCCTGCCAACTCATGGTGGTGCTCGACGCGACGATTGTGAACATCGCGCTCCCGCACATTCAAGACGCACTCAAGTTCAGCACGACGGACCTCACTTGGGTGGTCAGCGCCTACACACTCACCTTCGGCGGTCTGCTGCTCCTCGGCGCGCGGGCCGGTGACATCCTCGGCCGACGCCGGGTGTTCATGACCGGCATCCTGCTGTTCACCTTCGCCTCGCTGCTGGGCGGCCTGGCCCAGGAACCCTGGCAGCTGCTGGCCGCACGCGCCCTGCAGGGTGTGGGAGGCGCGATCGCATCGCCCACGTCGCTCGCGTTGATCACCACCACCTTCCCCGAAGGCCCCGAGCGCAACCGGGCGTTCGGTGTGTTCGCCGCCGTGTCGGCGGGCGGCGGTGCCATCGGTCTGCTCGCGGGCGGCATGCTGACCGACTGGCTCGACTGGCGGTGGGTGCTCTTCGTCAACGTGCCCATCGGCGTGCTGATCGCCACACTCGCGCCGCTGTACATCAGCGAGTCCCAGCGGCACCCGGGGCGGTTCGACATCGCGGGTGCGCTGACGTCGACGGCGGGCATGGCATCGCTGGTGTACGGGTTCATCCGCGCCTCGGAGGACGGCTGGCGGGACGGGCTCACCGTCGGCTCGTTCGCCGCGGCGGTGGTGCTCCTGCTGGCCTTCGTCTTCACCGAGCTGCGGGCGAAGGAACCGATCACCCCGCTCAAGATGTTCCGCGACCGCAACCGCTCGGGCACCTACGTGGTCATGCTGAGCCTGGCAGCGGCGATGTTCGGCATGTTCTTCTACATCGTGCTGTTCGTCCAGAACGTGCTCGGCTACAGCCCGATCAAGGCCGGCCTGGCCTTCCTTCCCGTGACGGTCGCCATCGCGATCGGCGCGGGTCTGTCGCAGCGACTCCTGCCCACCCTCGGCCCCAAGCCGTTCATGATGACCGGCTCGGCGCTCGTGGCGATCGGGCTGTTCTGGCAGACCTTCATCACCCCTGACAGCTCCTACCTCGGCGGGGTGCTGGGCCCGATGCTGGTGTTCGGCTTCGGCATGGGCCTGAACTTCGTGACGGTCACCGTCACGGCGGTCTCCGGTGTCGCCCAGCACGAGGCGGGGGCGGCCTCCGGGCTGCTCAACGCCACGCAGCAGGTCGGCGGCTCGCTGGGCCTGTCCATCCTGACGACCGTCTTCGGCTCGGCGAGCACGGACGAGGCCAAGAAGCAGCTGCCGAAGTTCCTCGCACAGGGCACGCCGGAGCAGAAGGCGCAGTTCGCCAAGACGCACCAGCTGCCCGCGCCCTGGGGGAGCGAGGTGCTCGCCCACGGCATCTCGATCGCCTTCATCCCGGCCGTGGCGATGGCCGGACTCGCGTTCCTCACCGCCTGGATGGTGATCAAGGTCCGCAAGAGCGACCTCGAAGCCCTCGCCGGGACGGCGGGCCCGGGCATCGGCTGACCTCAGCACGACGACCGGCACTGCCCACCCCCCTGACTCCGGTCTGCCACCTGCCCGAGCCGAGCCCTCGTTCGGCTCGGGCAGGTGGCGGATACCAGGACAACGGGCGACAGTCACGCAGAGTTCCCGGCGGGCACGGAGAGTCGCAGAGACGGTCTTCAGCAGCCTTCGGGTACCCAGTCCGGCAGCGCCTCGGTCCGCTCCACCCACTCCGCGGGCGGCGCCCCCGCCTTGGCGGACGCGAGCACACCACCCACGATCGCACAGGTGGTGTCCACGTCCCCGCCCACCTGGGCGGTCGTCCAGAACGCCGTCTCGAAGTCGGCGAGGGACCGCGCCGCGGACCAGAGCGCGAAGGGGACGGTGTCATGGGCGCTCGTACGGCGTCCGCACCCGAGGACGGCCGCGACCGTGCCCGCGTCGCCGTAGTCGAGCATGTCCCGGGCGCGGCGCAGCCCGGCGCCGACGGCGCTCTTCGGCACGAGGGCGATGACGCCGTCGAGGAGCTCCTCGGGGCTGGGCGGGCCGTCCGGCGAGGCGGCCAGTGAAGCGGCCGCGGCGACGGCCATCGCGCCGACCACGGCCTCACGGTGCTGGTGCGTGGGATACGCCGAGATCTCCGCCTGGTGGGTCGCCTGCTCCGGATCGTCCGCGTACCAGGCGCCCAGGGGCGCGATGCGCATCGCGGCGCCGTTGCCCCAGGAGCCCTGTCCGTTGAAGAGGCCCGCGGCCAGCTCACGCCAGTCCTGGCCCTCCCGGACGAGGCGGAGCAGCCGGTTGACGGCGGGGCCGTAGCCCCGGTCGAAGTCGTGATGCGCGGCGAAGGAGCGGGCCAGTGCGTCCTGGTCGAGGCGCTGGTGGGCGGCCAGGACGGCCACCACGGAGCAGGCCATCTCCGTGTCGTCGGTCCACTGCCAGGGGCCCGCCGGCGTCTCGCGGCGCTTGAGCAGGGGGTAGTTCACCGGAACGAAGAACTGCGAGCCCAGCGCGTCCCCCACCGCCAGTCCGCGCAGGCTGGCCAGGGCGCGCTCCAGGCGCCGGAAAGAAGAGTCAGCGGTCATCGCCCTGCCACTCTATCCGGTGACCCAGTACGGCACCGGGTCCCGCCAGCGCTCGAAGGGCCGGTCGAGGGTGTACTTGTCATCATCCCCGAGAACGAGCATCCGCATCTCCGCGTTCCCGGGGTTCGACAGCGACTCGAATTCCGCGACCGTCCAGTGGAACCAGCGCATGCAGAACAGTCGCATCGCGAGTCCGTGGGTCACCAGGAGCACGTTCGGCGGATGGTCCGGGGCCTCGAAGCTGCGGAACAGGCTCTCCAGGAAGCCGCCGACCCGGTCGTACACGTCGGCGCCGGACTCCCCCTGCGGGAAACGGAAGAAGAAGTGGCCGTACGCGTCCCGGTACGCCTTCTGCAGGCGTACGTCGTCGCGGTCCTGCCAGTTGCCCCAGTCCTGCTCGCGCAGCCTGGGCTCCTCCCGCACCCGTATGAGGTCGGGGTCGAGGTGGAAGGCGCGCAGGGTCTCGTGCGTACGGCGGTACGGGGAGACGTACACGCTCACACGTTCCCGGCCGAAGAGTTCCCGGAGCGTCTTGCCGGTCTCCTCGGCCTGCCGCCAGCCGCGTTCGGTCAGCGCGAGAGCGTGGTCGGGCTCCCGCTCGTACACGGAGTCATCAACATTGCCCGTTGACTCGCCGTGCCGGACAAGGACGATGCGCCGTGGTCGTGCCATGCCAAAACCCTAGATCGTGCCGGGGACGGTCGAGCACTCGTACGGGCCCCATACGGCGTAGGTCACACGAATCCCGCGTATGGAACCGCTCCCGACGCGCAATTCAAGCATTTGATTTTCCAACTATCTCAGACCGTCCAGGACGGTTCCAGCTCCACGATGTCGCCGGAGAGAGCGGCGATGTCCGCCTCCGTCTGGGCGCGCAGGGCGAGACGCTCCACCCGCTCGGTGCGGTACTTGCCGTGCTCGGCCGCCGACCGCCACATGGACAGGACCAGGAACTCGTGCTCGGGTGCCTCGGCGAACATGCCCCGGATCATGCCGGGCGAGCCGGCCATCGCGGGGTTCCAGACCTTCTCCTGCATGAGGGTGAAGTGTTCGACGCGCTCCTCGTGCACCCGGCAGAGGGCCACACGGATCAGGTCCGAGTCGGTGAACCGGGGCTCGAAGCCGGTCTTCACGTCGAAGCGGTACTCGAACAGCTTGACCTGGGCGTCCTTGAACGTGCCGGACTGGGTGGCCGCCAGGCGGTCGTGGGAGCGGGCCATGAAGGAGTCGTAGAAGGCACGGCTCTCCCAGAAGGCGAAGATGTGCGCCACTCCCGGCCGCTGCCGGCTCCAGCCTCCACCCTGCCCCCGAAATCCCGGCTCCCCCAGAAGCCCCGCCCATTTCCGCTGCCCCCGCTCGAAGCCGCGGCGGTCCACCACGGTGCAGCGAATCCACTTGACCAGCACCGCGCCATCGTAAGGCCACCGGGCGTGGCGTCGGTCACGCTCCGGCGGAGATCGCCCGCGCATACGCCCCCGCGCGCGTGGCACGATGAGCAAGGAACCCCGGCTTCAAGGGAGTTGGGAAAGAAGGATCTCCAGGGGGAAGGGGAAGCCCGGTGACCGGCTTCAGCAAGGGAAACCGCAAGATCGAGGTCGCCCTCAAGTGGGACCCCAGTCCGGCGGGTCAGCCGCCCACCGACCTCGACATCGTCGCCGCGACCTTCGTGTCCGGTGACCCGTACGGAACTCCGGCCTATCTGGTGCACCACGACAGCCGCTCGCCGGACGGCACGATCTTCCTCAACCGGGACAGCACGGACGGCAAGGGATTCGGCTGGGACGAGGTCATGACGCTCGAACTGGACCGGCTCGACAGCCGGTACGCGCGCGTGGTGGTCGGTGTCGTCATCCAACAGCAGTCCGGGCCCAGGACATTCGTCGACGTGCTCAATCCGGCCATGCGCGTCCGTGAGGGCTACACCGTGCTCGCCGAGGACGACTTCGGCTCGGCCTTCGGGGCCACGGCGGCCACGATCGCCGAGTTCGTGCGGGACGAGTCCGGCGGGTGGACCTTCCGCGCCGGTGTCCACGGCTTCGACGAGGATCCGGCCACCTTCACCCGGGTCATGGGCAGGGTGAACCGGCACTGACGCTCAGGCCGTGTAGGGGGCCACGATCGCGAGCGTGCGGGCCAGTTCCTCCAGGACAGCCTCGCGGTGGGTGAGCGAGCGCGGCGACTCGTCCGTGTTGCGCCTGCTCAGCCCCCGGTCGGCCAGGACGTAGAGCATCCGCAGCGTGCGCATGGCGTTGGAGGCCCAGGCCGGCACCGGGCCGGGCTCGCCGGTGCGGAAGGCCGCCGCGACCGGGGCCAGCCAGCGCACCGAGCCGGCCTCGGTGAGGGCGGGGTGGACGAGGATCTGCGCGAGCGCGTAGGCGAGACGGTCGTCCTCCTGCGCGTCGAAGAGGTGATCCGTGGGCGCCAGCAACCGGGCCGTGGCCAACTCGGCGAGCGGCTCGGGCCGCTGGCCGGGGTGCCGGGCGAGTGCCGCGAGGAGATCCGCTCCGTGGGCGACGGCGTGCACCCAGCCCAGGTCCGGGTCATGGCCGCGCAGATCCGTTTCCGCGGGGTACCAGTCCGCGAAGGCGTCCCACCACTGCGGCCGCCAGTCGCCGGTCCCCACGATCCGGGCGAGAACGAGCGGCGCGAAGCTGCGCGCCTGCACAGCCGGGTCCTTCAGATGAACGGTCATACGGTCGCCGAGCCGGCCGCGCTCCCCCGGACCGAGCGCCGGTATCCAGCGGACGGCCGCGAGGTAGGCGCCGTCGTCGCGCACCACGGGATCGGGTGAACGAAGGTCCTCGGCCAAGGCGTCGAGGGCCGTGGCCCGGTCCGGCTCAGGGAGGTCTCGGATGTCGACGTCGTACCGCTGGGGCATGGTCATGATCGGAGACTACGGCGTCCCGCTCACCCCGGAGAAGCAACCAGAAAGGTAAGGGGCGCCGGCCCATGGCCGGCGCCCATTACCTCAGGAACCGCGTGTCATCAGCTGCAGCCGCTGGTCGAGCCGCAGCCCTCGCAGATGTAGCAGGAGCCGGCGCGCTGCATCTTCGTGCCGCAGGAGAAGCACAGCGGGGCGTCGGCCTGGATGCCCAGCTGCATCTCCACCAGCTCGGCGCTGGTGTGCGCCTGCTTCGGGGCGGGCTTGACCACCTCGGCCTCGGCCTTCGGGGTGGCGACGGCCTTCAGCTCCTGGGCGCGCGGCGCCGACTGGGCCAGACCCTCGACGTCGACCTCGTCATCGTCGATGGACTGCTCGTATGAGCCGGTCTCCAGGTGCCGCTGACGCTCCTCGGCGGAGTGGATGCCGAGCGCGGAGCGCGTCTCGAAGGGCAGGAAGTCCAGCGCCAGGCGACGGAAGATGTAGTCGACGATCGACTGCGCCATCCGCACGTCCGGGTCGTCCGTCATACCGGCCGGCTCGAAGCGCATGTTCGTGAACTTCGAGACGTACGTCTCCAGTGGCACGCCGTACTGGAGGCCGACGGAGACCGCGATGGAGAAGGCGTCCATCATGCCCGCGAGAGTCGAGCCCTGCTTGGACATCTTCAGGAAGACCTCGCCGAGACCGTCGTCCGGGTAGGAGTTGGCGGTCATGTAGCCCTCGGCGCCACCGACCGTGAAGGACGTGGTGATACCCGGGCGGCCCTTGGGGAGGCGCTTGCGGACCGGGCGGTACTCGACCACCTTCTCGACCGCGGTACGGATCGTCTCCTCGGCCTTCTCGGTGATCTCGGCCTTCTCGTCCTCCTTCTTCTTGGCGGAGAGCGGCTGGCCGACCTTGCAGTTGTCGCGGTAGATCGCGAGTGCCTTGACGCCCAGCTTCCAGGCCTCGTAGTAGATCTCCTCGACCTCCTCGACGGTCGCCGTCTCCGGCATGTTGACCGTCTTGGAGATGGCGCCGGAGATCCAGGGCTGGATCGCGGCCATCATGCGGACGTGGCCCATCGGAGAGATGGCGCGCTCGCCCATGGCGCAGTCGAAGACCTCGTAGTGCTCGTGCTTGAGGCCGGGGGCGTCGATCACGTTGCCGTGCTCGGCGATGTGGGCGACGATCGCCTCGATCTGCTCCTCCTGGTAACCCAGGCGGCGCAGGGCCTGCGGGACGGTGCCGTTGACGATCTGCATCGAGCCGCCGCCGACGAGCTTCTTGAACTTCACCAGCGCGAGGTCGGGCTCGACACCGGTGGTGTCGCAGGACATCGCCAGACCGATGGTGCCGGTCGGGGCGAGGACGGAGGCCTGGGAGTTACGGAAACCGTTCTGCTCACCGAGGCGCAGCACGTCCTGCCAGGCCTCCGTGGCGGCGGCCCACACCGGGGTGTCCAGGTCGTCCATGCGGACGGCCGTGCCGTTGGCGTCGGCGTGCTGCTTCATGACGCGCTTGTGGGCACCGGCGTTGCGGGCGTAGCCGTCGTACGGGCCGACGACCGCGGCCAGCTCGGAGGAGCGGCGATAGGCCGTACCCGTCATCAGGGAGGTGATGGCGCCGGCCAGGGCGCGGCCGCCGTTGGAGTCGTACGCGTGGCCGGTCGCCATCAGCAGGGCGCCGAGGTTGGCGTAGCCGATGCCGAGCTGGCGGAAGGCGCGGGTGTTCTCGCCGATCTTCTGGGTCGGGAAGTCCGCGAAGCAGATCGAGATGTCCATCGCGGTGATGACCAGCTCGACGACCTTCTGGAAACGCACGGTGTCGAAGGACTGGCTGCCCTTGCCGTCGTCCTTGAGGAACTTCATCAGGTTCAGCGAGGCCAGGTTGCAGGACGTGTTGTCCAGGTGCATGTACTCGCTGCAGGGGTTCGAGCCGTTGATCCGGCCGGACTCCGGGCAGGTGTGCCAGTGGTTGATGGTGTCGTCGTACTGGATGCCCGGGTCGGCGCAGGCCCAGGCGGCCTCGGCCATCTTGCGGAACAGGGACTTGGCGTCGATCTCCTCGATGACCTCGCCGGTCATGCGCGCACGCAGACCGAACTTGCCGCCCTGCTCGACCGCCTTCATGAACTCGTCGTTCACACGGACCGAGTTGTTGGCGTTCTGGTACTGGACGGAGGTGATGTCGTCGCCACCGAGGTCCATGTCGAAGCCCGCGTCACGCAGGGCGCGGATCTTCTCCTCTTCCTTGACCTTGGTCTCGATGAAGTCCTCGACGTCGGGGTGGTCGACGTCCAGGATGACCATCTTGGCGGCCCGGCGGGTGGCGCCGCCGGACTTGATGGTGCCGGCGGAGGCGTCGGCACCGCGCATGAAGGAGACCGGGCCGGAGGCGTTGCCGCCGGAGGACAGCAGTTCCTTGGAGGAGCGGATGCGGGAGAGGTTCAGGCCGGCGCCGGAGCCGCCCTTGAAGATCATGCCCTCTTCCTTGTACCAGTCGAGGATCGACTCCATGGAGTCGTCGACGGACAGGATGAAGCAGGCGGAGACCTGCTGGGGCTGCGGGGTTCCGACGTTGAACCAGACGGGGCTGTTGAAGCTGAAGATCTGGTGCAGGAGGGCGTACGCCAGCTCGTGCTCGAAGATCTCGGCGTCGGCGGGCGAGGCGAAGTACTTGTGATCCTCGCCGGCCTTCCGGTACGTCTTCACGATGCGGTCGATCAGCTGCTTGAGGCTGACCTCGCGCTGCGGGGTGCCGACGGCACCGCGGAAGTACTTGCTGGTGACGATGTTGACCGCGTTCACCGACCAGAAGTCGGGGAACTCGACGCCACGCTGCTCGAAGTTGACCGAGCCGTCGCGCCAGTTGGTCATGACGACGTCACGGCGCGCCCACTCGACCTCGTCGTACGGGTGTACGCCGGGGGTGGTGTGGATGCGCTCGATACGCAGCCCCTTGCTGGCCTTGGTGCCCTTCGCTCGGGAACCTCGTGCCGGACCGCTCGCCGTCTCTGTCATGCCGCCTCCCTCTACGGGCTGAAACGCCCTGAAGTGCCACGATGTTCCCGTGACACGGTGTTCTGTCTTGTGTTGCGGGCACCCTCAGATCCGCCCGCAACAGGTCTTGGGTCGCCGCCTCCCGGCCGGAACCCGGGTCTCCGTCCGGTTCCGGCCTGCCGGTCAGTCGGCGGCGTGGGCGGGCACGGGGACCTGAGTGGTCTCTCCGGGCCCGCGATCGTCTTCCTGGCTCCCCGTTCCCGCGTCTTCGTCGTCCGCGGCGGGGCCTCGCGTCGCTTCCCTCAGCTCCGCGATGGCGGCCTCGAAGTCCTCGAGCGAGTCGAACGCCCGGTAGACGGAGGCGAATCGCAGATAGGCGACGAGGTCGAGCTCCTGCAACGGGCCGAGTATGGCCAGACCCACGTCGTGGGTGGTCAGCTCGGCGCTTCCGGTGGCCCGCACCGCCTCCTCGACCCGCTGACCCAGCTGGGCGAGTGCGTCCTCGGTGACAGGCCGCCCCTGGCATGCCTTGCGCACGCCGTTGATGACCTTGGTACGGCTGAATGGCTCGGTGACCCCGGACCGCTTGACCACCATGAGCGAGCACGTCTCCACGGTCGTGAAACGACGGGAGCAGTCAGGGCACTGACGGCGCCTGCGGATCGACGTGCCGTCGTCGGTCGTACGACTGTCGACCACGCGGCTGTCGGGGTGCCTGCAGAAGGGGCAGTGCATGATCTCCAACCCTCCTCACAGCAGACTAAACAGCCCCCAGAGGCCTCAGGGGCCTCTCGAAGCAGCCCCAAGCATAGGCGATCGCAGAGGCCTCACAGACCCGGGGGACCACAACTTGTGGGCTGCTGTAGCAATCCAACCACTAGATGTGGGGATTGGCTGATACATCGACAGCTCGCGCGTGTCGCACGCGTACACACCCGTACGGCCCAGTCACCCCGCCACCTGTGCAAACACGCGCGCGCGGACGTACCGCCAGGACACTTGCGGAGATAGCGTGGGCGCCGCACGGAGGACGCGTAGGACTCCGGCACAGAAGAGACCCGGATCCCGGTTGACGGGGTTCCGGGTGGCAGACTGGGGAAGCAACCTACGAGGTGATCCACCCCGGCGGTGAAGCGTACAACAATGGGCGCTTTTGTCTGCCAGAGGTCGCGTTAGCCATACACCCGGACACACGATCGCGTCAGGTGAATCGCACTTTTTCACTCGAACGTGTGTTTGGCGCAACCTTTCGAAAGCAACTACCGTTGTCCAGCAGGGAGACCATCGAGAGGGGCCGACGTGACCACCACCGCAGACAGTGCCACCATCACTGCCCAGGACCGCTCCCAGGGCCGAGTCGAGCCGGTACATGCGATGAACGAAGCCACGAATCCCGAGGGGCACAAGCGCTCCCTGCCGGGCCGACCTCCAGGCATCCGGGCGGACAGCTCCGGACTCACCGACCGGCAGCGCCGGGTGATCGAGGTCATCAGGGACTCCGTGCAGCGGCGCGGTTACCCGCCGTCGATGCGCGAGATCGGCCAGGCCGTCGGACTCTCCAGCACGTCCTCGGTCGCGCACCAGCTGATGGCGCTGGAGCGCAAGGGTTTCCTCCGCCGCGACCCGCACCGCCCGCGCGCGTACGAGGTGCGCGGCTCCGACCAGGCCGTGACCGTGCAGCCCACGGACACCGCCGGCAAGCCCGCGGCGTCGTACGTCCCGCTGGTCGGCCGTATCGCCGCCGGTGGCCCGATCCTCGCGGAGGAGTCGGTCGAGGACGTGTTCCCCCTCCCCCGGCAGCTCGTCGGTGACGGGGAACTGTTCGTCCTCAAGGTCGTCGGCGACTCCATGATCGAGGCCGCGATCTGTGACGGCGACTGGGTCACCGTCCGCCGCCAGCCGGTCGCCGAGAACGGCGACATCGTGGCGGCCATGCTCGAGGGCGAAGCCACGGTCAAGCGCTTCAAGCGCGAGGACGGCCATGTCTGGCTCCTCCCGCACAACTCGGCCTACGAGCCGATCCCCGGCGACGACGCGACCATCCTCGGCAAGGTCGTCGCCGTGCTGCGGCGCGTGTGACGGCTGCGGCGGACGGGCCGGACGGCCCGCTCCCTGACCGGGCCCCGGAACCCCTGCGCCGGTTCCGGGGCCCTGTGCGTTCCGCTCCACCCAGCGCCGCCGTCCGCCCCACCTGGGCCTAACGGTCCAGGTGGGAGAGGTTCACTCGGCTTCCGCCTGCTTCGCGGCCGCGTCGATCGCCGCGAGCGACCTGCGCACCTGGTTACGGTCCGTGGTGTACCAGAAGTCGGGCAGCGACGCCTTGAGGTAGCCCCCGTAGCGCGCGGTGGCAAGCCGCTGGTCCAGTACGGCGACCACACCGCGGTCCCCGGAGGCCCGTACGAGGCGGCCGGCACCTTGGGCCATCAGCAGGGCCGCATGCGTCGCGGCCACCGCCATGAAGCCGTTGCCGCCCGCCTCCTCCACCGCCTTCTGGCGGGCGCTCATCAGCGGGTCGTCCGGGCGCGGGAACGGGATCTTGTCCATGACGACCAGTTGGCAGCTGGGGCCCGGGACGTCGACGCCCTGCCACAGCGACAGCGTGCCGAAGAGACAGGTCTTGGGGTCGGCCGCGAAGTTCTTGATCAGCTCGCCGAGGGTCTCCTCGCCCTGGAGCAGGATCGGGAACTCGGGGATCCGGGAGCGCAGCTCCTCGGCGGCGAGCTGGGCGGCCCGCATCGACGAGAACAGTCCGAGGGTGCGACCGCCGGCCGCCTGGATCAGCTCGGTCAGCTCGTCGAGCATGTCGGTGCGCTCGCCGTCCCGTGCGGGGCGGGCGAGGTGCTTGGCGACATAGAGGATGCCCTGCTTGCGGTAGTCGAAGGGCGAGCCGACGTCGATGCCCTTCCAGGCCGGGAGATCCTCGCCCTCCACGCCCTCGGGACCCAGCCCCAGCGAGGCACCCACGCCGTTGAAGTCGCCGCCCAGCTTGAGGGTCGCCGAGGCGAGGACGACGCTGCGGTCCGCGAAGAGCTTCTCCCTCAGCAGCCCGGAGACGGACATGGGGGCGACACAGAGGGAGGCACCGAACCGGTCGTGGCGCTCGTACCAGACGACATCCCACTCGGAGCCGTTGAGGACCCGCTCCGCCACGTCGTGCACCGTCTCCACCGAGGCCAGTGCCTGCTTGCGGACGGCGTCCTCGTCCTGGACGGACTTGTCACGGGTCGCGCCGATCGCGGAGATGACCGTGCGGGCCGCGTCCCGCAGCGCCATCAGGGCATAGCCGAGGTCTTCCGGGATCTCCTCCAGACGGCCCGGCAGGGCCAGCTCCATCACCCGCTCGAATCCCTCGGCGGCGGTCTGGAGCTGGTCGGCGGCCTTCTCGTTGACGAGCTTGGCGGCTCGGCGCACGGCACGGTTGACCTGGCCGGGCGTGAGGTCGCCGGTGGCGACGCCGGTGACGCGGGAGACCAGCTCGTGCGCCTCGTCCACGATCAGCACCTCGTGCTGTGGCAGCACCGGGGCGCCCTCGATGGCGTCGATGGCCAGGAGCGCGTGGTTCGTGACGACGACCTCGGCGAGCTTGGCACGCTCGCGGGCCATCTCCGCGAAGCACTCGGCGCCGTAGGCACACTTCGACGCGCCCAGGCACTCCCGTGAGGACACCGACACCTGCGACCAGGCACGGTCGGAGACGCCCGGCGTGAGGTCGTCGCGGTCGCCGGTCTCGGTCTCGTCGGCCCAGTCCCGCAGGCGCAGCAGGTCCTGGCCCAGCTTGCTGGTGGGCGCGGCGGCCTCGAACTGGTCGAAGAGGCCGTCCTCCTCGTCCTGCGGCACGCCCTCGTGCAGGCGGTGCAGGCACAGGTAGTTCGACCTGCCCTTGAGCATGGCGAACTCCGGACGGCGGCGCAGCAGCGGGTGCAGGGCGTCGACGGTACGGGGCAGGTCGCGTTCCACGAGCTGGCGTTGCAGCGCAAGTGTGGCCGTGGCGACCACCACACGCTCCCCGTGCGCGAGCGCGGGCACGAGATAGCCCAGCGACTTTCCGGTGCCGGTGCCGGCCTGGACCAGCAGATGGGATCCGTCGTCGATCGCCTCGGCGACCGATTCGGCCATGGCC
The DNA here is from genome assembly GCF_053597295.1 of Streptomyces sp. NPDC001450. Lineage (NCBI taxonomy): Bacteria > Bacillati > Actinomycetota > Actinomycetes > Kitasatosporales > Streptomycetaceae > Streptomyces > Streptomyces sp. NPDC001450. Next base: position 145,842 of record NZ_JBSFHY010000012.1, read on the forward strand.
ACCTGGCCGGGGCGCTCCGTGCCGCCGACGGCTGCGACGGCGGCATGCAGGAGTTCGGGGAGTGAGGGCTTCGTCATAGCCCGACCACCCTACGGCCCGGCACTGACAAACGGGCGATCAAGGCTGGTACGAGGGGTGGGATCACTGCCGGGGCTCCTGGGACGGGACTGGATCGACGCGGGGCGGGCGGCACGGGCGGCGCGTACGGCACTTCGGCGGGGCTCCGATCCTTTTGTCTTTCGGCAGGGCTCCGCTCCTTCGGTCTTTCGGCGGGGCCCCGCCCCCCGGTCTTCGGCGAGGCTCCGAAATTCGTTCCGGGCGAGCGGGAACCACGGCGGCCCGTCGTACGTACAACATGTGAACGCACCGTCACGTGGCGTTACATCAGACCGCGCAGGACTCGGTCCCGGATCATGAGGGCGGCCCGCTTGCCGGGCAGGTCGACCTCGGCCGCGAACCGAAAGCCGGCGCTCAGGAAGGCGGCCACGGAGGGGGTGTTGCGAAGATCGGGCTCCGCGACGACACGAGCGCAGGCGGGGCGACGGTCGAGGACCAGATCGGCCACGGCTCTGAGCAGGGCGGATCCCAGTCCGCGCCCTCGGTCGGCGGCACCGCCGATGAGGAGGTGGATCCCGGTGTCGTGCGGACGGGCCGGATAGTGGCGGGCCAGTGGATCCAGGTCCGCCCGGTAGATCTCCCAGTAGCTCATGGGGGTGCCGTCCAGCACACCCAGACAGGGCGTGCTGCGTCCGTCGCCGTCGAGTTGGGCGCGCAGATGGCTCTCCGTCGGGTTGTGGGGCCCGGCCAGCTCCCAGAACGGGGCGACGGCGGGGTCGTTCATCCAGCGTTGGACGAGCGGCAGGTCGTGCTCGACGCGTACGGGTACCAGCTCGAACCTGCCCACGGGCGTGGGGGCCGGCCCCCAGGTGGGGACGTGGTCGAGCAGGTCGTCCAGGCCGTCGGCGAGGCGCGGCGCGGCGAACTGGGTGACGAACTCGTCGGGCAGGCGCAGGTCCAGCGTGTCCTCGCCGTCCCCGAAGGACGCGGCGTCCCCGGCGCCCTCGTCCCCGGTGCCCTGGATGTCCCAGGGGCTGGCGCCGCCCGGGTGGAGGGGGACGGAGCCGGGGCCGGTGCCGGCGCTCGCGTCGGTGGGAGGCACGGAGCGCTCCTCTCAGGGGACGAAGGGGGGCCATGGCCCTCGGAGACGACGGAAGACAGTGCGCTTCGTTCAGGAGTGAAGGGGGTTGGCGATGGTGACGTAGACGGACTGGGTGTCGACCGGGCCGACGAGTTCGTCGAGGCCGTGCAGCCTGGTCAGCAGGTTGGCCTTGCAGCGCAGGACGGGTGAGTCGAGCAGGAGGCCGGGCAGCGCGGAGCGCGGGGCGACGGGGCCCGAGGCGACGTCGGTGAGGAAGCGGCGGAACGCCGCGAGGAGCAGTCGCTCGTCGGCGAGGCGCTGGGAGCCGAACGCGCCGATGAGGCCGAGCACGTTGTTGATGGCGAGGTAGTACGCGAAGCGTTCGTCGGCGACCTCGTCGGAGACGAACGTGTCGCTTCGCTCGCCGATGCCGGGCAGCCGGGCGTCGAGGTCGGCTCGCCGGGACTCGCGGAAGTAGTAGCCCTGGTTGTCGCGGTAGCGGCCGCCGGCGGGCCAGCCGTCGCGGTCGAGCAGGAGCAGCGTGTTCTGCTGGTGGGCCTCGAGGGCGATGCCGGCCTCGCTGTCCAGCCACAGCACGGGCCGGACGACCTGCTCGAGGTAGCGCAGGAACCACTCCGCGGCGACGGCTCCGACGGGCCGGCCGGTGCGTGCGGACAGTCGTGCGACGAGCTGGGCCAGTCGGGACCGGTGGGGCCAGGAGCCCAGCATCGGTGGGGCGTCGGTGCCGGGTTCGGCGAGGGGCCTGGGTGAGACGAGACCGGCGACGCAGCCGATGTCGTCGGCCGGGGCGAACGGGTTGTGCCTGATCACGACGTCGAGGCCGGACACGGGGCGGCCGTCCGGGTCGTCGACGGCGAGCCAGGCCGGGTCGCGGACGATGTCGAACCCGGGGTGCACGGCCTGCCACTGCTTGAACAGCCCGCCGCGCAGCAGCCGGTGCACCTCGGCTCCGCGATGGAGTTCCTTGCGCAGGTTCTCGCGACGGGAGTTGGTGATGCGCAGGCCCAGCGACAGCTTGAGCATCGCCGGGGCGCCGGACTGGTGGACGGTGCGTACGGAGGAGGTGGGGTGCCAGTCGGAGCCGAGAGGACCGAGGTCGCGGAGGGCGCCGGAGTCGAGCAGCGCGGCGACGGGCTCACGGTGCCGGACCTCGCGCGCCTGCCAGGGGTGCAGGGGCAGGGCGGAGTATCCGTCGGGCAGGGGCAGGGCGGTCCCGGCGAGTCGTTGCGTGAGGTGGTCGGCGGGGACGGGGCGGCCGCGCTCGGTCCAGGCCGAGTCGGTCGCGAGCAGAGAGGGGGCGACAGCCATCCAGTGCAGAGGGAAGGAGCCGCGCAGCTCCGGCGAGTACAGCCGGGCCTCGGCCTCCGTCAGGCCCTCCCGGCTCTTCGGGGTCGGGTGCAGGGGGTGTCCGAGGAGAAGGGCCTGCTCGGCGCCGAGGAACAGGTCGGGGCCGTCCGCCGGGTGTGCGCGGCGGTCGCGGATGAAGATCGCGGTGCGGCGCAGGGAGTCGGCCACCCTGGCGACCAGCTCGGCGCCGTCGTCGGAGGCCGTGGGCCTCGAGATGCTTCTGCCCTCCCTGTCCCCGGGTGTCTCCCTGGCGAGCAGTGCGGCGAGGGTGACCGCGTTGACCGGTGGGGCCGTTTCGGGGACGTCGGCGAGACGGGGTGGCCCGAAGCGGTGCCAGCCCGTCGGCGACCAGTGGCGGATCGGTGCGATCAGGGCGGTGCCGCTGCCGGGCAGCGGGATGCGCAGGGTGTTGGTCGCGGGGGCGGCGAGGTTCGTCTCCCGTACCCAGCAGCGCAGGAGGCTCTCCACGGCGGCGGCCTGGGCTGCGGTGCGGGGGTCGGGATCGTCCAGCGGATCGGCGCCGAGCTCTCCCGCACGCGTGCCGTCCGGGGTTCGCCTCTTCTGCGGGGGAACCGACTCGGCGAGCGGCACGGGAGAGGGCTGGGAGCCGGAGTCCCCCTGGTCGTCGGGGCCGCCGGACCGGCCGTCGGGTGTGGGGGTGGCGTTCAAGACGGCTCCTCGGGGCTGGTCTGGGGTGGGGCGCGGCTGTTCTCGTTCGGTCGGGCCCGCTCGGTCGTCGTGCCGTGGTCGGTGGGGAGTCCTGGTGGCGCGGGGGTGTGGTGCCGGCCGTGGTGGGTTCTCCGGCTTCGGTGATGGGGCCGCCGGCGTGCGGTTCCTAGCCGGTGCCCTGGGCAGGGCCGCCCTGCTGTCGCTGACGGCGGCCGCGGCCCTGCTGAGGACGGGCCGCTGCGGCCACCGCGTCGGCGAGGCGGTCCAGTACGGCTGCCGCCTGCTCGTCGCTGATGGTCAGCGGCGGAAGGAGCCGTACGACACTGTCGTGGCGGCCGCCCAGCTCCACGATGAGACCGCGGTGGAGGCACTCCCGCTGGACGACCGCGGCGAGTTCGGGGTCGGCGGGGCGAGGCGTGCGGGTGGGTTCCAGCGCGCCGGTCGTGACGTGGTGGTCACCGGCGGAGGGGAGTTCGCCCGGCCCGGTCGCCTCGCCCTCCGGGTCCACCAGTTCGACGCCGATCATCAGGCCACGGCCCCGGACGTCCCCTACGCAGGGGAACTCCGACTGAAGCCGGCGCAGTTCGGACAGCATCCGGGAGCCGAGCGCGGCGGCTCGCTCGGCGAGGCCGTTCTCACGGACGTGGGCCAGGGTGGCGGTGCCCGCGGCCATGGCGAGCTGGTTGCCGCGGAAGGTGCCCGCGTGGGCGCCGGGTTCCCAGACGTCGAGGTCGTCGCGGTAGACGACCACGGCCAGCGGGAGGCTGCCGCCGATGGCCTTGGACAGGACCATGACGTCGGGCGTGACACCGCTGTGCCCGACGCCCCAGAAGGCGCCGGTGCGGCCGACACCGGTCTGGATCTCGTCGGCGATCAGCGGGACGGACCGGTCGGCCGTGATCTGCCGCATGCGGCGCAGCCAGTCGTCCGGCGCCGGGATCACCCCGCCCTCGCCCTGGACGGGTTCGAGGATCATCCCGGCGGGCAGCGGTACGCCCGACTTGGGGTCGTCGAGGAGGGACTGGGTCCAGCGGGCGGCGAGTTCGGCGCCGGGCGGGCCGCCGACGCCGAAGGGGCAGCGGTATTCCTGCGGGTAGGGCAGGCGGGCGACCCGTACGTCGCCCGCGCCGCCGGAGGCGGCCAGGGCTCCGGAGGTCATGCCGTGGTAGGCACCGGTGAAGGCGAGCATGCCGGTGCGCCCGGTCGCGGCCCGGACCAGTTTGAAGGCGGCCTCGACCGCGTCGGTGCCGGCCGGTCCGCAGAACTGGACGCGGGCGCGGTCGGCGAGCCCGGGCGGCAGGGTGCGGAACAGCTCGGTGATGAAGGCGTCCTTGACGGGGGTCGCCAGGTCGAGGACCGAGAGCGGGGCGCCGGATTCGAGGACGCGGCGGATGGCTTCCAGCACGACCGGGTGGTTGTGGCCGAGGGCGAGCGTTCCGGCGCCGGAGAGGCAGTCCAGGTAGCGGCGGCCGTCGGCGCCCTCGATGGTCAGGCCCCGGGCCCGCACGGGCACGATGGGCAGGGCCCGTGCGTAGGTGCGCGCCGCGGACTCGCGCGCCGACTGGCGCCTGAGGATTCCCTCGTGCACGGCGCGCGCTCCCCCGGGCGCGCCTTCAGCCACCGACTCGGTCACGGCCACGGCTCGCTGTCCTCCCCGCTGTCCAGAGGCGAGTTGATCCATGGGGACCGGGCACAGGCAGCAGGACCCCCACCGCTATCAACAGCTCACGGGCCTGCGGGTTACGGGTTGCCTCAAGATCCTTGCCGTGACGGAACTGTTGCGCTTCCGTCGGAAGTCCCCCACGGCGAGCGCATAGTGTGTGGTCCCGTTCCCAGAGGGCCGTGAGCCCGGCATGAACTCCCCATGAGTTCCTGGCCGGTGCCGTGGCCGAAGCGCCGAGTTCCTTTACAGCAGGGGGAGTCAAGAGCATGCGATCCATACGGCCGCCGTTCACCGTTCGCCGAGGGAGGGGCGCGTCCCGCAGAACCTCCCCCGTGCTGGCGACGGTCGCCCTCGCTTCGGCGCTGGCGCTGACCGCCACCGCCTGCAACGGTGACGACCACGCCGACGGCAAGCCGGCCGCCAGCGCGACGGCGAACGGGCCCGGCGACGGAAAGATCCAGATCCCGGACGACATCAAGGACAAGCTCAAAGAGCACGGGATCGACATCGACAAGTGGAAGAACGGCGCCTGGAAGAACTGGAACAGGGACGACTGGCTGCGCGAGGCCAACGACTTCATCAACCCGATCATCAAGGGCCTGTGGGACCCGGACCGGATGCGGCGCGCCAACGACCCCGACAAGGACAAGGGTGTCGACGACAACGACATCTCCGGTGACCAGGGCGTGACGGACCCGACGCCGGCGCCGGTGAAGGCTCAGGCCGTCCGGCCGCCGTACCACACCAACGCGGCCACGTCGGGCAAGGTCTTCTTCGACTCCCCCGAGGGCACCATGGTCTGCTCGGCGACGGTCGTGGAGGACCCGGCACACCCGGGCAAGTCCAACCTCATCTGGACGGCGGGTCACTGCGTGCACGCCGGCAAGAGCGGCGGCTGGTACCGCAACATCGCCTTCGTGCCGTCGTACAACAACGCGGCCAAGTCGGCCGACCAGCTGCAGAACGCGAGCAGGGAAGCGATCGCGCCGTACGGCGTCTGGTGGGCCGACGGGGCGAAGACGTCCCAGCAGTGGATCGATCAGGGTGGTGAGACCGGCGGCAACGGTGCCTCCTACGACTTCGCCGTGATCCATGTGACGCCGGAGCAGGGCAACGCCGGCAAGTCGCTGGAGGAGACGGTCGGCGGCGCGCTTCCGGTGAACTTCAACGCCCCAGCGGTGCCGAAGGTGCGGAGCATCACGGCGACCGGCTACCCGGCGGCGGCTCCGTACGACGGTCAGCTGGCGTACCAGTGCCAGGACAAGCCGGGCCGGCTGTCGATCAACAAGCCGGACCCGACGATGTACCGCATCGGCTGCACGATGACCGGCGGCTCCTCCGGCGGCGGCTGGGTGGAGACGGGCACGGACGGCAAGCCGGCGCTCGTGTCCAACACGTCCATCGGCCCGGTGACTTCGGGCTGGCTCGCGGGTCCCCGTCTGGGTGAGGTGGCCAAGGGCGTGTACGACTCGGTCAGCAAGAAGTTCGCCGGGCGGTAGTCCCGCGGGCACAGCCCGGGCATGGGCGGCGGCGAGGCGTCTCACAGGAACCTTCACCGTCTCGCCGCCGTCCGTCCGCAGTCCCACGGGCATAGTGGGATGTCATCAAAAGCTTCAACGGGGGTTATCGCACCAATGCGTTCCGCACGTAGGTCCTCGACGGGCCGTCGCCGTACCGTCCTCGCCGCGACCGGCCTGGTAGCCGCCCTGGCGCTCACCGCCACGGCCTGCAACGGCTCCGACGACGACAAGGCGGGCGGCCAGGCCGGCGCCGGTGCGTCCCAGGCCGCCGACGACGGCGGCAAGGTCCACATCCCGGCCGACATCGCGGACAAGCTCAAGAAGCACGGCATCGATGTCGACAAGTGGCAGAACGGCGGCTGGAAGAACTGGGACAAGGACAAGTGGCTCAGTGAGGCCAAGGACTTCGTCAACCCGGTGATCCAGGGCCTGTGGAAGCCGGAGCGGATGAAGTCCGCCAAGGAGGCCAACAAGACGCTGTCCACCAAGGACGCCGCCGCCGACCAGGGCGTCAGCGATCCGGAGCCGCAGCCGGTCGAGGCCGTGGCGGAGAAGACGCCGTACCACCGGAACGCGGCCCCCGTGGGCAAGGTCTTCTTCGACTCGCCCGAGGGTGCGATGGTCTGCTCCGGCACGGTGATCAAGGACGTCAACCACCCGGGCAAGTCCAACCTGGTGTGGACGGCGGGCCACTGTGTGCACGCCGGCAAGGAGGGCGGCTGGTACCGCAACATCGCCTTCGTGCCGTCGTACAACGACCTCGGCAAGCCGGAGTCGGAACTGGCGAACGCGACGACCTCGCAGGTCGCCCCGTACGGCACCTGGTGGGCGGACTGGGCCTCGACCTCGAACGAGTGGATCCAGGGCGGCTCGGAAACGGGCGGCTCGGGTGCGGCGTACGACTACGCGGTGCTGCATGTGAAGCCCGAGTCCGGGGCGAAGTCGCTGGAGGAGACGGTCGGGGCGGCCCTCGACGTCGACTTCTCGGCGCCGTCCGCGACCCAGGTGTCGACCATGGGCGCCTGGGGCTACCCGGCGGCGCCGCCGTTCAACGGGCTGAAGATGTTCAAGTGCCTCGACCGGCCCGGCCGGCTGTCGCTGAGCTCGTCGCTGCCGACGATGTACCGGATCGGCTGCACCATGACCGGTGGCTCCTCCGGTGGCGGCTGGTTCCGTGTGGTGAACGGCAAGACGGAGCTGGTCTCGAACACGTCGATCGGCCCGACGAACAACACCTGGCTCGCCGGCCCGCAGCTGGGCCAGGAGGCGCAGGCCCTCTACGAGGACATGAGCAAGACGTACGGCGGTCGGTGACCCGCACACGACAGAAGGCCCGCCCCTCGCGAAAGGGGCGGGCCTTCTGGCTGTCCTGCGTGTCTCAGGCGAGCTGCGCCGGAACGTACGGCGCGAGGTCGGCCGCGAGTTCCTCGTGCACCCTGACCTTGAGCAGGGTGCCCTCCGCGGTGTGCTCCTCGGAGATCACCTCGCCCTCGGTGTGGGCGCGGGCGACGAGCTTGCCGTGCGTGTACGGCACGAGCGCCTCGATCTCGACCGACGGCCGCGGCAGGTCGCTGTCGATCAGTGCGAGCAGTTCCTCGAGGCCCTGGCCGGTGCGGGCCGAGACCGCGATGGAGCGCTTCTCGATCCGCAGCAGCCGCTGGAGCACCAGCGGGTCGGCCGCGTCCGCCTTGTTGATCACGACGATCTCGGGTACGTCGGTGGCGCCGACGTCCCGGATCACCTCGCGCACGGCGGCGAGCTGCTCCTCCGGGGCCGGATGCGAGCCGTCCACCACGTGCAGGATCAGGTCGGAGTCACCGACCTCCTCCATGGTGGAGCGGAACGCCTCGACCAGGTGGTGCGGCAGGTGCCGGACGAAGCCGACGGTGTCGGCCAGGGTGTAGAGGCGGCCGCTCGGCGTCTCCGCGCGCCGGACGGTCGGGTCCAGGGTCGCGAACAGGGCGTTCTCGACCAGGACGCCCGCGCCGGTGAGGCGGTTGAGCAGGGAGGACTTGCCGGCGTTGGTGTAGCCCGCGATGGCGACGGACGGCACCTTGTGGCGCCGGCGCTCCTGGCGCTTGATCTCGCGGCCGGTCTTCATCTCCGCGATCTCCCGGCGCATCTTCGCCATCTTCTCGCGGATCCGTCGCCGGTCCGTCTCGATCTTGGTCTCACCGGGGCCACGGGTGGCGAGGCCGCCGCGACCGCCACCCATCTGGCGGGACAGCGACTGACCCCACCCTCGGAGCCTCGGCAGCATGTACTGCATCTGCGCGAGCGCGACCTGCGCCTTGCCCTCTCGGGACTTGGCGTGCTGGGCGAAGATGTCGAGGATCAGGGCCGTACGGTCGATGACCTTGACCTTGACGACGTCCTCGAGCTGGATCAGCTGGCCCGGGCTCAGCTCACCGTCGCAGATGACGGTGTCGGCGCCCGTTTCGAGGACGATGTCGCGCAGCTCCAGGGCCTTGCCGGAGCCGATGTAGGTGGCCGCGTCGGGCTTGTCCCGGCGCTGGATCACGCCGTCGAGCACGACCGCGCCCGCGGTCTCGGCGAGGGCGGCCAGCTCCGCGAGGGAGTTGTCCGCGTCCTGCGCCGTTCCCGTGGTCCACACCCCGACGAGCACGACCCGCTCCAGGCGGAGCTGTCGGTACTCGACCTCGGTGACGTCCTCGAGCTCGGTGGAGAGGCCGGCCACACGGCGCAGCGCCGCGCGGTCGGAGCGGTCGAACTGGTCGCCGTCCCGCTCGCCGTCGATCTCGTGGCTCCAGGCGACGTCCTCTTCCATCAGGGCATCGGCCCGAAGACCTTCGGGATAGTCGTGCGCGAGGCGCTTGGTGTCCTGGGAAGGGGAAGAAGAGGAGGTCATTGGATCCTTACGTCGATGCGAATGCCGATTGGGCGGTCATAGTGAGAACGCGTGGGCACCCCGGGAGATTCCCGTGTCCGTGCCGCGCCGACCTGAAGATGGTCGCACGGTACGGCCCGTCTCGTCACCGCCTTATTTCCGGGCCGGGCCTTTGGCGTGCCTGGCGTCTTCGGCGTGCTTGGCGTGCTTGGCGTCCTTGGCCGGCTCCATGCTCTTCCAGTCCGGGTGGCCGGGCATCGGCGGGGTCTTCTCGCCGTACAGCCAGTCCGTGAGGAACCCGCTCAGGTCGCGGCCGGCGACGGCCGAGGCGAGTCGGACGAAGTCGGCGGTGGTGGCGGTGGAGTCCCGGTGCTGCTTGACCCACAGCTTCTCCAGGCGCTCGAAGGCCCGTACGCCGATCTCCTGGCGCAGGGCGTACAGCGCCAGCGCGGCGCCGTCGTAGATGTTGGGGCGGAAGATGCCGATCTTCTGGCCGGGCGCGGGCGGCTTGGGCCGGGCGGGCGGGCCACCGGAGGCGCGCCAGCTGTCGGAGACGCTGTAAGCGGCCTTCATCCGGTCCTCCATGGGCTTGTGCGCCTTCTCCTCCGTGTAGAGGGACTCGTACCAGGTGGCGTGGCCCTCGTTCAGCCAGACGTCGGACCAGGTGCGGGGGCTGACGCTGTCGCCGAACCACTGGTGGGACAGCTCGTGCACCATGACCGACTCGATGTACCACTGGGGGTAGTCGGGCTCGGTGAACAGGTGCTTCTCGAAGAGCGAGAGGGTCTGCGTCTCCAGTTCGAAGCCGGTGGAGGCCTGTGCCATGAGCATCCCGTACGTCTCGAACGGGAACTTGCCGACCTTGCTCTCCATCCAGGCGATCTGGTCGGGCGTCTTCGCGAGCCAGGGTTCGAGTACCTTGCGGTCGGCGCTGGGCACGACGTCGCGGACCGGCAGCCCGTGCGGTCCCTCGCGGTGCAGGACGGCGGAGCGGCCGATGGACACCTGGGTGAGTTCGGTGGCCATGGGGTGCTCGGTGCGATAGGTCCAGGTGGTGGTGGCGCCGACCCGGACCGCTCCGGCCGGTACCCCGTTGGCCACGGCGGTGTAGTCGTTCGGGGCGGTGACGTGGATGGTGAACATCGCCTTGTCGGAGGGGTGGTCGTTGCACGGGAAGACCAGGTGGGCGGCGTCGGCCTGGTTGGCCATGGCAAGGCCGTCGGAGGTGCGCACCCAGCCGCCGCCCTCGTCCTTGCCGGCGACGGGATCGCTGGTGTGCTTCACGGTGATCCGGGTCCAGTGTCCCTTGTGCAGGGGGCGGTCCGGTGTGACGACCAGGTCCTCGCCGACGCTGGTGAAGCCGGCGCGGCGGCCGTCGACCTCGACGGACTCGACCCTGCCGTGCGCGAAGTCGAGGTTGACGCGGTCCAGGGCGGTGGTCGTCCAGGCGTCGATGGTGGTCACGGCCTGGAGCGGCTTGTCGTTGGAGCCGGGATAGGTGAAGGACAGGTCGTACGACGCCACGTCGTATCCCGGGTTGCCCAGGTACGGGTAGAGGCGGTCGCCGACGCCCAGGGGCTGGGCGGGTGCGGCGGCCGCGAGGAGGCAGACGGAGACGGCGGAGGCGAGCAGGGCCGCCGTCCGGCGGCGCAGGGGCCGGTGGTTCGCGCGCGGGCGGGGGGTGAGCGGCATGCAACACCGCTACCAGCGCGCGCGTGCGCCACGGCGGCGACGCGCGCCCGGCCCACCCGAACGGGTTGGTCCGGAGCGCCTTCTTCAGGAAGCCGGGCGTCTGCTCTGCCAGGAAGCCTGGCGTCTCTTCGATCAGGACTCCCGGCGTCTCTAGGAAGCGGGCGCCTGGTGCTGGGCCCTGCTCACGTCGTACACGCCGGCCACGTCGCGCATCGCGCGCATGAGGGCCGGGAGGTGGGCCGCTTCGGGGAGCTCGAGGGTGTAGGTGTGGCGCACCCGCTGCTGGCTCGGGGGTTCCACCGTCGCGGAGACGATCTCGGCGCCCTGCAGAGCGATCGCCTCGGTGAGGTCGGCGAGCAGATGGGGGCGGCCGAACGATTCAGCGACCAGGGTGACCCGGCACGCGGTGGTGTCTCCCCAGCGCACACCGATCTCCGCACGCCCCCGGCTCTTCATGTGCGCCACGGCCGCGCATCCCACGCGGTGCACGGTCACCACTCCCCCGCGTACGGCGAAGCCGGTGATCTCGTCGGGCGGTACGGGCGTACAGCAGCCGGCGAGGCGCACGGTGGCCCCGGGACGGTCCACCAGGACGTCGGCGCCGCGCGGGCGGCCCGCGGGGGCGCCGTCGGTCCCGGCGGACCGGGCGGCCGTACCGCTCGCCGCGGCCGCGCCGCCTCCCGCGCCGGCGGTGCCCCCGCCGGCTCTGGCGGTCCCGCCCTCGGCGCCGCTCGCCGCGGCCGCGATGGTCCCGCCCCCTTCCTCGGTCCCGTCCTCCGCGTCCCCGGCCGGGTGCGTGGCCAGCCACCGCTGGATGGCGATGCGGGCGGCCGCGGTGTGGGCGTGCTCCAGCCACTCGCGGGAGGGTTCGGAAGCCGGGTCCTGGCCCATGAGGAGCTGGACCGTGTCGCCGTCCCTCAGAACCGTGCTGAGGGTCGCCAGGCGGCCGTTGACGCGGGCGCCGATGCAGGCGTGGGCGTCCTCGCCGTACTGCGCGTAGGCGGCGTCCACGCAGGTGGCGCCCTCGGGCAGGCCCAGGGTGCCGCCGTCGGGCCGGAAGACGGTGATCTCGCGGTCCTGGGCGAGGTCCTCGCGCAGGGTGGACCAGAAGGTGTCCGGGTCGGGCGCGGCCTGCTGCCAGTCGAGGAGGCGGGAGAGCCAGCCGGGGCGGGTGGGGTCGGCGCGCTCGCCGTCGGCCGGGTCGTCGGAGCCGGGCGCGTACGGGTTGCCGAGGGCGACCACGCCGGCCTCGGCGACCTTGTGCATCTGGTGGGTGCGGATGAGGACTTCGGCGACCTGGCCGTCCGCGCGGGCGACCGCGGTGTGCAGGGACTGGTAGAGGTTGAACTTCGGTACGGCGATGAAGTCCTTGAACTCCGAGACGACCGGCGTCATGCAGGTGTGCAGTTCGCCGAGGACGCCGTAACAGTCCGCGTCCTCGTTCACGAGCACCAGGAGGCGGCCGAAGTCGGCGCCGCGCAGTTCTCCGCGCTTGCGGGCCACACGGTGGACGGAGACGAAGTGGCGGGGGCGGATGAGGACTTCGGCCGGGATGTCGGCCTCGCGCAGCACCCCGCGGACCTCGTCGGCGATCTCCGCGAGGGAGTCGTCGGAGCGGGCCGCGTTCGCGGCGATCAGCTCCCGGGTGTGTGCGTACTCCTCGGGGTGCAGGATGGCGAAGACGAGGTCTTCCAGTTCGGTCTTCAGGGCCTGCACGCCGAGGCGTTCGGCGAGCGGGATGAGGACGTCGCGGGTGACCTTGGCGATCCGGGCCTGTTTCTCGGGGCGCATCACGCCGAGCGTGCGCATGTTGTGCAGACGGTCGGCGAGTTTGATCGACATCACGCGCACGTCGCTGCCCGTGGCGACGAGCATCTTGCGGAAGGTCTCGGGCTCGGCGGCCGCTCCGTAGTCGACCTTCTCCAGCTTCGTGACGCCGTCGACCAGATACCGCACCTCCTCGCCGAACTGTTCCCGCACCTGCTCCAGCGTCACATCGGTGTCCTCGACGGTGTCGTGGAGCAGAGATGCCGTCAAGGTGGTGGTCTCGGCGCCGAGTTCGGCCAGGATCAGGGTCACGGCCAGCGGGTGCGTGATGTACGGCTCGCCGCTCTTGCGCATCTGACCTCGGTGCGAGGACTCGGCCAGGACGTAGGCGCGGCGCAGGGGTTCGAGGTCCGCGTCGGGGTGGTGGGCGCGGTGCGCCTCGACGACGTGGCCGATCGCGTCGGGCAGTCTGCCGCGGGCGGCGGGGCCGAGCAGCGCGGCCCGGCCGAGCCTGCGCAGGTCGATCCGGGCCCGGGACTTCCTGCGGGCCACTGCGGGCGCCGGGGGCGCTACCGGGCCAGGGGTCGCAGGGTTCGTGGCCTCCGCACTCATGGGCACCTCCGGCTCGTCGACCGGCGGACAGAGCCCAGGGCATGCGCGGCTCAGGGATGGCGACGTTCCCCCGTCCGTGCCGGTGCTTGATGCTACCGAGCCCACCACGTGCGACTGGCCGCCTCTGGCCGAGCGTGAAACGGATCACCCATTCGAGCGACGACGAGGAGGTTTAGAGTTTGCGCCACCTGCCCTGCACTCGGCCGCGGTTTCGAACGGTCCCGGCCGCCGGAAATCGCCGAACCAGGCGTCCGGAGCCGCTCGTTGCGCGGTTTCCCCAGGTCAGCGGAGCGCGTTTTCCAGCCACTCGGAGTCGATCTCGCCCTCGGCGACGATCACGGCGGGTCCGGTCATCTCGATCTCTCCGTCGGGCCGTTCGGTGATGACCAGACGTCCGCCGGGTACGTCCACGGTGTACGTCGCCGGCGTGCCGGTGACGGCCGGGTCGGCGCCGTCACGCCGGGCGGTGGCCACGGCGACCGCGCACGCACCCGTGCCGCAGGAACGGGTCTCGCCGGAGCCGCGCTCGTGCACGCGCATCGCGACGTGGCGGGGGCCGCGGTCGACGACGAACTCGACGTTGACCCCGTCCGGGTAGGCGGCGGCCGGGCTGACGGGCGGCGGGGCGTACAGGTTGCCTGCGTGCGCGAGGTTCTCGACGAAGGCGACGGCGTGCGGGTTGCCCATGTTCACGTTGCGCGCGGGCCAGCTGCGCTCGCCGACGTTCACCGTGACCTCGCCCTCGGGCAGGCGGGCCCTGCCCATGCCGATGGTGACGTCACCGGCGGCGAAGCCGCTATTGGGCACAGTCTTCGCGATGTGCACGCTCTTCACGCCCGCGCGCGTGGCGATCGCGAGGTCGCCTTCGCCCACGAGTCCGGCGTGCTGGAGGTAGCGGGCGAACACACGGGTGCCGTTGCCGCACATCTCCGCGATCGAGCCGTCGCCGTTGCGGTAGTCCATGAACCACTCCGCCTCGGCGGCCATCTCCCGGGCCTCCGGGTGCGCGGCGGACCGTACGACGTGCAGCACCCCGTCGCCGCCGATGCCGGCGCGGCGGTCACACAGGATGGCGACGGCCTCCGGAGTGAGGTCGAGGGTGTTCTCGGGGTCCGGGACGATCACGAAGTCGTTCTCGGTGCCGTGGCCCTTGAGGAAGGGGATCCGCTTGCGCGTGCTCATTCCTCGATCGTAAGGGAAGGGCGTTGTCGAGCTGCGGGTCGGTGGGGACCGACGGGGCGGGGCAGGCCGGTGCGACGGTGCGGGTCGGTGGGGGTTGATCGCGCCCACGCGGCGGAGCCGTACATCGATGCGGACCCGCACCCCCTTCGGGGCGCCTCAGCGGAGCCTTGCCACCCGCCAGACGGCAAGGATGACCACGACGGCCACCAGCAGGACGTACCCGAGCACCACCCGCCAGTCCGGGCGGCGGCCCGAGCCGCGGGCCGGCAGGCCCGGCCAGGTGTAGCCCACTCGGCGGGCGGCCATCATGCCCCAGCCCGCGGCGCAGGAGCAGATCAGCAGGCCCAGCATGGCGATCACCGCGCCGCTGTCGCCGAAGTCGAAGGCGAGCGGGAAGGCGAACATCAGGGAGCCGCCCGCGGCCAGGGCCACGATGGGCGCGAGCTGCCAGATGCGCAGCCGCCGCTGCGGGCGCAGCTCGACCTCGACCTCCGGACCGCTCGCGTACATCTCCTCGGGCGCAGGCCCGTCGGCGGTCACGCCGCCCGGGGTCTCGTCGGGCCCGTCGTCGGCCAGGTCCGTCAGGTCCGTCAGGTCCGTCAGAGGGTCCTCACGCTGGTCCGGCTCGTCACCGTCGGTGGTGACGTGCTCGGCACTCTGTGCGGTGTCGCGAGGGCCGGCCTCCATCGCCACGCGCCCTCCCAACTAGGACTCCACTTGGTCGATCGAAGCACGATGATGGCACGGCGCCGCTGGCCCCGTTGACCGGCGGCGCATCCCGATGCCAGGACGTGATCAGGCTGTAACCGGTCGGTCGACCAACGCCAGGGCCTGCCGCGGAAGTTCCCCGCGGTCCGCCGCGGCCCCACTCAGCCAGTGCACCCGCGGATCGCGCCTGAACCATGAATCCTGACGGCGCGCGAAGCGCTTGGTGGCGCGTACGGTCTCGGCCCGTGCTTCCGCTTCGGTGCAGTCCCCGGCGATCGAGGCGAGTACCTGCTGGTAGCCCAGCGCGCGCGAGGCCGTGATGCCCTCGCGCAGCCCCTGCGCCTCCAGGGCGCGCACCTCGTCGACGAGGCCCGCCTCCCACATCCGGTCGACGCGGCGCGCGATGCGCTCGTCGAGTTCGGGGCGAGCGACGTCGACACCGATCTGGACGGTGTCGTAGACGGAGTCGTGGCCGGGAAGGTTGGCCGTGAAGGGCTGCCCGGTGATCTCGATCACTTCCAGGGCGCGGACGATACGGCGGCCGTTGCTGGGCAGGATCGCGCGGGCGGCCTCGGGGTCGGCGGCGGCCAGGCGGGCGTGCAGGGCCCCGGAGCCGCGCAGGGCCAGCTCCTCCTCCAGGCGGGCCCTGACCACGGGGTCGGTGCCGGGGAACTCCAGGTTGTCGACGGCTCCGCGGACGTACAGGCCGGAGCCGCCGACCAGGATCGGCCAGCGGCCCTCCGCGAGCAGGGCGTCGATCCGCGCGCGGGCCAGCTTCTGGTACTCGGCGACGGAGGCGGTGACCGTCACGTCCCAGATGTCCAGCAGGTGGTGCGGGACGCCGCCGCGCTCCTCGGGCGTCAGCTTGGCGGTGCCGATGTCCATCCCTCGGTAGAGCTGCATGGAGTCGGCGTTGACGACCTCGCCGCCGAGTCGCTGGGCCAGGAAGACGCCCAGATCGGACTTTCCGGCCGCTGTGGGTCCGACGACGGCGATGACGCGGGGGGCGGGAGATGCGCTGCTCACCGCACCAGTCTCGCAAACCTCACGGACACGCCTCGAACGAGTTACGTGACGGCGCGCAGCTCGCGTCGTTGCACCGAGGTGCCCATGGGTCGCTGGACACGGTGACCCGGGCGGCGCAAACGGACGCACCGCGTGACGCGGGAGTTCGCCCGCATGAGTAACGTATGGAGTGGATATGGGCGTTTTTGCACGGCTCCTCGGCAGGTCGAAGGCGACGCAGGAGGCGGCTGCCGACGAGGTGGAGACCGGCACCGAGTCGGGAGTGGCCGAGGTGGCGGAAGCTGATCGGGCAGCGGAGGCGAAGGTGTCGGCCGAGGACGGGCGCGAGGACGAGGGCGAGGCGACGGAGGCGAAGGCCGCCGAGGCCGGCGCGTCCGAGGGCGCCGAGATCCCCAAGCAGCAGTCCGCGGACGAGGCCGCCGACAACGAGGCCGGTGAGGGCGCCCGCACATGACTGTCCCCGTGAGGGAAGGTGGACCATGGGTCTGATGGACAACGTGAAGGCCAAGCTCGCCCCGGCCCGGGACAAGGTGTCGGACCTCGCCCAGAAGCACGGAGGCAAGGTCCAGCACAGCCTCGACAAGGCCGCCAAGGCCGTGGACGAGCGGACCAAGGGCAAGTACAGCGACAAGATCCACGCCGGTACGGACAAGGCGAAGGGGGCGATGGACCGCCTCGCGCACAAGGAGGGTCCGGAGGCCGGCGACGCCGCGACCCCGACCCGGCCGGAGGGCCCGCCACCGGCTTCCTGAACGACACGCGGATCGGCGGACGGCCGTGGAGCGCCAGCGCTCCCGGCCGTCCGCCGTTTCGTCTTCGTCTCCGCCAGCGGGCGGCGCCCGGGGCTACTCCGCCGCGGGGCGACGCCTAGGACCAGGTGGCGACCAAGTACCCGACGCCGTACGGGGCGTCGTCGTAGAGCAGTGCCCCGCTCAGGCCCGTGCCCTCGGCCGCTCCGGCGAGTACCTGCCAGGGCGCGCGGCCGGAGGCCTTCAGCTCGTACGCCAGCTCGGCGTCCAGTGCCTCGACGGCCGCCACGTCCGCCGCCGCCAGCGCACGCGCGACCTCGGCGTCGAAGGGCGCCGCCCGCTCGTCCAGGTATCCCGGTGCCTTGAGCGTGCGGCACGCGCTGGCGTCGCCCATCACCAGCAGCGCTACCCGCCCCGCCCGGGCGGCGATGTCCCGTCCGGCCTCGACGCAGCGCTCGGGCGCGAGCGGTTCCCCGACGCCGAGCCCCTCGATCGGGGCGTCCGCCCAGCCGGTGCGCTCCAGCAGCCAGGCGCCGACGGCCAGCGAGGTGGGCAGCTCACGCTCGGGGACGGCGTCCGTGGCCGCGCCGAGGCGTACGTCCACGTCGACGCCGAAGCCCCGGAAGGAACCCGGGGTGCCCTGCGGGTGCCGGCCGCGCCCGCTCTGCTCGGCGGGCCCGACGACCACCAGCAGGTCGGGGCGGGCGGCGGCGAGCACGCCGAGCGCGTCGGTGCACGCCGCGCGCGCGGTGTCCAGTTCGGGTGCGGCACCCGCGGCGACCTCGGGCACGAGCAGCGGCGGGCAGGGGCAGACGGCTGCGGCGACAAGCATGATCGGGAGCCTACTGCCAGGGGGGCGGCACCGGCTCGGAGCTCCACACCAGCTCGGCCAGCCGGTAGATCACGCGGAACGTGGAGACCAGACCCTCGATGTTCGCGTAGTACGCGTCCCCGTCCCCGATCCGGTAGACGTCACGGCGCTTCTGGCGCAGCCCGTGGCGGGGGCGATGGGTGCAGGCGAGCTCGTAGAGGCGGGCGCGGGCCTCCTCCCGGGTGCCCTCGAAGCGCGCCGCCTCCTCGCTGCGGTACTCGTCCCCGTAACCGAACTGCGCGAGAACCACCCAGTGCGCCATGTTCCCCCCGCCCCTCGGTTCCGGGTGCGCTCAGTCCAGCGCGCAGCCGCTCGTGGCGGCCGGCAGCGGCGCCGGGACCCCGATCGTCGGGAGCCCGAGCATCACGCCCGCCGGCTTGGCGGCCTCCGCGGCGTTGCGCTTCTCCCAGGCGTCGCCCGCGCGCGTGCGGCGCACGGCGAGGACGGGGCCCTCGGCGAGGAGGTGGTGCGGGGCGGCGTACGTGATCTCGACGGTGACCACGTCGCCGGGGCGGACCTCCTGCTCCGGCTTGGTGAAGTGGACCAGCCGGTTGTCGGGGGCGCGGCCGGACAGGCGGTGGGTGGCGCCGTCCTTGCGGCCCTCGCCCTCGGCGACCATCAGGTCCAGGGTGCGGCCGACCTGCCTCTTGTTCTCCTCCCAGGAGATCTCCTCCTGGAGGGCGACGAGACGCTCGTAACGCGCCTGGACGACCTCCTTGGGGATCTGGTCGTCCATGGTGGCGGCGGGGGTGCCGGGCCGCTTGGAGTACTGGAAGGTGAAGGCCTGCGTGAAGCGCGCCTCGCGGACGACGTGGAGGGTCTGCTCGAAGTCCTCCTCCGTCTCCCCGGGGAAGCCCACGATGATGTCGGTGGTGATCGCGGCGTGCGGGATGGCGGCTCGCACCTTCTCGATGATCCCGAGGTAGCGGTCCTGCCGGTAGGAGCGGCGCATCGCCTTCAGGACGGTGTCCGAGCCGGACTGGAGCGGCATGTGCAGCTGCGGCATGACGTTCGGCGTCTCGGCCATGGCGGCGATGACGTCGTCGGTGAAGTCGCGCGGGTGCGGGGAGGTGAAGCGGACGCGCTCCAGGCCCTCGATCTGCCCGCACGCGCGCAGCAGCTTGCTGAAGGCCTCGCGGTCGCCGATGTCGGAGCCGTACGCGTTGACGTTCTGGCCGAGCAGGGTGATCTCGGAGACGCCCTCAGCGACCAGGGCCTCGATCTCGGCGAGGATGTCGCCGGTGCGGCGGTCCTTCTCCTTGCCGCGCAGGGCCGGGACGATGCAGAAGGTGCAGGTGTTGTTGCAGCCGACGGAGATCGAGACCCAGGCCGCGTAGGCGCTCTCGCGCCGCGTCGGCAGGGTGGAGGGGAACGCCTCCAGGGACTCGGCGATCTCGACCTGCGCCTCTTCCTGCACGCGCGCGCGTTCCAGCAGGACCGGCAGCTTGCCGATGTTGTGCGTACCGAAGACGACGTCCACCCAGGGCGCCTTCTTCACGATGGTGTCCTGGTCCTTCTGCGCGAGACAGCCGCCGACCGCGATCTGCATGCCGGGGCGGCTCGCCTTCTTGGGGGCGAGGCGGCCGAGGTTGCCGTAGAGGCGGTTGTCGGCGTTCTCGCGCACCGCGCACGTGTTGAAGACGACGACGTCCGCGTCGCCGTCCGACCCCTCGGGGGCGCGCACGTACCCGGCGTCTTCGAGCAGCCCGGCCAATCGCTCGGAATCGTGGACGTTCATCTGGCACCCGTAGGTGCGGATCTCGTAGCTCTTGGGTGCTGGAACGTCCACTGCCGGGCTCCGGTCGCTGCTGCTGGTCATGGGTCAAGGGTAGGCGCTTCCCGGGAACCCCTTGCCCGCTGTTTCCGGGAGCGGGCGCCTAGCCTGGTAGTGGAGATCCGCCCGTGAGTTCCGTATCTGGTCCCAGCGAGCCCGAAGATCTCGTGCGAGCCCTCAGAGCCGCCGGGATCAAGGATGAGCGACTGCTCGAGGCCGTGCGCACGACGCCCCGGGCGGGATTCGTCCCGGCCGGTGAGGTGGCCGCCTCCTACCGTGACGTACCCGTGGCGATCGGGCAGGGACAGGTCACCACGCAGCCGTCGCTGTCCGCCCTGATGATCGAGAGCCTCGGTCTGACCGGGAGCGAGCATGTCCTCGAGGTCGGTACGGGCCTGGGCTTCCAGACCGCGCTGCTGGCCCGGCTGGCCGCCGACGTGGTCAGCGTCGAGGTGCGGCCCTGCATCGCCCGGCAGGCGCGCGTGAATCTCGCCCGGCACGGCGTGCGGAACGTGGAGCTGCGGGTCGGCGACGGCAGCGGGGGCGTGCCGGACCTGGCTCCGTACGACGCGGTCCTCGTGTCGGCCGCGTTCCCGGAGGTGCCCGCGCCGCTGGTCGCGCAGGTGCGCGGGGGCGGCCGCCTCGTACAGCCGATCGGGCCGGGCGGGCACGAGCAGGTGGTGTGCTTCGAGCGGACCGCGTCGGGTCTCGAGCAGTCGCGGGTGGTGACCTCGGCGCGCTTCGTCCGGCTGCAGGGACGGTACGGCTTCGCGCTGGACGACGCGGAATCTCGTTGAGGCAGTCGGGGAGTCGAAGGAGTCGAGGCGAGAGAGCCGGGCGGCAGTTCGGCATCCCCGCCGACGAGGCCGAGCGGATCTGCTCGCTCGACCTGCCGGACGTCGATCTCGTCGACACCCTGGCGCGGTGAGGCCGTCCCCCCTGCGCGGCGGCCCGGACCGTGTTGTGGACGCTGTCGTCCGGGCCGCGCGACGGTCGTCAGAAGGCGCCGGGCGTGCGGCCGAGGGTGCTGTCCGGGTCGGCCGGGACGGCGCCCTCGACCTGACCGGCATACAGCTCGGCCTTGTACGAGGCCAGGGGCTTGAGGCCGACCGGCGGCGCGACGTCCCTGCGGACGGTCCAGGTCCAGGTCCAGGTGGCGATGGACACGCCCGCGTGCGACTGAGGTCAACTGTCGTAAGAAACCGATATGTAGCGCGCCCAGCGCACAAAGGGATGAACAGGATGTCAATGTGACAATCATGTAAGCAACTGATGCCTCCATATGCGCTCTGCCTATGCCCGTGTCCCTGTCGCTTGAATGGCATCAGGTGAGACAGACCGCCCGGCTGTTCCCCGTGAGACATCTCAGGCTTCGTGCCCCCTCACCCACCTGCCGCCGGCCGGTCGCGCCGCACGCGCCCCCCACTCACGGTCGGCCGCACAACTCGCCTGCAAAGGGCAGCACAACGAGCGCAAGGAGGCCTCGTCATGCCAACTCTCACCTCGCTGACACCCACCCAGAGCCACAACGGGATCACCCTCACCCTCACCGGCACGGGGCTGTCGGGCACGACCAAGGTGAACTTCGGGACTAAGAGCGTCACTCCCGCCACCGTGGCCGCAACCACCGTCACCGTCGTCATCCCCGTGCTGTGCGGTGGCCAGATCTCCGTGAGCGTCACCGCGGGAACGACGACGAGCAACTCCCTCGCGTTCTACTACATCAACCCCCCGGAGCCCACGGCCCTCAGCTCCAACACCGGCCCGGCGACCGCCACTTCGCTCAGCGTCCTGGGCAGCGGCCTGCTCACCGCGACCGGGGTGACCTTCGGCTCCGCGGGCGCCGGCACCGGGCTGACCGTCGTCTCCGACAGCGAGCTCACCATCACCTGCCCGGCGCATGGCGCGTTCACCGCCCCCACCGACACGGTGAACGTCACCTGCGTCACCGCCGGAGGCACCAGCATCCCGCTCGGCGCCCCCACCCAGTACACCTACTACGACGTCCCGACCGTCACCTCGCTGTCCCCCACCTCGGGAACGGTCGGCTCCAGCACCACCGTCACCGGCACCAATCTCGTGGACGTCAGCAGCGTGACGTTCACACCCACCGGCGGAGGCACCGCGGTCGAGGCCGACTTCTCGAGTTTCTCCGCCACCAGCCTGGTCGCCACCGTCCCCTCGGGGCTCGCCACGGGCACGTACGACGTCCAGGCCACCACTCCGGGCGGCCAGACCGCGGCCGTCGCCGGCGACGTGTTCACCGTCGTCTGATCCGCGGACCCGCCCAGGGCCGAAGTGCCGTCAGCACCTCCGCGGTCGGCCGGGCACGGCCCGGCGAGCGCCGAGCGTGAACCCGCTGCGTCCCGGCCGGCGCGTGCCGGCCGGGGCGCAGCACCCGAGCAGTGCAGGAAGGAGCAGGCCATGGCCCCGGTAGTGACCAGTCTCGATCCCAGCCAGGGACGGGCCACGGGTGGGACCTCGGTGACGGTCAACGGCAGCGGCTTCACCGGGGTCATCGCGGTGCGGTTCGGTACTGTCTCGGCCTCGTTCACCGTGATCAGTACCACCCAGATCATCGCCACCTCACCGCCGGGCTCCGGCACGGTCGACGTCACGGTCTCCGCGACGTCGGGCACGAGCAACGGCGTCCCGTACACCTACGTCGCGGCCCCGGCGCTCACGTCCCTGACGCCCAATCAGGGGCCGACCTCCGGAGGGAACACGGTCACCCTGACCGGTACCAGTCTGTCGTCGGCCACCGCCGTGCGCTTCGACACGCGCACCGCTGTCATCACCGGCAACACCTCCACCCAGGTCACCGTGGTCGCGCCGGCGGCGCCGCCTGCCCCCGCTGAGGTCACCCTGACCACGGCGAGCGGCGTCAGCAATTCACTGCCCTACTTCTACATCCCGGCCCCGACCATCAGCCGGCTCGACCCCCCGCGGGGCCCGCTCTCCGGCGGAAACACCGTCACCATCACCGGAACCAACCTGACACTAACCAGCGCCGTCCGGTTCGGAACCAGTGCGGCCACCGGCATCGTGGTCGACTCCGACAGTGTGATCACCGCGAACGCCCCCAGCGGATCGGGCACCGTGACCGTCACCGCCACCACACCAGGCGGCACCAGCGCCCCCGGACCGGGCACCGCGTACTACACCTACCTCCCGGCTCCGGTCGTCAGCAGCCTCACCCCCGCCTCGGGCCCCGCCCTCGGCGGAACCACCGTCACCCTCACCGGCAGCGGCCTCACCTACACCGACCAAGTGCTGTTCGGGGGCGTTCCGGTGCCTTTCACGGCCGTCTCCGACACGAAGGTCGTCGCCGTGGCCGCCGGAGGGACACCGGGCACGGTGACGGTTGTCCTGCGCACCCCGGCGGGCACCACTTCGGGCATCCCGTACCAGTACGTCACCTGAGCTGGGGCGAAGGGCATACGCCGAATGGACCCGATACCGCCGAAAGCCGTGACGGTATGACGGGTTTTCTGCATGTGATGTTGGTGTTCTCGGTGCGGCCCGGGCCGACGCCGATCGCCGAGCGAAGCCGGTCCCGCACAGGTTTCCCTCGTCCCGGAACGGGTGTTGCGAACCGTCACGACGGCACGCAATAGACAACGGTTTGGACGGGGTATGCCTGGGTGGCCGAGCTGTTGTGGAAACTGACGGTCCAGCTGCCGTCGGGATCCGAGCCCGGGCTCGTACTCCGAAAACTGCGCACGGGGATGACCTCGTCGCCTCCCACCCAACCGCCGGAAATCGCCTTCTGCCCGACGGGACAGACGGCGTCCACAGCCGCGGTCTCCCCCGGTCCGAGCGTCGTCTGATCTCCGAATACGGGAGTGACGACGGCGGTGCCGGAGGGGCCTTGAGGACCGGCGGGTCCGGTGGCCCCGGTCTCACCGGCGGGTCCGGTGTCACCCTGAGGACCAGCAGGACCAGCAGGTCCGGCCGGTCCGGTGGCCCCGGTCGCACCAGCAGGCCCGGTGGCTCCCATCTCGCCCTGAGAACCGGCAGGCCCGACAGGCCCAGTGGCTCCGGTTTCACCAGTGGGCCCAGCAGGTCCGGTCTCGCCCTGCGGACCGACCGGTCCGGCGGGTCCGGCCGGTCCAGTGGCCCCAGTCTCACCGGCAGGCCCAGCGGCTCCCGTCTCGCCCTGAGGACCAGCAGGACCAGCAGGACCGGTGGCCCCAGTCGCACCAGCAGGCCCGGTGGCTCCCATCTCGCCCTGAGAACCGGCAGGCCCGACAGGCCCAGTGGCTCCGGTTTCACCAGTGGGCCCAGCAGGTCCGGTCTCGCCCTGCGGACCGACCGGTCCGGCGGGTCCGGCCGGTCCAGTGGCCCCGCTCTCACCAGTAGGCCCGGCGGCTCCCGTCTCGCCCTGAGGACCAGCAGGACCAGCAGGACCGGTGGCCCCAGTCGCACCAGCAGGCCCGACGTCACCCTGAGGACCAGCAGGTCCGGCCGGTCCGGTGGCCCCAGTCTCACCGGCAGGCCCGGCGGCCCCCGTCTCACCCTGAGGACCAGCAGGACCAGCAGGACCTGCATCACCTTGAGGACCAGCAGGACCAGCACCAGTTGCCCCGGTCTCGCCCTGAGGACCAGCAGGTCCGGCAGGTCCGGCAGGCCCGGCATCACCTTGAGGGCCGGCGGGTCCGGCCGCCCCGGCGGCCCCGGTGTCGCCCTGGGGGCCCGGGGGACCTGGCGCACCCTGGGGACCCGGCTCACCGCACACCGGTACGGCACCCGAGACTCGGACGTAGCGGGCAGCCACCCAACCCGACCGGTTCGCGAGCCTGTACCACGTCGTATCGCCGCCGACGCTCTCGCCTCGCGCCTTGCACCAAATGCTGATCCGGGCGTCCGTCGGGTAATGGCCCAACTCGTCAGCGCGACTCGTCGGTTGGGCGCGGATACTCAAGCCGTTCCTCGCCCTGACAATCCCGCGAACCCCGGCCGGGGGCACGTTCCGCTGTACTTTCGCGGACGCACTTCCTGACAGTGCGGCGCCCGTTAATTCCTGAGCTGCCGCTACGGACCCTGACAACTCACACGCCAGACCGAGACTCACCGCTCCCAGCACAAGCGATGAAACAACAATCCTTCGCATCACAAACCGTCACACCTTCCGTCGCGCGCGTGCGATCAAGGGAGATGTGAAGAGCCAAACGCAGATAGCACTGAAAATCTTGTTATGACACGAATATAACTGAATCTCACCTTCCTGACCGACAAGGCCCGTGCCGCACCTGGCGCATCCCGCCGGGCTTCGGCCATGGCAGAGCCTGTCCGGTCATCGGTGCAACTCGGGGTGAATGAGTTACCGGCGGGCGGCGGAAAGGCGCCTGTCGAAGGTGATCTCGAAGGCGTCAAGGGCAGCCTTCCATCGCTGCGACCAGCGACTTCCTGGCGTTTTTGAAGAAGGCCGTCAAGCCGCATGCGGGGACGGAGATCCATGTCGTCCTGGACAGCGCGGCACTGCCCTGGCGCCGGCGGTAGCCGGGCGGGCGCCCCTCGGCGCATGAGCCCGGCATGCGTCAACTGCCCTTCTCACAGTGGAACTTCGGGTTCACAGCGGAACTTCGGGCGAGCGGGTTCCCCCCTCGCACCCGCTCGCACCCGCTCGCACCCGCTCGCCCCACCCCCGCAACCGCTCATGCGGAGCGGGGGTCTGCTCCCATTCCATCGGGTCGGCCGGTCGCCCGCCGGTCGTGCGCCGGGCGGATCCCGGCGGTTATGCGCTCCACGAGCGCCGCCGCCTCGGGCGTACGCACCACGAAGTGGACGTCCCACCCGGCGCCGCGGGCCAACTCCGCCTCCACGGCGGCCCATACGGCGGCCAGGCTGATGTCGTACGGCAGTCCGCCGCGGCCCGAGCCGAGCAGCGGGAAGCACACCGAGCGCAGCGGCGGGTCGAAGCGGTCGTGTTCCTCCGCGAGGAGCGCGAGCGCGCGGGAGGCGGCCCGGGTGATGTCGGACGGCAGCACGTCGTAGTCGTTGGTCCCGGCCCGTGGCACGGCGACCGCCGCGTGGTAGATCCGTCGTACGCCCTGTGCGGCCAGGGCCCCGGTACCGGTGGCGGCCACGGTGCCGGGCAGCACGGCGCGGCCCGAAGTGCCGTTCCGGCAAGCCCAGTTGCTCAGCTCGTCGTGGACCGGGTCGTCCAGGACGTCACCGGTCACGCCGCGCACCGAGGCCACACGGCGCAACGAGGCGGCAACGGACGACTTGTACCGCTCGGGCAGCGCGAAGTGCACGTTCGACGGGGAGACGACCACGTCCACGTCACGCAGCAGATCCACCGGGTGCACATGGAGGGTGAGCGTCGCCGGCCGCTCGCCGACCCTGACCCGCACGGTCCGGTGCGTGCCGACCCCCTCCTCGGGCACGGCGGCGGCTCCGGGCGCCGCGGCCATCTCCGCCGCCAGCCGCAACACGTGCTCGGCGACCTGCCCGAGGACCATCACCTCGTGGTCCTTGCGGAACCGCTCGACGCTCACCCCGTACACCGAGGCCGCCCGGGCCCGGCGGGAGGACGCGGGCCAGTCCCGGGTGCCCTGGGCCAGCCCCAGGGTGTACTCGGCGGCGGTGCGCAGGGTCCCGGCGTCCAGACGCGACACGGCGAGCCGCAGCAGCGTCTCGACGGCCGGGCCGGGAGTCCGGACGCCGGTCACGATCACCGCCTGCGCCGCCGACTCCAGGCCGGGCAGCGCGCGCCCGCGCAGCCTCACCAGTCCGGCGCGCCTGACCTCCTTGAGTTCACGGAGAAGTGACGCAAGGTCAGGGAGGGACGATGCCATGCGCCCACGATGGCATCACGTCTCGGCCACCGACAAGCGGGACGGGGCGGTCCCCACATCACTGCCACACGGGCTCCGAGATGACCGCCCGCAGCGGTTCGAGGATCTCGTTGGCCTTCTTCATGCCCTCCTGGGAGCCGAGGTCCGGGATCCCGCCGTCCCGCAGCACCTCCAGCGGCCTGCCGTCGCAGTGCTCGAAGCGGTCGTGGAAGAGCACCAGGGCACGCTGGGCCCGGTTGCGCCGGGACTCCCAGATCAGCCCCATCGCATCCGGTGCCTGCGCCCGGATCTCGCTCGACCAGCGCCGCGCGACCGCATAGTTGCTCTCGTCCTCAAGGAGCGTGGAGTCCTGGCAGACGGCAGCCAGGTCCTGCCCGTCGACCAGGGAGACCAGGTTCAGCTCGCACCGGGTGCGCAGGCCGCTCAGCGACCGCCGCCAGACGGCGCTGTAGGGGATCCGCCGCGTACCGGCCGGCAGTTCGAAGGGCCGGGAGCGCAGCACGCTCTCCGCGAGGGCGGTGAGCTGGGTGTCCGCCAGATACAGGCTGTGATAGGGATCCAGCACCGTGCCCTCGAAGCGGCCGCCGCCGAAGTGGATGTCCGCGAGCTTCGGACTGAACTGGTCCGGCGCGTACTTCGACTGGTGCACCCGCCACAGCTCGGTGCCGGCCGGGATCACCAGACGGTTGGGGCGCAGCTCCAACTCGATCATGGGGAAGAAGTCGCTCATCAGTCCCCCTCCACCAGTGCGGTGGCAGCGCCGACCAGCCGATGGTCCGGCAGCCGGCCGAGCAGCGACGCGGGTGTCCCGCCCAGCCAGGTGTTGCCGCTGAGCCACCAGGCCGCGGCGCCCCAGGGGTCGATGTCGGCGAGGAGCAGCCGGTTGACCGCGAGGACGACCTCGCGCGGGGTGCCGCCCCCCTCGCCGAACTGGAACTCCGGATAGCGGTCGCCGTCCCGGGGATCCGTCAGTCTGATCAGCTCGGGGGGTGGCGCGCCGCCGCAGCGGACCCGCGCCTCGTCGGCCGAGAGGGCAGGCGCCCCGAGCAGCATCCGGTCCTCTTCGGACGCGGTGCCGTACGCCGGTTCGGGGGCGGGCGGCAGGGCTGTCAGCAGGGCCATCAGCTCGCGCGCCCCCACCACGGTCTTCGGCCCGGGGGGCGCCGCGACCAGCCGTACGGCGGAGTCCAGCGCCCTGCGCACCGGATGGTCCAGCGGCAGGGGCAGCAGAGCCAGACGAACCCCCTGGCACGCCCTGCGCACGGCCCTGTCGTCGACCGCGTCCGTGGCCGCGAGGGCCTCAAGACGGGCCAGCAGCACCGCGTACTCCTCGTCGTCGAGCGCCTCGCGGATGGTGTCCCGGTGCTCGCCGATCAGGGCGAGCAGCCGCTCCGTCGAACCGCCTGGGCCGTCGCTCGTGCCGCCGTCGTTCATGCGTTCCCCCCTTCGGTACCTGCTTCTGTCTCTCCACGACTTCCGGGTCTCGCCGCTCCCGGTCCCGGATGCCCCTGGTGGATGAAGGCGGCCCAGAGCGCGATCCGGTCGAGATCGGGGCGTTCGAGCTGCCGCAGCAGTTCGCCGCCGAGCGAGCCCGGGTTCGTGCGGTGCGGGTCGAGCATCCACAGCTGTGCGGCCCTGAGCGCGTCGACGGGGCTGAGCCCGTCGACGGTCAGGTGGTGGTGGAACACCGCCATCAGCAGCGCCGACGCGCTGTCCTGGGTCGTCCACCGTGATCCGACGACATCCCGGGCGCCGCCCGCGACGAACGCCGTGGTGAGGGTCAGCGCCTCGTCGTGGTCGCGGGTGCTCAGATCGGTCTGGCACGCGCTGAGGACGACCAACGGCCCGTCCTCGGCGCCCTGTTGGTCCGGCCGGTCGAGAAGCCGGGTCACCGTCAGCAGGCCCGGTCCCGCTTCTTCCGCCGTCTCCCCGGTGTCCTCGGAGGCGGCGAGACGCAGCGCCGAGACCGTGGGACGCGTGCCCGCCGATCCGTGCGAGGCCACGTGGAGCAGCGAGGTCCCGTCGGCGAGGAACGCGAGGACGTCGTCGGGCGTGCCGGGGGTCAGCTCCTCGTCGGCCAGTTCGAAGATCCCCCCGCACATCCGGGCCTGCCCGTAGAAGGCGTCCCGCAGGGCCATGACCTCGACCTCGGCATGCGTCAGGTCCATGCCCGGGTCGGCCAGCAGGACGGGGGCGGCCGCCGGTTCGCGCGGCGCGCGCCTCAGCGTCCGCAGGAACTGGCTGCCGGACGCCGCGTAGCTGATCACGGTGGTCTGGCAGAGGTAGGTGTGGGTCGCCTCCTCCGGGAGGCGCGCGGCGTGCCAGGGGACGATGCCGAGCCGTCCGCAGGGCACCAGGACGAGCCTGAGCGGCCGGTCGTCCCGGTCCCCCTCGGCGGCGAGCCGCTCCGCCACATCGGCGAGGAGGGGGCGGAGCACCTCGAAGGCCCAGTCGCAGAGCGCCGTGAGGGCTTCCTCCCAGGTCTGTTCGGCGGACGGGGCGTTCCGGTCGGCGTCGCGTACGGCGGTTGCGTCGAGGTAGCGCTCCAACGGGCCGCTCCCGGCGCCGGACAGCAGCGGCCGTACCCCGACCGCGGCACCGAGTCGCGGACTCACCGCGAGCACCACGCCGGGGTTCCCGCCCTCGCCGGGGACCAGATAGACGAGCGCGTCGGCGCCGCTCTCCTCGATCCCGTCCGCGAGTTCGCTCAGTGTGGGGGTGCTGAGCAGGCCGCCCTCCCGCCGGTAGCCGAGGGCTTCGAGGGCCTGGCGGCGCAGCGTGCTCGGCAGTTCGTCGGGGACGCCGTCGTCGCCGGCACCGGTGCCCTCGGCCGTGTCGGCCGCCCGCCACGCCTCGGCCAGCTCGTGGTGCCCGCCCGCGTCGAGCAGTTCGGGCACGGCCGACGAGGCCGCCGCCGCGTGCAGCACCAGGGCCCGGCCCAGTTCCAGCGCGGCCACCGCCTCGTGCAGCCGGCCCTGCGAGGCCGCCCACAGCGCCGCCTGCACACCCCTGCTCGCTCCGGCGCGTGCCGCCAGCAGTCCGTGTTCCGCACCGTCCTGGAGGAGGACGTCGGCGGCGAGCGCGGTCAGCGCCTCCTTGGCGGCTTCCAGCGCGGCGACGTCCTTCACGTCCTCGTTGCGGACACCGCGCTCGCGATAGGCCTCGGCCAGAAACCACAGCGAGTCGGCGGCGACCCGCGGCGCCCTCCCTTCCCGGACGCCGGCACGGACCTGCTCCAGCTCGTCGATCAGCGTGTCGAGGACCGCGGGGTCACGGGTGAGGGCGTAATGCGCGCGCAGGGAGAGCGCGGAGGTGTGGCGCTCCCCGGTCGTGGCGCCCTGAGGGGGGCGGACGTGTTCCTTCATCGCCGCCGTGTCGCCGTCAAGGGCGGCACGGATCAGATCGAAGTCCGGAAGGTACGGCACATACATCTGGTCGGCGAAGGGGAGGCCGCTCGTCCTGATGCCGCTCGTCCCCTTCTCGTAGTACGGCACGGCACGCAGGAGCATCTCCCTGTCCTGGGTGACGATGCCGAGCCTGCCGTATGCCACGGCCAGTGCCATGAAGGCGACGAAACGGAACGGATGACCTTCCGGTACGGACTTCTCCAGCACTTCGGCCTCGTCCACCAGATCGCGGAGCGCCTGGACGTCCTCCGACTCCCCGGCGTCGACGACCCGGCCGCACAGCTCGAACGCGCGGCCCAGGACGACGGGATCCCCCACTTCCGGAGGCATCGATCCGCCGATCCTCTCGAAGAGGTCGACGACCCTCTCCCTGTGGGCACGCGCGACCGACCAGTCCTGCCGCGTGCCGCCGACGTCGAATCCGATACCGAGCAGGAGCGCCCTCAGGCTCTCCAGCGCGGCGCTCTGGTCGGGCTCGGGCAGCGGCAGATCCTGCGCCGAGCGCAGCCGCCGGAGGAGTTCGTTGAGGATACGAGCGGGATCGTCGCTCTTCCGCACGTCTTCGAGACCGTATGCGGTGGCCCCGACAGCGTCGACGGCGACGGCGAGCCGACGGATGTCGTCGAGGGTGGGCGGGGGCTCGGGGCGCGAAGTCGGGGTGGGAGTCGCGGAAGAGGCGGAAGCTGCGGAGTTGGTTGAAGCGGCAGGTGGGTTGGAGTCCGTGGGCGGTTGGGGATCCATCGCCAACGGGGGTTCCGCGGGCGCGTCGGAATCCATGAGCGGCTCAGGGTCGGCAGGCGGCTCCGGGCCGGTAGGAGGCTCAGGGTGGGCAGGCGGCTCCAGGCCAGTGGGCGGCTCAGGGTGGGCAGGCGGCTCCCGGTCCGCAGACGACTCAGCGCCCGCAGGTGACTCAGCGCCCGCGGACGGCGCCCGGCCCGCAGACGACACCTGATCCGCAGCCGACTCAGCGCCCGCAGCCGGCTCCCGGCCCTCAGACGACGCCCGACCCGCAAACGACTCAGCCCCCGCAGCCGACTCCGGGCCCGACCCCACGCTGCCCCCCGCCCCGGCCACCTGCCCGCCCGCCGGAGCCCCGGTCATGCCGAACACCCCTTCCACCGTCTTCCGCAGCTGATCCGCATACGGATCCCCGGCCGGCATCATGCTCGTGAGCGGGTCGAAGTACCCCGGCCCCGGGGCCGTCGTGAACAGTCCCTGCATCTGCCGCAGCCGGCCCAGGAACTCGGGTGGCAGGGGCAGCTCGACCACCTCCGCGGTCAGCGCCTGGATCTCCGCAACGACGCTCGCCATCCCGGCGGGTCCCACCCGGGTGACCCATTCGACGAGGGCGGAGAGGTCGGGCGCCGCCCCGAACCCGCCCTGCTGCGGCCGTAACGGCGTGACGAGCGGCAGCAGGAACAAGGCCGCCCAGCGCCGGTCCTCCACCGTCGCCGTCGCCCCCAGCTCCGTACCAGGGTCCCGTGCCTCCCTCAGCAGCTTCTCCGCACGCTCCCGGTCCGCGGGCGCACCGCCCCCGGCCAGGTGCCGCTGCGTCAGCGCGCCCGCCAGCCACACGCTCACCGCGCTGCGCAGCCCGGGGTCGTGGTCCAGCAGCCTTTCCAGCTGGTCGAGTTCGGTGACCGACGCGTCGAAGTCGCGCGGCGCCACCGTACCGGCCCCCATGGCGGGGACCAGCCGTCTGACCCGCTCCGCGGCGTCCGCGGCCCACGCGCGCAGCCCCCGTACGCCGCCGCTCTCCTCGTCGCTCACCGGCGTCCTGCCTTTCCGGGTCCTCGACAGCCCTTGGCCTGAACGCCACTATGCCGATCCACGGGAACGGTGGCGACAAGATCCCGCGCTTCGGGTGCTCAACGCCCGGAATCCACCCAGGAGGCGCCCAGTTCGACCCTCATCGCCCGCCGTATCCGCCGCAGCCTGCCCCACAGCGCGTCGATGCCCCGCTGCACGGCGGCCGGCGAGTCCCCGGCACGCGGCGCGCCCTCGTCCAGGCGCCGGACCATGCCGTAGACCGTGCCCAGGTCACGGCTGAAGTCGCCCGCGAGGTCGAGCACACGCTCCGGCACCCGCAGCTGCGCCTCCGCGTACACGTCCCGGTACTGGTCACGCGCTTCGGTGAGCCGCTGGCGTACGACCCGTACGTCCTCGATCCGGCCCAGCGCGTGCAACTGGTCGGTGAGCGCGGCCAGATACTGCCGGGCGGAGGTGTTCAGCGCCACGTAGCACGACCGCAGTTCCTGGGCCTGCCTGCGCCGCTCCTGCAGTTCCTCGGCGTGCTCCTGCTCGCGTCGGCGGCTGCGGTCGGCCGCGCGCTGGGTCAGCAGCGCGGACAGCAGCGTCCCGACGACCCCGACGACCGCGACCACGAGCGCGGTCGTTCCCCCGACATCCACGCCTCCTCCGTCCGTCGTTCCGCCCCGAGGTCAGCGAAGCACCGGACCCCGGGTCTGGTGAACACCCGGCCCGGACGTCGCCCGGTGTTCGCCCGGGCGCCGACCACGTGGTCGATCCGGGCGCCTGCCGGGCAAATTCCGTTCGCAGTAAGGGAGTTGCGGCGAAAGCGGCGATGGCGGAACCGCCTCCGCCACCGGGCCCTCGTGGACGAGGCCCCCGACCTGATGCCCGAGCACACCCCCGCGCCCCCGGACGCCCCCACGTACTCCCTCTTCGTCTCCGCGATGACGGCCAGTGTGCGGTACTCCGCCACCCGGGATCCGGCCGACCTGAACGCGGCCATCGGCGAACTGGAGCAGGTCCGCGAGCGAGTCCGCCAGGGCCAGTCTCCCCAACTCGCCGCCCCCGCCCTCTGGACGCTCGCGGAGGACTACCGCTAGCGCCTGTCGCACACCCAGGACCCGGCGGACCGGGAGGCCGCCACGGACGCGGCGCTGGAGTCCTTGCAGGCGCTCGCCGGGGACGTCGTCCTGCAGACCGGCCCCGACCACGGGCTGCTGGCCGCCCGGTCCGGAGCCGACCGCGGGATGCGGGCCGCCATCTGGGCGGCGTCCGAGGGCCGGGTCGAGGAGGCCGTGGCGGCGCTCGAACTCGGCCGCGCGCTGGTGCTGCGTGCGGCGTCCACCTCGCGGGCAGTTCCCGAGCTGCTGGAGGCGCGCGGGCACCGGGACCTCGCGCAGGCCTGGCGGGACGCGAGCGTCAACGGCGCCGGGCAGGCCGACGCACTCCCCCGCGAACTGCCCAGCTCCCTGCGCCGCCGCGCCCTGGAGGCGCTCGGCCACCGGGAGCCGGGCGGAGCGCTGTTCGGCACGCCCACGGTGGACGAGCTGCGGGCCGGGGTCGCGCAGGGCGACGCGGACGCGCTGGTGTACCTCATCGCCGGCGAGGGCACCCTGCCCGGGATGGGGATCGTGGTGGGCCCCGACACCGGCACCGGAGTACGGGCGCTGCCGCTGCTGTCCCACGAGAAGAGCGGCCCGCTGGAGCGCTACCTCGACGCGGCCGCGCAACGCCAGCAGAGCCGGGGCTCCGCCCCTGCCACGCAGGCCTGGGAGGAAGCCCTCTCGGAGCTGTGCGACTGGGCGACCGAAGCGGTCGTCGCCCCTCTCATGACGGGCATCGCCGAACGGCTCCAGGCCAACGAGAACCGGCGCCGGGACCGTCCCGGCCCACCCCGGATCGTGCTGGTGCCGTGCGGCCGCCTCGGCATCGTCCCCTGGCACGCGGCCCGCCTGCCGGCCGAGGCGCCCCGCGACCGCGTCTGCCAGATCATGGTGATCAGCTACGCGGCGTCCGGCCGCCAGTTCCTCGACGCGGTGCGGCGCGCCCGGCGCACCCCGGCCGCCGACCCGGTCCTGGTGGCGGACCCCATGGTCTCCCTACCGCATGCGGAGCTGGAGGTGACGGCGCTCCACCGGGCCTTCTACCCACAGGCGCGGCTGTACGGCGACATGTTCGATCCGCCCGTCGAACCGGCAGCGCCCGGCACTCCCGACGACCTTCTCGACGTGCTCGGCGGCAGCCCGTCCCTGCTCCATGTGGCCTGCCACGGCTCGGCCGGCACCAGCCCGACGGAGTCCGCGCTGCAGCTGGCGCACCCCGGCGATCCGGCGGACCCGCCACCGGACGGGCCCGGGCAGCCGGACCCCGCACAGCTGACCGTGGCCCGTCTGCTCGACCGCCCGTCGGTCGAACAGGACGCCGCCGAGGGGCCGTTGGTCGTACTCAGTGCCTGTGAGACGGACCTGAGCAACCGGGACCACGACGAGGCGCTCACGCTGACGACCGCCTTCCTGGCGGGCGGCGCACGCGATGTGGTGGGGTCCCGGTGGGCCGCCGAGGACTCCGCCTCGGCCCTGATGATGGCCGTCTTCCACCACTACCTGGCCGTAGAGGGCCACAGCCCGGTCGACGCCCTGTGGTGCGCCCAGAACTGGATGCTCGACCCCGACCGCCGCGCCCCGGGGTCGCTCGGCGGCCGCCTGCGCGAAGAGCTGGCCAGGGGACCGAGGCTGGACCGCCCGGCGGTCTGGGCCGCCTTCATCCACCAGGGTCATCCCGGCCCGGGCCGGGACTGGGCTACTCGTCCACGACGCGCGCGACCGCCAGCGTGATGTTGTCGGGGCCGCCCGCCGCGATGGCGGCCTTCCACAGCTCGAAGGCCGCCCGGTTGTCCTCGCGCTCCCGCAGCACGTCGTCCAGGACCTCCGGCGGCACCGGATCGGTCAGGCCGTCGGTGCAGATGAGGTAGCGGTCGCCGGGCGACAGGGGCGCGGCCGCCACGTGGGGGCGGATGGGACGGTAGCCGGGGCTGCCGCCCAGACACTGGGTGACGAGGGAGGTGGTGCGCTGCCCGGGTTCGAGGGGAGGGCTGTCGTCGACGCTCAGCTGCCGCAGCCCGTCCTCGGAGACGGCGAGAACCCGGCTGTCGCCCACGTTGAACACCATGAGCGAGCCGGGCTGTACGACGATGCCGGCGACCGTCGTCCCCATGGCGGCCAGCTCACTCGCCTCGTCGCCGCCGGCGGCCAGGTACACGGCGCGGTTGCAGGCGCTCAGGGCGTCGCGGACGGCGTCCTCGCTGCTCAGGGCGGAGCCGATCGACGCGATCCGGCGGGCGACCAGCGCGCTGGCCACGTCACCGCCGGGATGCCCGCCGAGTCCGTCCGCGACGGCGACGACCAGGGGCGTCCCGAGCGGGAAGAACAGCGTCTGCGGGCTCTCGGTCACGGTGGCGCACAAGGTCCACGGGCCCACCACGAGACTGTCCTCGTTCCGCTCACGGAGCAGCCCGGGATGGCTCAGCGCGGTCACAGTCACGTACGGCATGGAACGCCACCGCCTTCCAACCAAAGTCTAGTTTCGTGCCGGAAACCCGGTGGAGGCGCACCGCCCGCTGTGCCTAAGGTCGCGGGATGAGTACCCGAACCTTCCGTATCACCGTCCGCGGCGCCTTCGACGGGCTCGGCGAGGCCCAGCGGGCCGAACTGCTCGCCGACGCCGCCCGGCACGACGTGCTGCAGGCCGCCTACACGCCCGAGGGGCACCTCAGTTACGACATCGCCGCCCGGCCCGCCTTCGTCTTCCGCTTCTCGGACACCGGGGAGGAAGAGGAGGACATCCTGGAGGCGACCGAGCGGGCCGAGGAGGCGGCGAAGGCGTGGCTGACGGAGCGCGACTACGGCTTCAAGAACCTCCGGTCCAGCGCGGAGGACCTCTCCCAGGCGCCGTTGGGGAAGCGGCAGCGGCGCGCCGCGCGTTCCAGCGGCGCATAAACTTGAGCAGTCAAGGAGACGGCAATCAACAGGAGGGCAGCAAGCGGGATGCCGGTGAGTGATGAGTGACGCACTGGACGCGTCGCTGCGGCTGGTGCGGGCGCAGACGGCGCTCGTGCGGCGCTTCGACGCCCGGCTGGGCGGGCTGCACGGGGTGAGCCTGGCCGACTTCACGATGCTGCTGCGCCTGGGGCAGGCACCCGGCGGCCGGATGCGCCGGGTCGATCTGGCCGAGGCACTGGGGCTGACCGCCTCCGGGGTGACCCGCGGGCTGGCTCCCCTGGAGCGGATCGGGCTGGTGACCCGGGAGTCGGACGCCCGTGACGCACGCGTGGCCTACGCGTCGCTGACCGGGACCGGCCGGGAGCGCCTGAAGGAGATGCTGGCCGCGGCCGAGGAGACGGCCGCCGAGATCTTCGCCGGTCCCGCGTGGGGCGAGGAGGACATCGCCCTGCTCTCCGGCCTGCTGACCCGGCTCGGCGGCACGGGACTCACGGGCTGACCTCCGCGCGTCGGGGGCGGGTCGGCGGACCTGCCCCTGACCGGGATCCGGCCACCCCACGGCCTGAACTCGGCGTGTTCCAGGTCACGTTGGGATGTGACCGAATTGTGCGGGGCCTGCGCGCGCAGCCATGGCATGCTCATGGCTCACCACCGAGTTACCTGTCGGTTCTACCCGCGAGTAGCCGGCCGTCGGTGCTGCACTGCCTTCTTCACCACCCCCCACTTCACTCCAGGACCAACCTTGCGCAGACGCATGAGGCACCGGCGTGCCCTCCTGCCCGCCTTCGCCGTGACCGCCCTCCTCCTCGCCGCCGGCTGCTCCTCGCCAGCGCCGCACGCCGCACCACCGGCGGCAGGCCAGGGCCAGGACGTCCGGGCCACCGACGGTCCCACCGGCGACACCGGCCACTCGCTCACCGTCGCGGCGGCCCCCGCCGCCACCGCGACCGCCACGGCCGGCACCACCGGCACGGGCCGGCGGGCGCACAGGACCACGCTCACCGTCAGCTCGTACGACAGCCGGACCCGACGCGCCGTCATCTCCAAGGCACCGGCGAGGAAGAGGACTTCGCAGTCCCCCGCGACCCCCTCGCCCACCTCCTCGGCGGCGCCGCAGAAGACCGCCGTGGGTGACGTCATCGCCAGCGCCCCGGCGCCCGGGGCCCCGCACGGCCTGCTCGCCAAGGTCACCAAGGTGATCGGCGAGAGCGACCGGGGCACCGAGGTGCAGACCGAACCGGCGGCGCTCAACGCGCTGCTGGGCAACGACACGGCCAAGGGCACCGTGCCGGTCGACCCGTCCTCCTTCGCCGTCGACAAGCTGCTGCCCGACGTCAAGGTCTCCTGGTCCAAGGCCGGTGACGTGCACGTCGGGCCCAAGGGCGCGACCGTGCCGCTCGGCAGCCTCCGGCTCGACGTCGGCGCCAAGGTGCAGACGGCCGAGGGCGCCCCGGCCTCGGCCGGCGCCTCGGTGTCCGGGTTCGTCCAGGTGGCCCCGCAGGTCGACTTCAGCTACGGCGGCACAGGGACCGACGCGGCGCCCGGCTCGGCCTACCTCGGCGTCTCCGGCGACTGGAGCTCCGGCTGGGCGGTGAAGGGCCGGGCCGCCGCGACCACCGGCACCCCGCTGCGGATCCCGTTCGCCAAGCTGCACGCCGACCCCGTCCTGCAGGTCGGCCCGGTCCCCGTCGTCGTCAACCTCGACCTGACCTGCTACTTCCAGATCAGCGCCGACGGACATGTGACCGTCGACGTCGAGCAGAGCCTCAAGGGCGACTTCAAGGCGGGCGGCACCTTCGGGGTGGGCAAGGGGTGGACGCCGGTCAGCTCGTCGGACATGACGAGCACGCCCGTCCGGGCCTCCCTCACCACCGCCGGGAGCGTGCAGACGGCTCTCGGCGCCGAGGCGACCGTCGGCCTCTACGGCACCGTCGGCGTCACCGCCGACCTGGCGCCGTACCTGCGCGGCGAGGCGTCCGGGACGGTCACCGCCTCCTCCGACAAGCCCGAGGTGAAGGCCGAGGGCACCTGGGCGGTGTACGGCGGCGTCGACCTGTCGGGGACCCTGCGGATCCAGCTCTCCATCTTCGGCACGCCGGTGCTGCAGCGGAGCGTCCCGCTGGGCTCCCTGCACCGCGAGTGGAAGCTGGCGGGCGGCTCGCTGTCGTCGTAGGCGTCAGGCTGCGCCGCCGGGTGTCCAGCCCTGGCGGCGCAGGACGGCCGACACGTCCGGCGCCCGGTAGTGCTCGCCCTTGAGGACCTTGCCGTCGGAGCGGCGGGCGACCTGGCCGTCCGGGCCCAGCTTGCTCATGTTGGCGCGGTGGATCTCGGCGAGCACCTCGTCGAGATCGATCCCGTGGACCAGTGCGGTGCCGTATGCCACGTACACCACGTCCGCCAGTTCGTGCGCGAGCCTGTCCAGCGGGCCCTCGACCGACACCTCGGCGACCTCCGCGGCCTCCTCGGCGAGCAGTTCCCCGCGGTGCGCGGCCAGTTCGGGTCCCACCTCCGTCGGCCTGGTGCGGGCGTCGAGGCCGAAGGCGTGGTGGAACTCGCGGACGAGACGGGCGGGCGAAGAGCTCATACGGCGACTCTAACGGCCGCCACCGACACCCCCGCCACGCTGCCCGAGGGCCCCGGAGTGACCCCGGCCCTGGTCAGCCCCGCACACGGCCTGGCAGGATCGCCCGCATGTCCAAGGTGTTCCCCCGTATCAGCAGGCGCCGGGCGCTCCAGGGCGCGACCGTCGGCGTCGTGGCCCTCGGGCTGCTGCTGTGGTGGCTGCTGCCGCTGGGCGAGACCCCGCCGAGCGGGACGATCGTCTTCAGTACCGGCACGCCCCGCGGGGTCTACCAGGAGTACGGCGAGCGGCTGCGCACCGAACTGGCCCGGGACATGCCCGGGCTGGAGGTGAAGCTGCTGAACAGCGCCGGCTCGCAGGAGAACGTCGAGCGGGTGGCGACCGGGAAGGCCGACTTCACGATCGCGGCGGCCGACGCGGTGGAGACGTACGAGCTGCAGCGCCGCAGCGGCGCGGACCGGCTGCGCGGTGTGGCCCGGCTCTACGACGACTACGTGCAGCTGGTCGTGCCCCGCGACTCGAAGGTGGACAGCGTCGCGGACCTGCGGCACAAGCGGGTGGCCACCGGGCTGCCCGACTCCGGGGTACGGCTGATCGCGAACCGGGTGCTCAGGGCCGCGGGCATCGACCCGCACAAGGACATCACGCCGATGGCGGAGGGCATAGACACCGGGCCGGACCGGCTGCGGCACGGCAAGATCGACGCCTTCTTCTGGTCGGGCGGGCTGCCCACCAAAGGGCTGGTCGAACTGGCCAGGAAGTACGCCTTCAGGTTCGTACCGATCGACGGCGACCTCGTCACCAAGCTGCACGCCGGCGGGGACGCCGCCCGCTACTACCGGGCCACCAACATGCCCGAGACGGCGTACGCGTCCGTGCAGCACGGCACCGCGGTGCCGACGATCGCGGTGTCCAACGTGCTGATGACCCGCAAGGACATGGATCCCCGGCTGACCGAGTGGGTGACCCGCACGGTGATCAAGAGCCGCGATGGCATCGGCGCCCACGTCCACTCCGCCCAGCTGGTCGACCTGCGCACGGCGATCTACACCGACCCGCTGCCCCTGCAGGAGGGCGCCCGCCGCTACTACTGGTCGGTGAAGCCCTAGTCGGTGAGGGTCTACGGGAGGGCCTGTTCATGAGGGCCTGTTCGTGAGGGCCTGTTCGGTGAAGCCCTAGAAACCGTCCGGGTTCCTCGGCACCGCCACGGTCACCTGGAGTCCCTTCGGCTCGTGGTGCGCGTAGGTGAGCGAGCCGCCGCCCGCCGCGAGCAGGGCGTGGGTGATGGACAGGCCCAGACCCGAGCCCTTGACGTTCTGGTGGCGGCCGCTGCGCCAGAAGCGGTCGCCCACGCGCGCGAGTTCCTCGTCGGTGAGGCCGGGACCGGTGTCGGTGACCACGACCGTCGAGGTGTCGCCGTTGGAGGCGACGGCGACCTCGACCGTGCCGCCCTCGGGCGTGAACTTCACGGCGTTGTCGATCACCGCGTCCAGCGCGCTGGACAACGTGATCGGGTCGGCCCAGGCGGTGGTGGGCGGGCAGTCGCCGACCAGCCGGACGCCCTTGGCGGCGGCGGCCGGTGCCCAGGCGGCCACCCGTTCCTCGGCCAGGGCTCCGACGTCGGTCAGAGCGAGGTCGGCCTCGGCGTGCTCGGCCAGCGCCAGGTCGAGCAGGTCGTCCAGGACCTGCGCGAGGCGCTTGCCCTCGGTGCGGACCGAGGCGATCTCCTCGTTGCCCTGCGGGAGTTCCAGGGCGAGCAGTTCGATGCGCAGCAGCAGCGCAGAGAGCGGGTTGCGCAACTGGTGCGAGGCGTCCGCGACGAAGGCGCGCTGCTGCTCCAGCACGTCCTCGACGTTGTCCGCCATCTCGTTGAACGACCGGGCCAGCCGCCTGAGTTCCGGCGGCCCGCCGGCAACCGCCACCCGGGACTTGAGGCGCCCGGTCGCGATGTCGTGGGTGGTGGCGTCCAGGATCCGCACCGGCCGCAGCACCCAGCCGGTCAGCCGCAGCGCGGCGCCGACGGCGAGCAGCATCGCGGCGATCTCGCCGGCCCCGATGAACAGCCAGCCGCGCAGGGTCCGCCAACGCATCTGCCCGGTGGGCGAGTCGGTGACGACGACCGCCACGACGTCCCCGTCCCGGATCACCGGCGAGGCGACGATCAGCCGGCTGCGCTGCCAGGGCCACACCTGCCGGGGGTCGTGACTGCGGCGGCTCAGCAGCGCCTCGCCGAACGCCTCCCGGACCTCCCCCGTCTGCGGGACGACCCAGTCACCCGGGGCGTTGGCCATGACCGAGCCGTTGCCGTAGAAGACGCCCACGCGGATGCCGTAGACGCCGTAGTAGCTGTCCAGTTCGCGGCGGAGCGTCTCCTGGCGCTCGTCCGGGGCGGTGCGGCGGGATCCGCTGGGCGCGTCGGTGACGAACTGCGCGAGCGCGGCGAAGCGCGCGGTGTCGTCGATCCGGTCGACGACCACCTTCTGCTGCTGGGCTGCGGCCACGCTGACGGCGAGCGGGACGCCGAGGGCGAGGAGTACGGCCGCCATCAGGACGATGAGCAGCGGCAGGAGCCGTGTGCGCACCCGACCCCGCTAGACGGCCGGGGCGACGAGCCGGTAGCCGACGCCGCGTACGGTCTCGATCAGCGCGGGCATGCGCAGCTTGGCGCGCAGGGAGGCGACGTGCACCTCCAGGGTGCGGCCCGTGCCCTCCCAGCTGGTGCGCCAGACCTCGCTGATGATCTGCTCCCGCCGGAAGACGACGCCCGGCCGCTGGGCGAGCAGCGCGAGCAGATCGAACTCCTTGCGGGTCAGTTGGATCACCGAACCGTCCACGCTGACCTGGCGGTTGGGCAGTTCGATGAGCACGGGTCCCAGACGCAGCGAGGTCTCGGCGCCCGGTACCGCGTCCTCGTGGGCGGTGCGCCGGCTGACGGCGTGGATCCGGGCGAGCAGCTCCCCGGTGTCGTACGGCTTCACCACGTAGTCGTCGGCGCCCAGATTGAGCCCGTGGATGCGGGAGCGGACGTCGGAGCGCGCGGTGACCATGATCACCGGCGTGCTGGTGCGCTTGCGGATCTTGCCGCAGACCTCGTAGCCGTCCTGGTCGGGCAGTCCCAGGTCGAGCAGGACCACGCCGAATCCGGCGCCCTCGGGGACGAGTGCCTGGAGGGCCTCCTCGCCGCTGCGCGCGTGGGTGACGTCGAAACCGTGCCGCGCGAGGACCGCGGACAGGGCGGCCGCGACGTGGTTGTCGTCCTCCACGAGCAACAGTCTCATCCCGGCCCCCTCCGGTTCAGCGGTCATACGGTCATGGTTCTCGTTCGGCTTGTAGATCGTGCGCACGCGCGCGTGCACCATGGAAGTCACGCCGATGGACAAGGACGGCGTCAAGAGGGTTCCGGTTGCCTGCCGCTTCCGTTATCCGCCCGATACGCGTACGGGTCTCAAGTGCTACGACACGTGTCCGATTGCTATCGGATCGTGATGCTCAGATTCCCCTCAGATGTGATGACGCTGGTCACCGGCCATCACTACTGTCCACCGAAACCGAGGAGGACGGAGCCTGAGAGCGATGACCAAAGTATCGGTGGCCAAGGAAGACGTGGCCGCGTCCGGCGAACTGGTCGTCCTGAAGAGCGTCAACAAGCACTTCGGCGCGTTGCACGTACTCCAGGACATCGACCTGACGATCGCCCGCGGTGAGGTCGTCGTGGTCATCGGGCCCTCCGGGTCCGGAAAGTCGACCCTGTGCCGCACCATCAACCGCCTGGAGACGATCGACTCGGGCACCATCACGATCGACGGAAAGCCACTGCCCCACGAGGGCAGGGAGCTGGCCCGGCTGCGCGCCGACGTCGGGATGGTCTTCCAGTCCTTCAACCTCTTCGCGCACAAGACCGTGCTCGAGAACGTGATGCTCGGGCAGATCAAGGTCCGCAAGGCGGACAAGAAGCAGGCCGAGGAGAAGGCCCGTGCCCTGCTCGACCGGGTCGGTGTCGGCACCCAGGCCGACAAGTACCCGGCCCAGCTGTCCGGCGGCCAGCAGCAGCGCGTCGCCATCGCCCGAGCGCTGGCGATGGGCCCGAAGGTCATGCTCTTCGACGAGCCGACCTCGGCCCTCGACCCCGAGATGATCAACGAGGTCCTCGAGGTCATGCAACAGCTCGCCCGGGAGGGCATGACGATGATCGTCGTCACCCACGAGATGGGTTTCGCACGATCGGCTGCAAACCGGGTGGTCTTCATGGCAGACGGCCGCATCGTCGAACAGGCTGCGCCCGACCAGTTCTTCAGCAATCCGCGCAGTGACCGGGCCAAGGACTTCCTGTCGAAGATCCTGCACCACTGACGGCACCGAGCCCGCGCGCCCCGGGCGACCCCGGGACCACCCGTCCCTCACGGACCGCGTTCCTCACCACTCAAAGGATGTTCACGATGAAGCTCCGCAAGGTCACCGCCGCCTCCGCCGTCGTACTCGCCCTCACTGTGTCCGCCACCGCGTGCGGCGGCGACAAGAAGGACGAGGGCGGCTCCTCCGGCGGCAAGAAGATCACGGTCGGCATCAAGTTCGACCAGCCCGGCATCGGCCAGAAGACCCCGCAGGGCTACGCGGGCTTCGACGTCGACGTGGCGACCTACGTGGCCGGCAAGCTCGGTTACAAGCCCGGCCAGATCGAGTGGAAGGAGTCGAAGAGCGCCGACCGCGAGACCATGCTGCAGCGCGGTGACGTCGACTTCATCGCGGCCTCCTACTCGATCACCCCGGAGCGTCAGCAGAAGGTCGACTTCGCCGGGCCTTATCTGCTGGCTCACCAGGATGTGCTGCTCCGCGCGGACGAGACGAAGATCAAGTCGCCGGCGGACCTGAACAACAAGAAGCTGTGTTCGGTGTCCGGCTCGACCTCGGCGCAGAACGTCAAGGCCAGGCTGGCCCCCAAGGCCGACCTCGTGACGTACCCGACCTACTCGGCCTGCCTGTCGGGCCTGCAGAGCGGCGCCATCGACGCCCTCACCACGGACGACTCGATCCTCGCCGGTTACGCCGCTCAGGCCCAGTTCAAGGGCAAGTTCAAGCTGGGCGGCTTCAAGATGACCAACGAGAACTACGGCATCGGCGTCAAGAAGGGCAGCGACCTCAAGGCCAAGATCAACAAG
The DNA here is from genome assembly GCF_053597295.1 of Streptomyces sp. NPDC001450. Taxonomy (NCBI): domain Bacteria; kingdom Bacillati; phylum Actinomycetota; class Actinomycetes; order Kitasatosporales; family Streptomycetaceae; genus Streptomyces; species Streptomyces sp. NPDC001450. Next base: position 189,126 of record NZ_JBSFHY010000012.1, read on the forward strand.
GCTCTTGAGGAGATGGTTTCCGACGGTTCCTGGGAGACAGCCGTGAAGAAGAACTTCGGCCCGGCCAACTACAAGAACGAACCCGCCCCGAAGACCGGCGACATCAAGAGCTGAGGCAACGCCCCACCGGTGCGCCGTCCCCGAGACGGCGGCGGTGCACCGGGGGCATCCCTACACGCGGAAGCGCGGGAGATCGTGTTCGACTTTCTTGACAAGTACGACGTGCTGGGCGCCTTCTGGACGACAGTGCAGCTGACGCTGTTGTCCGCGGTGGGCTCCTTGGTCTGGGGCACTCTGCTGGCCGCCATGCGGGTGGGCCCGGTGCCACTCATGCGCGGTTTCGGCACCGCCTACGTCAACATCGTGCGGAACATCCCACTCACGGTGATCATCCTGTTCTCCTCGCTCGGCCTGAATCAGACACTGGAAATCAGCCTCGGTGCGCACGACTTCAAGACGATCAACTTCCGGCTGGCCGTGCTCGGTCTGATCGTCTACACCTCGGCCTTCGTGTGCGAGGCGATCCGGGCCGGCATCAACACCGTGCCGGTCGGCCAAGCGGAGGCGGCACGGGCCATCGGTCTCAGCTTCGCCCAGGTTCTGGGTCTGGTCGTGCTGCCGCAGGCGTTCCGCGCGGCGGTCGGCCCGCTGGCCAACGTGCTGATCGCGTTGACGAAGAACACGACGGTGGCCGCCGCGATCGGCGTCGTGGAGGCGGCGTACCTGATGAAGGACATGATCGAGAAAGAGGCGCAACTGCTGGCGGTCTCGGCGGTCATCGCCTTCGGGTTCGTCTGCCTGACCCTGCCGACCGGTCTGATCCTCGGCTGGGTGAGCAAGAAGGTGGCGGTGAAGCGATGAGTGCGGTCCTGTACGACGCTCAGGGGCCCCGCGCCAAGCGGCGCAACGTCCTGTACACGGCGGTCTTCGTCGTCGTCCTCATGGCCCTCGCATGGTGGGTGTACATGTCCCTCGACGACAAGGGGCAGCTGGCCTGGTCGTTGTGGAAGCCCTTCTTCAGCGGCACCGAGGCGTACTCGACGTACATCTGGCCCGGCCTGCAGAACACCCTGAAGGCGGCGGCGTTGGCGATGGTCATCGCGCTTCCGCTGGGTGCCGTCCTCGGTATCGCCCGGCTCTCGGACCACGTGTGGGTGCGCGTACCGGCCGGAATCGTGGTCGAGTTCTTCCGTTCGATCCCCGTCCTGGTCCTGATGATCTTCGGGAACGCGCTCTACGCCCAGTACACGGACGTCGCTTCGGACGACCGTCCGCTCTACGCAGTCGTGACTGGCCTCGTGCTGTACAACGCATCGGTGCTCGCGGAGATCGTCCGCGCGGGCATTCTCGCTCTGCCGAAGGGCCAGTCCGAGGCGGCCATGGCGATCGGCCTGCGCAAGGGTCAGGTGATGCGGCTCATCCTGTTGCCGCAGGCGGTCACCACGATGCTTCCGGCCATTGTCAGCCAGCTTGTCGTGATCGTGAAGGACACCGCCCTCGGCGGTGCGGTCCTCACCTTCCCCGAACTGCTGGCCTCGGCCAACACTATGAGTGGCTACTACGGCAACATCATCGCCTCCCTCACCGTCGTGGCCGTGATCTTCGTGATCATCAACTTCTCGCTGACCTCGTTCGCGAGCTGGCTGGAGGGACGGCTGCGGCGGCGCAAGAAGTCGACCGGCGCGGTACTCGGGCCCGAGGACCTGGCGAACATCTCGGGTACGGCGGCGACCGGAGACGGCGCCGGCGCCGGGACCGGCCCCGGTGGCATCGTCTGATAAGCCGTCACTTCACCCGTACGGCCCCCGGAGGCAGTGGCATGATCGCCACTGCCTCTGGTCACTTGACGCAAACTCTGCCAATGGGTTGCATACGTTCTGTGATCGTGCACCCCGCTTCACCTCTCTGTTCCTCCCTGTCCGTCAGGGCACCGCTGCGGGCAGGAGGCGCTGCGCCGTGGATCCGGTGATCATCGTCGGAGCGGGGCCCGTCGGGCTCACGCTCGCCCTGGCGCTGGCCCGTCAGGAGGTGCCCTCCGTCCTCCTGGACGAGGGCCCCGGCAAGGACGAACCACGCCCGGCGCGCACCGTCGTGCTGCGCGAGGACACGGCCGCCCTGCTGGAGCGGCTGACCGCAGTCGCGTTCGGTGACCACGGTGTGAGATGGACCGGATGGCGGTCGGTCAGGCGCCGGCAGGTGATGAACGAGATCACCTTCGAAGAGGGCGATCCCGCGGCCCCGCTGCACCTCGCCCAGCACGTCCTCACCGGTGCCCTGCGCGCGGCCGTCGCGCGCGAGCCGCTGGTCGAGGTCGCCGCGGACAGCCGGCTCGACTCGATCGAGCAGGAGCGTTCCGGCATCTCCGCCCACACCCGCGGCCCCAAGGGCACCTGGTGGCGCGGCAGTTATCTGGTCGGCTGCGACGGGCCCCGCTCGACCGTGCGCAAGCTGCAGGACATCCGCTTCCCGGGCCGTACGGCGGTGGAGCGGCACGCGGTCGCGGCCCTGCGTGTGGAACTTCCGTGGGAGGGCCAGGCGTTGCTCCATCGGATGCCGCCGTGGCGGTCGTCCGGGCCCTCGGCCGGGGAGGTGACCGCCCGCCCCCTCCCGGACGGCGTGTGGCGTCTGGACTGGCTGCTGCCGCCGGGCAAGGACCTGGTCACGCCCGACATCCTGGTGGCCCGGATCCGCGAGACCCTCGCGGGCTGGACGGACGGCACCACACCGGCGTACGACCTCCTCGACACCGGTGTCCACACGGTGCACCACCGGCTGGCCCGGCGCTGGCGGGCCGGCCGGGTCTTCCTCGCCGGGGACGCGGCCCACCTGCTCGGCGCGCTCGGCACCCAGGGGCTCGACGAGGGCCTCCGGGACGCCGACAACCTGGCCTGGAAGCTGGCCCCGGCCTGGCACCACGGGCACCACGAGGCACTGCTCGACAGCTACCAGGCCGAGCGGCGCGCGGTGGTGGCCGCCCGGCTGCGCGCCGCCGACCAGCTGCTGCCGGTGCTGCGCGGCGGAGGCGGGCTGCGGCACTACGTCCCCGGCGCCGCCCGGGGTCACGACGCGCTGCTCACGGACGGTCATCTGGGGCGCGGCCCGGTGGGTGCGCCGGGGGCGTACGCCGACTCGCCGCTCGCACCCCGACACCTGGAGGCGGAGATCCCGGTCGACACCCCGTTCGGCTCGCCGGTCACCGATGTTGGGGTCACCGCGGAGGACGGTTCCTTCGTACAACTGCGCGACCGGCTGGGCCGTGGCGCGCTGCTCGTCGTGCTGATCGCACCGGGCACGGGCGTGTGGGACCGCAAGCACTGGGTGTCGGCCGGGGTCATGCCCCGGCTCGCCGCCGCGGTGACGGCGCTTCCGCACCCGGCCGAGCTGCTGGTCGCCGAGGACTACCCGGGTGCGCCGGCGCACAGCGTGCTGCTCGTGCGCCCCGACGGCCATCTGGTCACCGCGCTGAGCGGGGTGCGTCCGGCCGACCTGTACGCGGCGGCCGAGGCGACGCTCGGCGGCGCCGTGAAGAAGGAGGAGAAGGAGAAGGAGAAGGAGGAGGCGGAGGCCGGCTCCGGCGCGCGCTGACCGTCCGCCCGGTCACCCTCTGTCCACATGGTGACGGTGAGTTGACCGGAGTACAGCACCGTGCTGTACTCCGATCGTGACCGACACCTGTGTGCGCCTGTGGCGGAGGGTCCATATGGACCTCGTCCGCTATGCGGGCTGCGTGTGTCGCCCGTCCTGCTGAATTCGCTCCCCCTCTTCTTTCTCCGGGCGCCGTTGTGCGCCCGTTCGGCGAACCCTCTTCAGGACGGTGCACGTGTCCGTATCCTCTGTATCCCCCTCCGTCTCCCCCGCTGCCACCGTCAGTGTGGCCGGCTCGGTGCCGGCCCAGGCGGACCTCCTCGACTTCGCGCGGCGCACGGCCGCCGACACCGAGCTGATCGCGTCGCTGCCGCTCGACCCGGAGGGCCGCACCTGGGTGCGCCTCGAGGGCCCCGACGGCAGCGAGGCCTGGCTGATCGGCTGGCCGCCCGGCACCGGCACCGGCTGGCACGACCACGCCGACTCGGTCGGCGCCTTCGTCACCGCGGCGGGTGAACTCAAGGAGTACTCGCTGGCCGCCCGGCTGCCCACCGACGGCTGGAGGACCCTGGAACTCACCGAGGGCGTCGACCGCGAGCGTCGGCTGCCCGCCGGGCAGGGCCGCTCCTTCGGCCGCCACCACGTGCACGAGGTGCTGAACGAGGCCCCGGACCGGCATGCGATCTCCGTCCACGCCTACTACCCGCCGCTGCCGCGGATCCGTCGCTACAGTCGCACGGGTCAGGTGCTGCGCCTGGAGCAGGTCGAGCGCCCGGAGGACTGGCAGTGAGCGACGGTACGGAGACCCGGCCGGTCGGCGTCGACGACCTGCTGGAGCGGGTCCGCGCGGGCTACCGGCGCATCGAGGCACAGGAGGCGTACGAGGCGGCCGGCAGCGGTGCGGCCCTGCTGGTCGACATCCGGTACGCGGCCCTGCGCGAGCGGGACGGCGTGATCCCCGGCGCGCTCGTCGTCGAGCGCAACGAACTGGAGTGGCGCCTCGATCCCCAGGGCAGCCACCGGGTCCCCGAGGCCACCGGCCACGACTTGCGCGTCGTCGTCATCTGCAACGAGGGCTACGCCTCCAGCCTGGCAGCCGCCTCCCTCCATCAGCTGGGCCTGCACCGGGCGACGGACCTGGTGGGCGGCTTCCAGGCGTGGCGGACGCAGGGGCTGCCGGTGGAGCCGGTGACCGGCTGACGCAGGCTCAGCGGGGCGGCGACCAAGGCCTGTCCCTACTCCTTACTCCTTCGCCGTGGCCACCGTCACCGCCGGGACACGCAGCGCCGCGCGTCCCGGAAGGGCGCTGGACACGAGCGCGAGAAGGCCGGCGAGGGCGACCACGCCGACGTAGAGCAGGGGCGTGACCGTGGGGGCCGCCCGGCCGGTCATGCCGACGCTGAACGCGGTGAGTACGGCGAGCGCGATGCCGCTGCCGAGCGTGGTGGCGAGAAGCAGCACCGACAGTGCCTCGGTGCGCAGCACGCGCAGCACCTGACGGCGGGTCGCTCCGGCGAGGCGGAGCAGGGCGAACTCCCGGACACGTTCAGCGACGGACATGGCGAGGGTGTTGACGACGGCGATGGCGGTGAAGGCCAGCACCAGCCCCATGGCCAGATAGTTGACCTCGGCGTTCGCCTGCTGCCGGTCGGCCTGGAGGGAATCCGCGGCGGCCGGCGAAAGAATCCGCAGACCCGGGAACTCACGCAGTGTAGTCGCGAGTTGTGTCTTTGTACGGGTCGTGCTGACGAGGACGGAGGAGGCGAGCGGGTTGTCGATGTGCCGGGCCACGAGGTCGTGGGCGAAGGTGAGGTCGCCGAAGCCGAGACCCCGGGCGTAGACGGCGGCGACGGTGAGCGTGGCGGGCGTGCCGTCGCCGAGCGTGAGTTTCAGAGTACTCCCGGGCTTCAAGTGGTGCTGGTCCGCGGCCAGTTCGCTGACGGCGACGGTGCCGGGGGCGAGATCGCGGAGGGAGCCGGCGGTGACCTTCGGGTCCCAGGTGCGGGTCAGACCGGTCGGCGTGAGGCCCTGGGCCGCGTATTTGTCGAGGCCGATGCGGACGGTCGTGCGGACCACCTCGGTGACGGTGTCGTGCTGCTCGCGCAGCCGCCGTGCGGCCTCGCCCGGGACGCCGGGCCCCTGGGCGGCGACGACCCAGTCGGCGGTGACCCCCTCACGCGCCTGGGTCCGGGCGGCGTCGCCGAGGGTCGACTGGACGAACAGGACGGTGCAGGTCATGCCGATGAGCAGGGTGAGGGGGGTGACGACGGAGGCCATCCGGGTGGCGTTGCCGCGCAGGTTGGCGGTGGCGAGGCGGCCGCCGTGACCGGTGAGCCGCAGGGGACCGGCCAGCAGCAGCGCGGCCGCCTTGACCAGCAGCGGGCCGAGCAGGGCGACGGAGGTGGACAGGACGACGACGGCGAGGAAGGTCACGGGCGTCGAGGCGGGCTCGGTGCGCAGGGAGGTGAGGACGGCGACGAGGACGACTCCGCCGGCGAGGAGCAGCAGACCGGCGGCGATGCGCCCCCAGGCCGGGCGGGTGCGCTCGGTCCTGGCCTCGGCCAGGGCTTCCGCCGGGCGGATCCCGGCGATCCTGCGGGAGGCGATCCGGGCCGCCGCCCAGGCACCGAGCAGGGTGGCGGCGAGGGCGGCGAGCGGCGGGAAGACGCTGACGGAGTGCTGGAGCGTGACGGGTACGGCGCCGAGGGCGACGAACCTGGAGTGCAGCCAGCCGCCCAGCGGCAGCCCGAGCAGGGCACCGGTGCTGCCCGCCGCCGCACCGACGATCAGTGCCTCCCGGCCCAGCAGCGTGCGGATCTGTCCGGGCGTGGCGGCGATGGCGCGGAGCAGGGCGAGTTCGCGGTGGCGCTGCTGGACGGAGAGCGCGAAGGTGCCGACGACCACGAGCACCGCCACCAGCAGCGAGGTGCCGCCCATCGCGCCGCCCATGCTGACCAGCCGGGTGCGGGCGGCAGCCGCGTCCAGGAACTCTACGGGACCACGGGCGTCGCCGGTGCTGACCTGCGCGGTGGTGCCGTGCAGCGCCCGCACCACGGCCTGCCGCACCGCCTCCGGGCCGGTGCCCTTGGCCGGGAGCACGCCGAAAGCGGTGACCTGTCCGGGGTGCGCGGCCAGCCGCTCGGCCTCCGCCGTGGAGAAGAACAGCGATGTCTGGTGGCGAACGGCGGTGGCCGGTGTGGCGACACCGGTGATCCGGTAGCTGCGCGGGGACTGCGTCGACTGCACGGTGAGGTGGTCGCCGGGCCCAAGGTGGGCGCGTGCCGCGAGGTCGTCGTCGATGACGAGGTCACCGGCGGCCTGGGGCGCGCCGCCCGCGGTCAGCCGGTACGGCGTCAGCGCCGCGGAGTCCCAGGCATGCCCGTAGGCGGTACGACCGCCGGTGCCGGCCGGGGTCATCGGCTGTGCGAGGAAGGTCAGTTCGGGGACGACACGGGCGACGCCGGGGGTGCGGGCGAGGGTTGCCCGCAGGTCGGCGGAGAGCCAGGCGCGTTCGGCGATGGGTTTCGCCTTGTGCTTGACCTTGGTCTTGCCCTTCTTGTGCTTCACGGTGGTCCGGTGGACGTACTGGTCGGCGGAGACCACGACGGGAGCGGCGGCATAGCGCTCGGTGCGGATGGTGCCGCGCAGGCCGGTGTCGAGGAGGGTGCCGCAGGCGGTGATCAGAGCGGCCGCGCACATCAGGGCGATGAAGGCACCGAGAAAGCCCGCCTTTCGGGCGCGGACGGTCTGGAGGGCGTAACGCAGCATCATGGGGGCGGGCTCTCTTCTGTTGTGCGTCTCGGGGTCCGTGCGCCGCCCGGCCTCGGCGTGGGCCGTGGTCCGGGGCATGGATACACACTCGCGCGTGCACGGGTCCGGAAGCACTGCGGTGGCCCGGCGTCTTGGGCGGGGGTTAACCCCACCGCCACGCCGGGCGCCCGGCTGTCAGAAGGACTCACCCTCGAGGAACTCGGTGTCCTCGCCCTCTTCCTCCAGGGCCTGGCGGACCACGCGGAGGGCCATGCCCTCGGGGTAGCCCTTGCGGGCGAGCATGCCGGCGAGACGCCGGAGCCGCTTGTCGCGGTCGAGGCCACGGGTGGCCCGCAGCTTGCGGGCGATCAGCTCACGGGCGGTCGCCTCCTCCTGCTCGGAGTCGAGCCGGCCGACGGCCTCGTCGATCAGCTCGGAGTCGACGCCCTTGGTGCGCAGTTCCTGGGCGAGTGCGCGGCGGGCGAGCCCCCGGCCATGGTGCCGGGACTCCACCCAGGCGTCCGCGAACGCGCTGTCGTCGATGAGCCCGACCTCCTCGAACCGGGACAGCACCTCCTCGGCCACGTCCTCGGGGATCTCCCGTTTGCGCAGGGCGTCCGCGAGCTGCTTGCGGGTGCGCGGGGTCCCGGTGAGCAGGCGCAGACAGATCGCCCGCGCCCGCTCAGCCGGGTCCCCTGAAGACTCCCCCCGCTCGGCCCTCGACGAGGTAGGGGTGTCTTCGTCCTCACCGGGCGGCTCCCCGAAGCCGCCCTGCCTACGGCCACGGCCGCGCCCCCGACCGCCCCGTGGCCCGGCCCCGCCGTGCTCCCCGTCGCCGTACCCGTCCTCACCGGCTGTGGCGGAGCGCGAGTCGCCGTCGGTGCCCCTCCCCCGTGGGGTACCGGGGGTGGCGTACTCGTACTCGGCCCAGTCGGTTCGTCGTGTCACGGGTCAGCTCTTGGCAGTGGCGGCCTTGGGCTTGGTGGCCTTGGCGGGCGCCGCCTTGGCGTCGCCCTCGGCCGCGGTGGTCACCGCCGCGTCCGCGCCCGGCTCGGCGGAGGGCTCCTCCGGCCGGACACCCACGCCCAGCTTCTCCTTGATCTTCTTCTCGATCTCGTTGGCCAGGTCCGGGTTGTCCTTGAGGAAGTTGCGCGCGTTCTCCTTGCCCTGGCCGAGCTGGTCGCCCTCGTACGTGTACCAGGCGCCGGCCTTGCGGACGAAGCCGTGCTCCACGCCCATGTCGATCAGGCCGCCCTCGCGGCTGATGCCCTGACCGTAGAGGATGTCGAACTCGGCCTGCTTGAAGGGCGGCGCGACCTTGTTCTTCACGACCTTGCAGCGGGTGCGGTTGCCGACCGCCTCCGTGCCGTCCTTCAGGGTCTCGATGCGGCGGATGTCGATGCGCACCGAGGCGTAGAACTTCAGCGCCCGGCCACCGGTCGTGGTCTCCGGGGAGCCGAACATCACGCCGATCTTCTCGCGGAGCTGGTTGATGAAGATCGCGGTGGTCTTGGACTGGTTGAGCGCACTGGTGATCTTCCGCAGGGCCTGGCTCATCAGTCGGGCCTGCAGACCGACGTGGCTGTCGCCCATCTCGCCCTCGATCTCCGCGCGCGGGACGAGCGCGGCGACGGAGTCGATGACGATGAGGTCGAGGGCGCCGGAGCGGACGAGCATGTCCACGATCTCCAGGGCCTGCTCGCCGTTGTCGGGCTGGGAGAGGATCAGGTTGTCGATGTCGACACCGAGCTTGCGCGCGTACTCGGGGTCGAGGGCGTGCTCCGCGTCCACGAAGGCGACCTGACCGCCGGCCTTCTGCGCGTTGGCCACGGCGTGCAGGGTCAGGGTCGTCTTACCGGAGGACTCCGGGCCGTAGATCTCTACGACACGGCCACGCGGCAGACCGCCGACGCCGAGGGCGACGTCGAGTGCGGTCGACCCGGTCGGGATGACCTCGATGGGCTCCTTCGACCGCTCGCCCATGCGCATGACCGCGCCCTTGCCGAATTGTCGTTCAATCTGTGCGAGCGCGGCGTCGAGCGCCTTCTCGCGGTCGGTTCCTGCCATGGGTTCCACCCGGTTTGCTTGAGTCGATCGCTTCACGTCAAAGACGCTAACGCCTGCCACTGACAATGCGCCCCGACGTCGGCCCGGCCTGTGGATAACAAGAGGACATCTCAACACGAAACGTGTCGAAATCCCCGTCTGGAGCCTCGCCCGAGCCTCCATGAGAATGGATGTTCGATTTTAGTGTCAAGCGCACCACACGGTGCCCGGAGCCCCTTCCGAGCCGCGGCGCACGCCGCTACTCCCGGCGTCGTACGGCGGGTGTCCTCGGCCGGACGACGACCGCGCGGAGCGCTCCCGGGAGCCTGGGGCCATGAAGAATCCCCGCCCCGCCGAGCGCCTGTGTCACACGGCCGGTCTGCTCCTCGTCCTCTCCGGTCTCGCCCACCTGCTGGTGTTCGCGGCCGACGGCGGCCCCTGGGACGGTCCCGTCTCCTGGCGCAAGCCCGTCACGTTCGGGCTCTCCTTCGGGGCGACGCTGATCGCGATCACCTGGGTCACGTCGTACCTGCGCGTCGGGGCGCGGCTGCGCACCGTCCTGCTCGTCGTCCTCGCCGCGGACTGTGTGGTGGAGGCCGGCGGCATCACCCTTCAGGCGTGGCGCCGGGTTCCCTCGCACCTGAACATGGAGACCCCCCTCGAGACCGCGGTGTCCATGACGCTCGCGGTGGGCGGTGGTGTCCTGGTGGCGCTGCTCACCGTCTTCGCCGTCGCGGCCTTCCGGCACCGTCCCGCGGGCCCCGCCGGCATGCCGCTCGCGGTGCGCTCGGGGTTCGCGATCCTTCTCGTGGCGCTGGCCTCGGGTGCGGCGATGATCGCGCGCGGCGTCGTGCTCACCCGGACCGGCCACCAGGAGGCCGCCTACCACTCGACGGCCCCGCTCAAGCCGCTGCACGGGGTGAGCCTGCACGCCGTCCTGGTCCTGCCGCTGCTGGCCTGGCTGCTGTCCCGTACGTCCTGGAGCGAGCGGGCGCGGGAGCGCGTCGTGGCCACCGCGGTGGGCTGTTACGCCGCGGCCGTCGCAGCCGCCGGGGTGTGGGCGGTCCTGACGTACTGACCACGCCCCCGGGCGGAGGCCCCTACGAGGACTCCTCCGCGCTGGGCCGCCGTTCCCACAGCTGCCGTATGCGCGTGCGCCCCCCTGGGCGGCCCGGCCCCCGCGTGCGGTGTCCGTGCACCCGGGGATCGTCCGTGACGGCGTACCGCTTCACGTACGCGCCCAGGAACGCCTGCAGCGTGGCGACCGCCGGGATGGCGATCAGCGCGCCGACCGCGCCCAGCAGCGCGGTGCCCGCGATCACCGAGCCGAAGGCGACGGCCGGGTGGATGTCGACGGTCTTGGCGGTCAGCTTGGGCTGCAGCATGTAGTTCTCGAACTGCTGGTAGACCACGACGAAGATCAGCACCCACACCGCGTACCAGGGGTTCACGGTGAACGCGATCAGCATCGGCAGCGCACCCGCGAGGTAGGTGCCGATGGTTGGGATGAACTGCGAGACGAGGCCCACCCAGACACCGAGCACAGGCGCGTACGGCACGCTCAGGGCCTGGAACAGGATGTAGTGCGCTATCCCGGAGATGAGCGCCATCAGGCCCCGCGAGTAGAGATAGCCGCCCGTCTTGTCGACGGCGATCTCCCAGGCCCGCAGCACCTCCGTCTGGCGCGCGGGCGGCAGGACGGAGCACAGCGCGCGGCGCAGCCGGGGGCCGTCGGCGGCGAAGTAGAACGAGAACAGCGTGACCGTCAGCAACTGGAAGAGGCCGCCGAGCACCTGGGCGGACACGTCGAGCACTCCGGCCGCGCTGTTCTGCGCGTACTTGCGCAGCCAGTCGGAGTGCAGCAGGCCCTCCTGGACGTCCACGCGCCTCAGGTCCGTGTGGAACGTCTCGTTGATCCAGTTGATGACCGAGTCCAGGTAGCCGGGGAAGCCCTCGACCATCTTGATGATCTGGCCGGCCAGCATCGAGCCGAGCAACGTGATGAAGCCGGCGGTCACGATCACCAGGCCGAGGAAGACGAGGAAGGTGGCGAGTCCCCTGCGCATGCCGCGGCCGGCCATCCAGCTCACCGCGGGCTCGATGGCGAGGGCCAGGAAGAACGCGATCAATATGTTGATCAACAGCCCGGTCAGCTGGTGGAAGGCCCAGCTGCCCAGCTGGAAGGCGGCTATGAGCGCGAGCGCGAGCACCATGGCGCGCGGCAGCCAGCGCGGCATGCGGCCGCCCGGCGCGGCGGCGTCGGCCGGGGGCCGGTCGGGCGTCGTCGTAGCGGTCGGGGATGCTGCGTGCCGGTCGACCGGCACGGTCTCGTCAGTGGGTGCCACGGGCCAAGTGTCGCCCACGCCGCCGACAACCCGTTGCCCGCCCGGGGTCTTCGTGCCCGGTCAGCGCTGCTCCCCGGGCACGTTCATGACCGAGCAGACCACGCGCCACACGTCCTTGGCCTCCCAGCCGGCGTCCAGCGCCTCGTGCACCGTGCGCCCGCCCAGCTCCGACATCACATGATCGCGCGCGAAGGTGTCGGCGTACCCCAGACCGAAGTGTTCCGCCATCCGCTGCCAGAAGACCGTCAACCGCATGACTCCAGTATCCCGCCCCTGGGGGTGGGGCCCGCCCGGGACCGCTTGCCGAGACCGCTTTCCGCCCTACGGTCTGTCGCATGCCCGAAACAGGAGCTTCCTCCCCGCCCCCTACGCCCCCGGCGCGCTCCCCGCTCTTCCGCGCCGAACAGTTCGTCTGGCTCACCGCGCGCGTGCTGGAGCAGCGGCTCTTCGCGTACCACTTCCTGAACGGCGCCGCCGATCCGGTGGAGGCGGCGCTGGACGCCTACCGCAACGAGGACGGCGGGTACGGCCACGCACTGGAACCCGATCTGCGCGGCCCGGTGAGCCAGCCCCTGCACACCGGTCACGCGCTGCGCGTGCTGGACGCCGTCGGGCGCTGCGGCGGGCAGCGGGTGGAGCGGGTGTGCCGCTATCTGACCTCGGTCTCCACCGCGGACGGTGCCCTGCCGGCGATCCATCCCAGCCAGCGCGGCTACCCGGTGGCCCCCTTCGTCCCGGTCATGGACGACCCTCCCCCAGCCTCGAACACGCTCGGCCGGGGGGACCCCCATGGCTCACTGCTCGCCACCGGTCCTGTGGTCGGGCTGCTGCACCGCAACGAGGTATGGCACGCCTGGCTGTTCCGGGCCACCGACTTCTGCTGGCAGGCCGTGGAGTCCCTGAAGAAGTCCCACCCCTACGAGGTGGAGGCCGCCGTGGCCTTCCTGGACTCCGCCACCGACCGCCCGCGCGCGGAGGCCGCCGCCGACCGTCTCGGCCGCCTGGTGCGCGAGCAGCGGCTGGCGGCCCTGGACCCGGATCATCTCGACGCTCACCCGGTCGCTCCCGGCTACGCGCCGGGAGAGCACCACTTCCCGCACGACTTCGCGAGGAGCCCGCACTCGCTCGCGCGCGCGTGGTTCACCGACGAGGAGATGGCGCGCTCCCTGGACTTCCTCGCCGCCGAGCAGCAGGAGGACGGTGGCTGGCCCGTCCGCTGGCGCCACTGGGCACCGGCTCCCACGCTGGAGGCGCGCCCCATGGTGACCATCGAGGCGCTGCGCACCCTCAAGACGTACGGCCGCTTCGTGGGCTGACCCCAGCGGCTCCCGGCTGAGCCAGACCGGCCTCGCCGATCCCGGCTGACCTCGCTGAGCGCGCTGAGCCCGGCCGCGCTCACCCACCGATCGCCCGCCCCCCCGCCGTCACCACCACGGCCGCCGCGACGACCAGCAGGAACGGTGCGCGCAGCACCAACGCCACGGCGGCCGCACCGACTCCGGCGGCCCTGGCGTCGAGCATGAGCGTGTGCCCGTCGGCGAACGTCTGCTGGGCCGTGAGCGCGGCGAGGAGGGCGACGGGCAGCAGGGCGGCGAGCCGCCGGACGAACGGCCGCTCCAGGACGTCTGCGGGGACGAGCAGTCCGGCGAGTTTGACGGCGTAGCAGCAGAGAGCGGTCGCGCCGATCGCGATCCACGTGTTCATCGGACCTCCTCCGATCCGCCCCGTCCGCCCGGCCCCGCCGGTCCGCCCTGTTCATTCGGCTCGTCCGGCTCGTCGGGTTCCTCCGGTTCGTTCTGCTCGTTCTGTCGGGTGCGACCGCTGCGCCGGCCCTCGGCGAACAGCACGGCCGGTGCCGCCAGCGCGGCCACCAGGACCGGTACGCCGGCCGGCAGGACGGGCAGCAGGCCAAGGCCCAGCAGGATCGCGAGGCCCGCGGCCCTGCGCTCGGTGGACGTCTGCAGCATCGGGGCGAGCAGGGCCAGGAAGACCGCCGGCCCGGCCGCGTCCAGGCCCCACGCGTCGCTGTTTCCGATGACCTTCGCACCCACCGCGCCGAGCAGCGTGGTGAGGTTCCACAGCAGGTAGAGACTGAGCCCGGTGACGGTGAACCCGATCCGCGCGGCCCGCCGGGTCGGCTGGGCCAGGGTCACCGCCGTGGTCTCGTCGATCACCCACTGGGCGGCGAACGGCCGCACCGCGCGCGGGAGGGCCAGCAGCTGCGACAGCCGCAGCCCGTAGAAGGCGTTGCGCACGCCCAGGAAGAACGCGCCGGCGGCGGCCGTCAACGGGTTGCCGCCGGCGGCGAGCGCACCCACCAGGGCGAACTGGGAGGCGCCGGTGAACACCAGGAGGCTGAGCGCGCAGGTCTGCAGGAGTCCGAGTCCGCTGCCGACCGAGGTCACCCCGAAGGCGAACCCGGACAGCCCGACGGCGACGCCGACGCCCAGGGCGTCCCGTACGACGGCGGCGTCGGGCTTTCCCGCGCTGTCGGCGGCCATGTCCGCGAGTGCTGTCTGTTGTGCCACGCTCCGGACGGTACGGGCGGCCGTCAGCCCGGGTCTTGTACGTTCTTGCGCTCGCGCTGGTAGGCGCCCGGAGGCACGCCTACGATCCGGGTGAAGTGCCGGTTGAGGTGCGGCTGGTCGGTGAAGCCGACGGCGACGGCCGCCTCGGCGGGCGCCGTTCCCGCGTCCAGCAACAGCCGGGCACGCCGCACCCGGGCGTCGGTCAGCCAGGTGTGCGGCGGCATGCCGTAGGCGTCGCGGAACGCCCGCAGCAGGGCGAACGGGCTGGTTCCGAGGTCGGTGGCGAGGCGTTCCAGGGTCGGCGGCGCGGCCATCCGCTCCTCCAGCACGGCACGCGCGCGTGCCGCGGTCCGCGCTCCGGAGGTCCGTGTCGGCCGCTGTGGCAGCGGCCCGCCGTTGAGCCGCAGCAGCCTGGTCACGGCCACGCGCAGCAGGGTGTCGGCGGCCAGTGCGTTGCCCTCGTCGGCGGCGCGGAGCACCTGGTGGACCAGGCGGACGGTGTACGGATCGTCGAGGACCGGGCTGACGAAGCCGGGTGTGCCGCGGATCGTGGTGGTCTCGGCCGCGATCCCGGCCACCACCTCGGGCGAGGGATAGACCGCACCGTACCGCCAGCCCTCGGGCACGCCGGCCCGGCCCGTGTGCGGGGTGTCCGGATTGACCAGCGCGAGGGCGCCCGCACCGGCGGACACGTCGGAGCCGCGGTGGTGGAAGACCTCGACACCGTCGGCGATGGCCGCGATCACGAAGTTCTCGTGGGTGTGCCGGACGAAGGTCTTGCGGATGTAGTGGGCCCGCAGCAGGTCGACGCCGGGCAGCTCCTCGTACCGCCAGTGCCGTGCCCGCTCCGCTGAACCCGCCATACGGCCATTGTCCGTCCCACCCGCCGACCGCCCGCGTCCGCCTGTTCTCCGCAGGTCAGCACGATTGTCAGTGGCCGGGTGCAGGATGGGTGGCATGGTCAGCTCCGCACACCGAGCCCTCGACGGCTTCTCGCCCGCGGCCCGCGGCTGGTTCACGGGGGCGTTCTCCGCGCCCACCGCGGCTCAGGCGGGCGCGTGGCAGGCCATCCGCGAGGGCTCGGACGTGCTGGTGGTCGCCCCCACCGGCTCGGGCAAGACGCTGGCCGCGTTCCTCGCCGCCCTGGACCAGCTGGCCTCGACCCCTCCGCCCGCCGACCCGAAGAAGCGCTGCCGGGTGCTGTACGTGTCACCGCTGAAGGCGCTCGCGGTCGACGTCGAGCGGAACCTGCGCAGTCCGCTGACCGGTATCCGTCAGGAGTCCGTGCGCCTGGGCCTGCCCGAGCCCGAGGTGAAGGTCGGCATCCGCTCCGGCGACACCCCGGCCGCCGAGCGGCGCGCCCTGTCCACGCGCCCGCCGGACATCCTGATCACCACCCCCGAGTCGCTGTTCCTGATGCTCACGTCGGCCACGCGTGACGCGCTGACGGGCGTGGAGACGGTGATCCTGGACGAGGTGCACGCGGTCGCGGGCACCAAGCGCGGCGCGCACCTCGCGCTGTCCCTGGAGCGGCTGGACGAGCTGCTGCCGAGGCCGGCCCGCCGGATCGGCCTGTCGGCGACCGTGCGCCCGGTGGACGAGGTGGCCCGGTATCTCTCGCCGCGCCGCAAGGTGGAGATCGTCCAGCCGGAGTCCGGCAAGGAGTTCGACCTCTCCGTCGTCGTCCCGGTCGAGGACATGGGTGAGCTGGGCGGCTCCCCGGCGGCCGACGGCAACGAGGGGGCGGAGAAGCCGTCGATCTGGCCGCACGTGGAGGAGCGGATCGCCGACCTGGTACAGGCCCACCGCTCCACGATCGTCTTCGCCAACTCCCGGCGCCTGGCCGAGCGGCTGTGCAACCGGCTCAACGAGATCGCCTACGAGCGGGCGACCGGCGAGACGCTGGAGGAGCATCACGCCCCGGCCGAGCTGATGGGCGGCTCGGGCGCGGCACAGGGCGCGCCCGCGGTGATCGCCCGCGCGCACCACGGCTCGGTCTCCAAGGAGCAGCGCGCCCTCGTCGAGGAGGACCTGAAGGCGGGCCGGCTGCCCGCCGTGGTCGCCACGTCCAGCCTGGAGCTGGGCATCGACATGGGCGCCGTCGACCTCGTCGTGCAGGTCGAGTCCCCGCCCTCGGTGGCCTCCGGGCTCCAGCGCGTCGGCCGCGCGGGGCACCAGGTGGGCGCCGTCTCCACCGGCGTGGTCTTCCCCAAGTACCGGGGTGACCTGGTCCAGGCGGCCGTGGTCACCGAGCGGATGCGCACCGGTGCCATCGAGTCCCTGAAGGTCCCCGCGAACCCGCTGGACGTGCTCGCCCAGCAGCTCGTCGCCATGACGGCACTGGACACCTGGCAGTTCGACGACCTGCTCGCCGCGGTCCGCCGCGCGGCCCCCTTCGCCTCGCTGCCCGAGTCGGCGTTCACGGCGACCCTCGACATGCTCGCGGGCCGGTACCCGTCCGACGCGTTCGCCGAGCTGCGCCCGCGCGTGGTGTGGGACCGCGTGGCCGGCACGATCACCGGCCGGCCGGGCGCCCAGCGCCTCGCCGTCACCTCCGGCGGCACGATCCCCGACCGCGGCCTCTTCGGGGTCTTCCTCGCCGGTTCCGACCCGAAGAAGGGCGGCGGCCGGGTCGGCGAGCTGGACGAGGAGATGGTGTACGAGTCCCGGGTGGGGGACGTCTTCACGCTGGGCACGAGTTCCTGGCGCATCGAGGACATCACCCGTGACCGGGTGCTGGTCTCCCCCGCGCCGGGCGTGCCGGGAAGGCTGCCGTTCTGGAAGGGCGACCAGCTGGGCCGCCCGCTCGAACTGGGGCGCGCGGTGGGCGCGTTCCTGCGCGAGGTCGGCTCGCTGTCCAAGGACGACGCCCGGCTGCGCCTGCTCGCGGCGGGCCTGGACGCGTGGGCGGCGGACAACGTCCTGTCCTACCTGGACGAGCAGCGCGAGGCCTGCGGCCATGTCCCGGACGACCGCACGATCGTGGTCGAGCGCTTCCGCGACGAGCTGGGCGACTGGCGGGTCGTCGTCCACTCCCCCTTCGGCGCCCAGGTGCACGCCCCCTGGGCTCTCGCGCTCGGCGCCCGCCTCTCCGAGCGGTACGGCATGGACGCGCAGGTCATGCACGCCGACGACGGCATCGTGCTGCGCCTGCCCGACGCCGATCTGATGGGCCTGGACCTGCTCGACCAGGAGCCCATGAAGGCGGGCACCCCCCTCGGCACGGCGGTCGACAGCGAGCATGCTCCGGTGGGCGCGGCGGACGTCGCCTTCGACAAGGGCGAGGTCGACCAGATCGTCACCGACCAGGTCGGCAGCTCCGCCCTGTTCGCCTCCCGGTTCCGGGAGTGCGCGGCCCGCGCCCTGCTGCTGCCGCGCCGCAACCCCGGCAAGCGCACGCCCTTGTGGCAGCAGCGCCAGCGGGCGGCCCAACTGCTGCAGGTGGCGAGCGAGTTCGGCTCGTTCCCGATCGTCCTGGAAGCAGTGCGCGAGTGCCTCCAGGACGTCTTCGACGTCCCCGGCCTCGTGGAGCTGATGGGCGACATCGAGTCCCGCAAGGTCCGCCTGGTCGAGGTCACCACCCCGGAGCCGTCCCCCTTCTCTCGCTCCCTCCTGTTCGGGTACGTCGCCCAGTTCCTGTACGAGGGCGACTCCCCGCTCGCCGAGCGCCGCGCCGCCGCGCTGTCCCTGGACTCCCGGCTGCTGGCCGAGCTGCTGGGCCAGGCGGAGCTGCGCGAGCTGCTCGACGCGGAGGTGCTGGCCGAGCTGGAGCGCGAGCTGCAGTGGCTGACGGAGGACCGGCGCGTCAAGGACGTGGAGGGCGTGGCCGACGTGCTGCGCCTGCTCGGCCCGCTGGCCGACGCCGAACTGGCCGAGCGGGGCGCCGAGCCGCAGTGGGCACGGGAGCTGGCCGCCGCCCGCCGGGCCATCCGGGTCCGCGTCGCGGGCAGAGACCACTGGGCGGCCGTCGAGGACGCGGGCCGGCTGCGCGACGCGCTCGGCACGGCGCTGCCGGTCGGCGTCCCCGAGGCCTTCACCGAGCCGGTGAAGGACCCGCTCGGCGACCTCCTCGCACGCTACGCCCGCACCCACGGCCCCTTCACCTCGGCCACCGCGGCGGCCCGCTTCGGCCTGGGCGTGGCGGTCACCGAGGGCGCCCTGCAGCGGCTCGCCGCGAACGGCCGTGTCGTACAGGGCGAGTTCCATCCGGCGGGCATCGGCCAGGAGTGGTGCGACGCCGCCGTACTGCGCCGGCTGCGCCGCCGCTCCCTGGCCGCGCTGCGGCACGAGCTGGAGCCGGTGTCGCCGGCCGCCCTGGCGCAGTTCCTGCCGCAGTGGCAGCACATCGGCAAGGGCCACGGGCTGCGTGGCATCGACGGACTGGTGCGCGCCATCGAGCAGTTGCAGGGCGCCGCCGTACCGGCTTCCGCGCTGGAGAAGCTGGTCCTGCCCTCCCGCGTGGCGAACTACACGCCGTCGATGCTCGACGAACTCACCTCCGCCGGCGAGGTGGTGTGGGCCGGAGCGGGCGCCCTGCCCGGCAAGGACGGCTGGGTCTCCCTGTACATGGCGGACGCGGCCCCGCTGCTCCTGCCGCCGCCGCATCCCCTGGAGCTGACCGCGCTCCACCAGTCCGTCCTGGACGCCCTCTCCGGCGGCTACGGCCTGTTCTTCCGCCAGATCGCCGACCAGGTCCGCGCCACCACCCATCCCGACGCCACCGACCCCCAGCTGGCCGACGCCCTGTGGGACCTGGCGTGGTCGGGGCGGCTCACCAACGACACCCTCGCCCCGATGCGCTCCCTGCTGGGCTCGGGCCGTACGGCGGGCTCGACGGCGCACCGCGCCAAGCGCACCGTCCCGCGCGGCCGCTACGGCTCCCTGACGGCCGCCGCCCGCCCTGCCTCCCGCACCGGCCCGCCGACGGTGGCCGGCCGCTGGGCGCTGCTCCCCGCGTCCGAACCGGACACCACCGTGCGCGCCCACGCGCTGGCCCGCACCCTCCTCGACCGGCATGGCGTGGTCACCCGGGGAGCGGTCGCCGCGGAGGGCGTCGAGGGCGGCTTCTCGGCGGTGTACCGCGTGCTGTCGGCGTTCGAGGAGAGCGGTCAGGCGCGGCGCGGCTACGTGGTCGAGGGCCTGGGCGCCGCCCAGTTCGCGATGGACGGCGCGGTCGACCGCCTCCGCGCGGTGTCCAACGCCCGCGAACGCGGCGAGGGCCTGCCCGCCCCGGCCGTCCCCAACGGCTTCGGCAGCAAAAACCCGCACTTCCTCGACGGCTGCCACACCACCCCCAACGTCTTCGACCAGGCCGACGCCGGACTCGCCCACCCCGGCCTCGACGGCGACTTCACCTGGCCCCCCGAGGACCACCCGGCCACGCCCGGCGACTTCACCTGGCCGCCGGAGAACCGTCGCGCCGACGAGTACGTCTCCCCCCGCGACCTCGCTCCCACCGACCCCTTCGCCTCCCCCGGCTACGGCGGCCCCCGTGGCGGCGGCGCGGCCTCCCCGTACGGCTCACCGGCGAACCGCGGCTTCGGCGACCGCAGTTCGCGCTCGTCGTCCCCCGACCCCCGCTCCGTGGTCCTCGCCGCGGCCGACCCCGCCAGCGCCTACGGCGCGGCGCTCCCCTGGCCCGAGCCGCCGAACGGAGCGGGGCACAAGCCGGGCCGCAAGGCGGGCTCCCTGGTCGTGCTGGTGGAGGGCGAGCTGACGCTGTACATGGAGCGCGGTGGCAGGACGCTGCTGGCCTGGCCCTCCGACCCGGACGCCGCCGCCACCGACGACCCACGGCTGCGTACGGCCGCGGAGGCCCTGGCCGCGGCCGCCCGCGCGGGCTCGCTCGGCACGGTCACGGTGGAGCGGATCAACGGCGCCCAGGCCCTGACCTCTCCCCTGGGGACCCTGCTGGAGGCAGCGGGCTTCATCGCGACCCCGCGCGGTCTGCGCCTGAGGGCCTGAGCACGGTGGCCCCGGGCACGGCGTCGCACGTCACCCCACCGTGGCACGCTTGACGCATGCCCGAAGGTGACACGGTCTGGCAGGCCGCGAGGCGGCTGCACGACGCCCTCGCGGGCAAGGTCCTGACCCGCAGCGACTTCCGGGTGCCGAAATACGCGACGGTCGACCTCACGGGCCGTACGGTCCTGGGCACGATCCCGCGCGGCAAACACCTGCTCACCCGCTTCGAGGGCGACCTGACCCTCCACACGCACCTGCGCATGGAGGGCGCCTGGAAGGTGTACGACTCGGGCGAGCGCTGGCGGGGCGGCCCGGCGCACCAGATCCGGGCGATCCTCGGCACCGCCGATCGCACCGCCGTCGGCTATCGCCTCCAGGTGCTGGAGTTCCTGCGCACCGGCGAGGAGGAGCGCGTCGTCGGCCATCTCGGCCCCGACCTGCTCGGCCCGGACTGGGACCCCGAGCGCGCCCTGGCCAACCTCCTCGCGGACCCGGCCCGCCCCATCGGCGTGGCCCTGCTCGACCAGCGCAATCTCGCCGGCATCGGCAACGTCTACAAGAGCGAGCTGTGCTTCCTGCTCGGCGTGACGCCCTGGCTGCCGGTCGGCGCCCTGCCCGCGGACCGTGCCGCCAGGCTTCCCGCCCTCGCCAAGAAGCTCCTGGAGGCCAACCGCGACCGCCCGGTCCGCCAGACCACGGGCCTGCACCGGCAGGACCTGTTCGTGTACGGCCGCGCATCCCGCCCCTGCCTGCGCTGCCGCACCCCGGTCCGGGTGGCCGACCAGGGCGACGGATCCCAGGAGCGCCCCACCTACTGGTGCCCGACCTGCCAGACGGGCCCCGCACCGGCGCCGGGGACGGCACAGCAGTGGCGTAACCGTTATCCCCGTCCGACTAATTGACGGTCCGTCAGAAATGCTCGTACCGTCGCTGTATGCCCCTCAAGGCGTACGACCTCACCGGACGCACCGCGTTCGTCACCGGAGCCGCCGGCGGCATCGGCCGGGCCTCCGCGGTCCTGCTCGCGGCGGCGGGAGCCGCGGTGCACTGCGCCGACCTGGACGCGGACGGCCTGCAGGGCACGGCCAAGCTGATCGAGGACCGCGGCGGCACGGCCCGTACGCACGTCGTCGACGTCACCGACCGGACCGCCCTCGCGGCGGCCGTCCGTTTCTGCGGACGCCTGGACGTCATGGCCGCGATCGCCGGGATCATGCACAGCAGCCCGGTCCTCGAGACCCGGGACGAGGACCTGGACCGGGTCCTGAACGTCAACTTCAAGGGCGTGCTGTACGCCTGCCAGGAGGCGGCCCGGCTGATGCTCGCCCACGACATCCGGGGCAGCATCGTCACCATGGCCTCCGGCGCGGTCGACACGGGCGGCCCCGGACTGCTCTGTTACGGCGCGGCGAAGGCGGCCGTGGTGCAGCTGACGAAGACGCTGGCCACCGAGGTCGGCCGGCACGGTATCCGGGTCAACGCGGTCGCGCCGGGCTGGATCCGGACGCCCATGACGGACCGTCACGACCGGGACGTCCAGGCGCACACCGAGTTCCTGATGGCCCGGATGTCGCCGCTGGGCCGGGTCGGTGAGCCGGACGACGTCGCGCACACGGTGCTCCATCTGGCGTCGGACGCGTCGGCGTTCACGACGGGTCAGATCCTGCGTCCGAACGGGGGCGTGGCGATGCCCTGGTAGCGGCCTCCGCCCGCCAGGCGGCGGCCCACCGCCCCGTTTCCACGGCTCCCACCGCACGTCTCTTGGGCACACAGTGCACCGGCAGCACGCTCAGCCCCCACCCGCTGACCGCGACGGCCCCTTCGAGCACCCCGGCGCCGGACCCCACGGCGATCCGCAGCACCGCCCACCACCACACCGCCCCCAGCCCGAGCACGGGCCCCCAGCGCAGTATCCGCCCCACCATGGCCGCCACCTCCAGCGGGAAGCTAGAACGCCTCGTGACCCGCACGGGAGGCGCACCGAGGGCTCACCGATGCAACACCGGGCACTCCGACACGCTCAGGCGTTCTCCGCCTGGAACATCCAGTGATGCTTCTCCAGGTCCGCAGTGATCCCGATGAGGATGTCCTGGGACACCGGATCCGCCTCGCCGGTCGCCTGGACCCGCTCCCGCATCCGGGTGATCACCGCGCCGAGGGCGTCCACCATCGTGCGGACCGCGTCCGTGTCCTTGATCCAGCCGGCCGGAGCGGTCTCGATGCCGCTGCTGGAGGCCACCGTGGCCGCGCGCCCGTCGGGCGGGACACCGAGGGCGGACGCCCGCTCGGCCACCGTGTCGGAGTGCGTGCGGGCGGAGCCGACGACCTCGTCGAGCTGGAGATGGATGGACCGGAAGCGGGGTCCGACGATGTTCCAGTGGATCTGCTTGGCGACCAGCGAGAGGTCCACCAGGTCGACCAGGGCACCGTGCAGCGCCTCGGAAACGGTCTTCAGATCGTCATCGGGCAGCGGGCTCTTCACGACGTACATCCACTTCCTCCGGTGATTTCGGCGCCGACACGTCCCTCCACGATGACCGCCTCACCGAATACCGGCAAATGGAGGCAAAAGAGACGCGAATCACACGTTCGGAGCGTACAGAAGCCCCGGCCGGGCTTCCCCAGGTCTGCCTGGGGAAGCCCGGCCGGGGCCTCACACCTTCCGGGTCGCTAAGCCGCGCACACGGACGTCACGCGGCGACCGCACCGGCGGGCGCCTTGATGGTCACCCGTTCCGGTGGCACGCCGGTCACCGACACGGAACCCAGCACCGGACGGACCGGCGTGGGCACGGGCTCGGTGGCCGCGGCGGACTGGGCCAGCTCGGCGAGCGCCAGTTCGTCGCTCACCTCTCGCATCAGTTCCGACATCCGTACGTCCAGCGCGTCGCAGATGGCGGAGAGCAGCTCAGAGGAAGCCTCCTTCTGCCCCCGCTCCACCTCGGAGAGATAGCCGAGTGAGACTCGGGCGGACGAGGAGACTTCGCGCAGAGTACGGCCCTGGCGTTGGCGCTGCCGACGCAGCACGTCACCAAGCAGGCGACGGAGCAGAATCATCGGTGGCTCCCTCCTCGGACCGCGTAGCCGCATCCTTCTCGCCCCACCGTACCGCCTCGCGCCGCGGCCGTGCGGGGAGCGATGTCGTGTTCACTCAGGGCTGTAAACATCAAAACCCCCCGTTCCGTTCCGTATCCTGTGCCCGCTCATTCCCGGTCTGTTCGCCCGCAAGCTCCCTCAGAAGCAGTGCGAGTACGCTCCGTACACTCTCCATACGAATTTCCGCACGGTCGCCGTTCAACCGCAGGGCCGCCACTTTTCCGCCACCGGCAGAACCGGAGTCGGAGGTGAGCGGTCCGTCGACGGCCACGAAGACCGTCCCGACGGGCTTGCCGTCCTGCGGTTCGGGCCCGGCGACCCCGGTCGTCGCGATACCCCAGTCGGCTCCCAGGGCCTTGCGGACCCCGGCCGCCATCTGGGCCGCGACCTGCGGATCCACCGCCCCATGCGCCGCCAGCAGAGTGGCGTCGACCCCGAGCAGCTCGTGCTTCAGCCCGGTGGCGTAGGCGGTGACCGAACCCCGGAAGACCTTGGACGCCCCGGGGACGGCCGTGATCTCCGCCGCGACGAGGCCACCGGTGAGCGACTCCGCGACGGCGAGGCTCTCGCCCCTCACGGTCAGTAGTCGCACCAGTTCGGTGGCCGGGGAACTCACGCTTCCTTCTCCTCCAACGCGGCCGCGCGCTCGGCGATTCCCTGCCGGCGCAGCACAATGGCTTGTCTCACGTAGTCGAGGCCGGTGACGACGGTGAGGACGACCGCCACGGCCATCACCCAGAACCTCAGGGTGGCCAGCCACCCCGTCAGTGCCAGGACGTACATCCCGACGGCCACGCCCTGGGTGAGCGTCTTGAGCTTGCCGCCCCGGCTCGCGGGGATCACGCCGTAGCGAATGACCAGAAAACGCATCAGCGTGATGCCGAGTTCCCGGCCGAGGATCACGGCCGTCACCCACCACGGCAGATCGCCCAGGGCGGACAGACAGATGAGCGCCGCCCCCATGATCGCCTTGTCGGCGATGGGGTCGGCGATCTTCCCGAAGTCGGTGACCAGGTTGTAGGTGCGTGCCAGATGCCCGTCGAACAGGTCGGTGATCATGGCGACGGCGAAGGCCGCCCAGGCCAGCGAGCGCCAGGCCGGGTCGTAACCGCCGTCCGCCAGCATCAGCGCCACGAAACCGGGCACCAGCACCAGCCGGAGCATGGTCAGCAGATTGGCGACGTTCCACAGGCTGGCCTGGTTGACGGCCGCGGCCGCGATCTTCGCGCCGCGCGCGGGCTTCACATCTTCGGCAGCGGAGTCGGAAGCAGAACCGGAGACCTCGGAAACAGCGCCGTCGGCAGCGGCGGCGGAACCCTGCGCGCCCTGCGCGCCGGAGGAGCCGCCCGCGGCGGATGCCGGGACTCCGGTCATCTGCCCGCCTCCTCACTACACGCGAGCGAGCCGGTCAGCGGCTCGGCAACCAGGTCGACACCTTCCGTACCGACCACCTTCGCCTCGACCATACGTCCGACGCTCAGGCCCTCGCCGCTCGTCAGCAGCACCTGGCCGTCCGTCTCCGGCGCCTGGTGCGCGGCACGGCCGTACACGCCCTCCTCCTCGTCCACGGACTCCACGAGGACGCGCACGGTCTCGCCGACACGCTCCTCGGCGCGCTGCGAGACGAGATCCTCGGCGAGCCGGGAGATACGGGCCAGGCGCTCGGCGACGACGTCCTCGTCGAGCTTGTTCTCGTACGTCGCCGCCTCCGTGCCCTCCTCGTCGGAGTAGCCGAAGACACCGATGGCGTCCAGCCGGGCGCCGTTCAGGAAGCGCTCCAGCTCGGCCAGGTCCGACTCGCTCTCGCCGGGGAAGCCGACGATGAAGTTGGAGCGCACGCCGGCCTCGGGGGCCTTGCCGCGGATGGTGTCCAGCAGCTCCAGGAAGCGGTCGGTGTCGCCGAAGCGGCGCATGGCGCGCAGCACGTCGGGCGCGGAGTGCTGGAAGGACAGGTCGAAGTAGGGGACGACCTTCGGGGTGGACGTCAGGACGTCGATCAGGCCGGGGCGCATCTCGGCCGGCTGGAGGTAGCTCACCCGCACCCGCTCGATGCCGTCGACCTCGGCCAGCTCCGGCAGCAGGGACTCCAGCAGGCGGATGTCGCCCAGGTCCTTGCCGTAGGAGGTGTTGTTCTCGGAGACCAGCATGATCTCCTTCGCGCCCTGCTCGGCCAGCCACCGCGTCTCGTTCAGCACGTCGCTCGGACGGCGGGAGATGAAGGAGCCGCGGAAGGACGGGATGGCGCAGAAGGAGCAGCGCCGGTCGCAGCCGGAGGCGAGCTTGACCGAGGCGACCGGGGAGCCGTCCAGGCGGCGGCGCAGGGGCGCACGGGGGCCGGAGGCGGGCGCGACCCCCTCCGGGAGGTCGGACGGGCCGTGGCCGGGCAGCGCGACGGAGGCGGCCGACTCCTGCCGCTCGGCCGGGCTGATCGGCAGCAGCTTGCGCCGGTCACGCGGGGTGTGGGAGGCGTGGATGCCGCCGGACAGGATGGTCTGCAGGCGGTCGGAGATGTCGGCGTAGTCGTCGAAGCCGAGCACGCCGTCGGCCTCGGGCAGCGCCTCGGCGAGTTCCCTGCCGTACCGCTCGGCCATGCAGCCCACCGCCACGACGGCCTGGGTTCTGCCGTGGTCCTTGAGGTCGTTGGCCTCCAGCAGGGCGTCGACGGAGTCCTTCTTGGCGGCTTCGACGAAGCCACAGGTGTTGACCACGGCGACGTCGGCGTCCGCGGCGTCCTCGACGAGCTGCCAGCCGTCCGCCTCCAAACGGCCTGCGAGCTCCTCCGAGTCCACCTCGTTACGGGCGCAGCCAAGAGTGACGAGAGCGACGGTACGGCGTTCAGGCATGGGCTCAAGACTACTTCGTCTGTCCGACACCCCACGTCGAAGGGGTTGGCCGATCTTGGCCAACCCCTTCGTGTCGCTCCCCCAAGGGCCCGTCATCCGGCCTCGGGGTCGCCCTTCGTGTACGTGAGGCGTTCCACAGCGCCCGGCTGGAAGTTGTCCTCGATCTTCTTTCCGTTGACGTAGAGCTGGATCGCGCCGGCGTCACCGAGGATAAGGTTGATCTTGGAGCTGTCCTGGAAGGTCTTGGACTCGCCCTTCTTCAGCAGCCCGTCGAAGAGCATCCGGCCGTTGTGGTCCTTGGCGGAGATCCAGCTTCGCCCGCCCGCCGCACTGACCTGGACGGTCACCTTGTCCTGCGGGGCGGCCGCGATTGCGCTGTCGGACGCCTCGGAGGTCGGTGCGCCGGGCTTGTCCTTCTTGGGCGTGGGCGAGGCGGCCTTGCTGGGCGTGGGCGAGGTGGCGCCGTCGGCCACCTGCGACTTGGCGTCGCTCCCGCTGTCGCCGCCCTTGAAGGCGGTGAACCCGACGAAGCCGACGACGGCGACGATCGCGGCGACCATGGCCGCGGTCCAGTTGGGCCCGCGTCGCTCGGGGCGGATACGTTCCGCCTCGAACAGGGGCGCCGCCGGAGTGGGTGCGGGCCGCCCGCCGTGCGCGGCGTCGTACTGCGCGACCAGCGATGCGGGGTCGAGGTGTACGGCCCTGGCCAGCGTGCGGATGTGCCCACGGGCGTACACGTCGCCGCCGCAGGGGGCGAAGTCGTCCGCCTCGATGGCGTGCACGATGGCGACACGGACACGAGTGGCACTGCTGACGTCGTCGACGGTGAGCCCGGCCTCGATACGTGCCTGCTTCAGGGCGCGTCCCACGGAGGGACGGGCTTCCTCGGACACGTCCTGGAACGGACGCTCGTCTTCAGGGGAGTTGCCGATGGACACGGGGGCGCCTTTCGAGCGTGTGAGCCACCTGTGCTGGAGGTTCAGTCTAGGGGGGTGCGAAAGAGTGGGGCGACCGGGCGGTGCGATTTGTACGCCATCGGAAAGGCCGCTCATCCCAACGGCGGGCCAGACGCAAAGCCCACAGGGAGCCCCGAACCTGTCCTCTCGCTCAACTTGACGTGCGACAAAGGGAAACGGTTGCTCGCGGTTCACTAACGGGTGGATCACGGTCGTGCCGCCACCCGGCGTAAACCCGACACGCCGGGCGGCCCGCTGACCTACCCGTCAGACTCCCCGCGAATCAGCGCGAGCACGCCGTCCAGTTCGTCAGGTTTCACAAGAACGTCACGTGCCTTGGAGCCCTCGCTGGGCCCGACGATGTTCCGGGACTCCATCAGGTCCATGAGCCGCCCGGCCTTGGCGAAGCCCACGCGCAGCTTGCGCTGGAGCATGGACGTCGACCCGAACTGGGTGGAGACCACCAGCTCGGCCGCCTGGCACAGCAGGTCGAGGTCGTCGCCGATGTCCTCGTCGATCTCCTTCTTCTGCTTGGTGCCCACGGTGACGTCGTCCCGGAAGACCGGTGCCATCTGGTCCTTGCAGTGCTGCACGACGACCGCGACCTCGGCCTCGGTCACGAACGCGCCCTGCATACGGGTCGGCTTGTTCGCGCCCATCGGCAGGAACAGCCCGTCGCCCTTGCCGATGAGCTTCTCGGCGCCGGGCTGGTCGAGGATGACCCGGGAGTCGGCGAGCGAGGAGGTCGCGAACGCCAGCCGGGAGGGCACGTTGGCCTTGATCAGGCCGGTGACCACGTCGACCGACGGGCGCTGGGTGGCGAGCACCAGGTGGATGCCGGCCGCGCGCGCGAGCTGCGTGATGCGCACGATCGCGTCCTCGACGTCCCGCGGCGCGACCATCATCAGGTCGGCCAGCTCGTCCACGATCACCAGCAGGTACGGGTACGGCTGCAGCTCGCGCTCGCTGCCCTCGGGCAGCTTCACCTTGCCGTCGCGGATGGCCTGGTTGAAGTCGTCGATGTGGCGGAAGCCGAACGCGGCCAGGTCGTCGTAGCGCAGGTCCATCTCGCGTACGACCCACTGCAGCGCCTCGGCGGCCCGCTTGGGGTTGGTGATGATCGGCGTGATCAGGTGCGGGATGCCCTCGTACGCGGTCAGCTCGACGCGCTTGGGGTCGACCAGGATCATCCGGACGTCCTCCGGAGTCGCCCGCATCATGACCGAGGTGATCAGGCAGTTGATGCACGAGGACTTGCCGGAACCGGTCGCACCGGCCACGAGCATGTGCGGCATCTTCGCCAGCGAGTGCATCACGTACCCGCCCTCGACGTCCTTGCCGAAGGCGACCAGCATCGGGTCGTCGTCCTCGGCGGACTCCGCGAGGCGCAGCACGTCACCGAGGTTGACCATCTCCCGGTCGGTGTTCGGGATCTCGATGCCGACCGCGGACTTGCCCGGGATGGGGCTGATGATCCGCACGTCCGGGCTGGCCACGGCGTACGCGATGTTCTTGGTCAGCGCGGTGATCCGCTCCACCTTCACGGCGGGGCCGAGCTGGACCTCGTAGCGGGTGACCGTCGGGCCCCGGGTGAACCCGGTGACGTCGGCGTCCACCTTGAACTCGGAGAAGACGTTGCGCAGGGCGTTGACGATCGCGTCGTTCGCCTCACTGCGGGCCTTGCCGGGGCCTCCGCGGGTGAGGAGGTCCAGCGACGGCAGCGCGTAGGTGATGTCCCCGGAGAGCTGGAGCTGCTCCGCGCGCGCGGGCAGGTCTCGGGGCTCCTCGGGGGCCGCCTTCGTGAGGTCGGGGACGCTCGCGACCTCCAGCTTCTCCTGCTTGGGCCGCGCGGCCGGAACCGGCGCCGGCGTGGGCTCCGGCGACGGCGCGGGTACCGGTGTGGTCTCCTCGCGGTCGCCCACGCTCACGCCCTGGGTGAGGTCGGCGACGAGCGGGGACGGCGGCATGCCGTGCAGGACGGCACCGTCGAGGGCGGCAGCGGCCGCGGCCGCGACGTCCACCGCGTCCATCTGGCGCTGCAGATCGGGCTGGGGTACCGCGGAGCGCCTGGGGCGACCGCGGCGCTGCGAGAGGGCCTCCTCCTCGGCGCTGTCGGGGTCGTACGCCTTGGGGGCGCTCCTGCGCTTGCGAGGGCGCGCGGGCAGCGACTCGCGCCACTGCTCCTCATAGCGCGCCTCGTCATCGGAGGGCTCGTACTCCTCCGGGTCGGGCACCAGGCCCAGGCGCACGCCGAGCGCGCGCAGCCGCTGCGGGATGGCGTTGACCGGGGTGGCGGTCACCACCAGCAGACCGAAGATCGTCAGCAGCACCAGCAGCGGTACGGCGAGCACCTCGCTCATGGTGTACGTCAGCGGGGTCGCCGCCGCCCAGCCGATGAGACCGCCGGCGTCCCTTATGGCCTGCATGCCGTCGCCGCGGGCGGGCGAGCCGCACGCGATGTGGACCTGGCCGAGCACGCCGATGACAAGCGCGGACAGACCGATCACGATCCGGCCGTTGGCCTCCGGCTTCTCCGGGTGCCGGATGAACCGTACGGCGATCACCGCGAGCAGTATCGGCACCAGCAGGTCGAGCCGGCCGAAGGCGCCGGTGACCAGGATCTCCACCAGGTCGCCGACGGGACCTCGCAGATCGGCCCACGTACCGGCGGCGACGATCAGCGCGACGCCGAAGAGCAGCAGCGCGACGCCGTCCTTGCGGTGGGCCGGGTCGAGGTTCTTCGCGCCTTGCCCTATGCCCCGGAAGACGGCGCCGACCGCGTGCGCGAGACCGAGCCAGACGGCGCGCACGAGCCGGTACACACCCCCCGTGGGATTCGGTGCCGGCTTGGGGGGCGCGGCCTTCTTCGCCGGGGTCTTCTTGGCGGGCGCCTTCTTGGCCGGGGCCTTCTTCGCTGCGGCCTTCTTCGCCGGAGCCTTCGCGGGAGCGGCCGCCTTCTTCGCGGGCTGCTTCTTGGCTGCGGAGGGACGTGAGGCCATGGGTGTGAGGTTACCGGGGGAGACGACAGTGGACACGCGTGCCCACTGCTTCACCCGTTCGTGTCGCCCTTGCCGGGGCGCGGAGCTGACGGACGCTCATGGGCAACTGCGCCCCCGGCATTCGTCAGTTCTGCGTCGGCACCGACGTGGCGCCGCTGCCCGCGCCGGGCTCCAGGGCGTCGAGCGCGCGGCGCAACCCGGTGAGTTTGCGTTCCAGATGGGCGGCCGTGGCCACCGCGGCCGCGTCCGCGGACTCGTCGTCCAGCTGCTTGGACAGCGCCTCCGCCTGCTCCTCGACGGCCGCGAGCCGCGCGGACAGCTCGGCGAGCAGCCCGGCCGACTCCTTGCCGCCGACCGCGCCCTTGCCACCGCCCTCCAACTGGAGCCGCAGCAGAGCCGCCTGCTCCCGCAGCTGGCAGTTCTTCATGTACAGCTCGACGAAGACGGACACCTTCGCGCGCAGCACCCACGGGTCGAACGGCTTGGAGATGTAGTCGACCGCGCCCGCCGCATAGCCCCGGAAGGTGTGGTGGGGGCCGTGGTTGATCGCGGTGAGGAAGATGATCGGGATGTCCCGGGTCCGCTCCCGCCGCTTGATGTGCGCGGCGGTCTCGAAACCGTCCATGCCCGGCATCTGGACATCCAGCAGAATGACCGCGAAGTCGTCCGTGAGCAGTGCTTTGAGCGCTTCCTCCCCGGACGATGCCCGCACCAGTGTCTGATCGAGCGCAGAGAGGATGGCCTCCAGCGCCAGCAGATTCTCCGGCCGGTCATCGACCAGGAGGATCTTGGCCTTCTGCACCATGGCCCGCCCTCCTCGCCCCGGCGGTACACCGGGCGCCGCCCCAGGGGACGACTCCCTTTCGCCGCCCGTCCTTGTGCCGGTCATCGTAGCCGCACCCCGCCTGTCGCCACACCCTGTCACCGCGATGTCACTGTGCACGCAACGGAAACGCGGCGAGAGACCGGAAAGTTCCCGGAATCCGGGATTCCCGCACGCCCCCGGCCCCCTCGGAACGACAACTCCATATACACACCCAGGGTTCCCGCACCGTTCACATCCGCGCTGGTCACCCCGTCACTCCTCACGCATCCACTGCCGCATGACCGCCAGCAGATGGTCCGGATCGACCGGCTTCGTCACGTAGTCGGAGGCCCCCGACTCGATCGCCTTCTCCCGGTCGCCCTTCATCGCCTTCGCGGTCAGCGCGATGATCGGCAGCCCGGCGAACTGCGGCATCCTGCGGATCGCCGTGGTCGTCGCATACCCGTCCATCTCGGGCATCATGATGTCCATCAGCACGACCGCCACGTCGTCGTGCTGCTCCAGCACCTCGATGCCCTCGCGGCCGTTCTCGGCGTACAACACCGACAGCCCGTGCTGCTCCAGGACGCTGGTGAGCGCGAACACGTTGCGGATGTCGTCGTCGACGATCAGCACCTTCTCGCCTCCGAACCGCATCGCGCGGGCCGGCTGCGGCGTGCTCTCCAGCTCGCCGACCGTCGCCCACTGCTCGGGCCGCTGCTCGGCCGGCAGCAGGCTACGGCGGCGGCGCCGGAAGAGCGCGGCGGCGCCGTTCTGCGTCTCCTGGTACGACTTCACCTCCGCCGGCGTCTCGATCTCCACGGCGGACAGCTCCGACGACGGCTCGGCCGCGGAGGCGACCAGCTCGCCGGCCGCCAGCGGGGTCACCGACTGCTGGTAGCCCTGTGGCGGCAGCTCGCTCGGGTGCAGCGGAAGGTACAGCGTGAACGTCGAGCCGCGGCCCGGCTCGCTCTGCGCGTGGATCTCACCGCCGAGCAGCTGCGCGATCTCCCTCGAGATCGACAGGCCGAGGCCCGTGCCGCCGTACTTGCGGCTGGTCGTGCCGTCCGCCTGCTTGAACGCCTCGAAAATCACCCGCATCTTGCCGGCCGCGATACCGATACCGGTGTCGGTCACCGAGAACGCGATCAGCGGCGCGTCCGGATCACCGAGCGAGCCGGCCTCCAGCAACTGCTCACGGATGACCTGCGGCACACCGGCACCGGCGGGCCGGATCACCAGCTCCACCGACCCGGAGTCGGTGAACTTCACCGCGTTCGACAGCAGGTTCCGCAGCACCTGCAGCAGCCGCTGCTCGTCGGTGTGCAGGGTCGCGGGCAGCTCCGGGGAGACCCGCACGGACAGGTCCAGGCCCTTCTCCGCGGTCAACGGCCGGAAAGTGGCCTCCACGTAGTCCACGAGCTGGACGAGCGCGATACGCGTCGGGGAGACGTCCATCTTGCCCGCCTCGACCTTCGACAGGTCGAGGATGTCGTTGATCAGCTGGAGCAGATCGGAGCCCGCGCCGTGGATGGTCTCGGCGAACTCCACCTGCTTCGGGGTGAGGTTGGTGTCCGCGTTGTCGGCGAGCAGCTTGGCCAGGATCAGCAGCGAGTTGAGCGGCGTACGCAGCTCGTGCGACATGTTGGCGAGGAACTCGCTCTTGTAGCGCATCGACACCGCGAGCTGCTCGGCGCGCTCCTCCAGGACCTGCCGGGCCTCCTCGATCTCGGTGTTCTTCACCTCGATGTCCCGGTTCTGCCGGGCCAGCAGCTCGGCCTTCTCCTCCAGTTCGGCGTTGGAGGCCTGCAGCGCCTTCTGCCGGTTCTCCAACTCCGCCGACCGCTCACGGAGTTGCTCGGTCAGCTCCTGCGACTGCTTCAGCAGCTGCTCGGTCTTGGTGTTGACCGAGATGGTGTTGACGCTGGTCGCGATCATCTCGGCGATCTGGTTGAGGAAGTCCTTCTGGATCTGCGTGAACGGCGTGAACGACGCCAGCTCGATCACGCCGAGCACCTTGCCCTCGAAGAGGACCGGCAACACGATCACCTGCGCGGGCGGGGCCTCGCCGAGCCCGGAGGAGATCTTCAGATAGCCGCTCGGCGCGTTCTCGACCAGGATCGTGCGCTTCTCCTTGGCGGCCGTGCCGATCAGCGCCTCACCCGGCCGGAACGACGTCGGCATGGAGCCCATCGAGTAGCCGTACGAGCCGAGCATCCGCAGCTCGTAGCGGTCCTCGGCGTCGCCGCTGAGGTCCTGGCCCTCCATCAGCGGCATCGTCAGGAAGAACGCGCCGTGCTGCGCGGAGACCACCGGTGTCAACTCGCTCATGATGAGCGACGCCACGTCCTCGAGGTCCCGGCGGCCCTGCATCAGCGCGGAGATGCGGGCGAGGTTGCCCTTGAGCCAGTCCTGCTCCTTGTTGGCGATCGTGGTGTCGCGCAGGTTGGCGATCATCTTGTTGATGTAGTCCTGCAGTTCCTGGATCTCGCCGGACGCGTCAACGTCGATCTTCAGGTTCAGGTCGCCGCGGGTCACCGCGGTCGCCACGCGCGCGATGGCGCGCACCTGCCGGGTCAGGTTCCCGGCCATCTCGTTCACCGACTCGGTGAGATCCCGCCAGGTGCCGTCGACGTCACGCACGCGTGCCTGACCGCCGAGCTGTCCCTCGGTCCCCACCTCGCGGGCGACCCGGGTGACCTCCTCGGCGAAGCTGGACAGCTGGTCGACCATCGTGTTGATCGTCGTCTTGAGTTCGAGGATCTCACCGCGGGCGTCGATGTCGATCTTCTTCGTCAGGTCACCCTTGGCGATGGCCGTGGTCACCATGGCGATGTTGCGCACCTGACCGGTCAGGTTGGACGCCATCTGGTTCACGGACTCGGTGAGGTCCTTCCACGTACCGGCCACACCCGGTACGTGCGCCTGACCGCCCAGGATGCCGTCCGTGCCCACCTCACGGGCCACCTTGGTGACCTGGTCGGCGAACGAACTCAGCGTCTTCACCATCGTGTTGAAGGTGTCGGCGAGCTGCGCCACCTCACCGCTCGCCTCGATCGTCACCTGACGCGTCAGGTCACCGTTGGCGACGGCCGCGGCCACCTGGGAGATGTTGCGCACCTGCATGGTCAGGTTGTTGGCCATCAGGTTGACGTTGTTGCTCAGGTCCTTCCAGATGCCCGTGACACCCGGAACGTGCGCCTGGCCGCCCAGGATGCCCTCGGTACCCACCTCACGGGCCACCCGGGTCACCTGCTCGGCGAAGCTGGACAGCTGGTCGACCATCGTGTTGACGGTCGTGACGAGTTCGAGGATCTCGCCCTTCGCGTCAACGGTGATCTTCTTGGACAGGTCGCCCTTGGCGACCGCGGTCGTGACCTCGGCGATGTTGCGCACCTGGATGGTCAGGTTGTTCGCCATGAAGTTCACGGACTGCGTGAGGTCCTTCCAGGTGCCGGAGACGCCCTGGACCTCGGCCTGACCGCCGAGGATGCCCTCCGTGCCCACCTCACGGGCCACACGCGTGACCTCCTGGGCGAACGACGACAGCTGGTCGACCATCGTGTTCAGCGTGTTCTTCAGCTCCAGGATCTCCCCGCGCGCGTCCACGGTGATCTTCTGGGAGAGGTCACCGCGGGCCACGGCGGTGGCGACCTGAGCGATGTTGCGCACCTGGGCGGTGAGGTTTCCGGCCATGCCGTTCACGGAGTCGGTGAGGTCCCGCCACACACCGGCCACGCCCGGCACCTGCGCCTGACCGCCGAGCCGGCCCTCGGTACCCACGTCCCGGGCGACCCGGGTCACCTGGTCCGCGAAGGCGGAGAGCTGGTCGACCATCGTGTTGATGGTGTTCTTCAGCTCGAGGATCTCCCCGCGCGCGTCGACGTCGATCTTCTGCGAGAGGTCACCGTTGGCCACCGCCGTCGTCACCTGGGCGATGTTGCGCACCTGCGAGGTGAGGTTTCCGGCCATGAAGTTGACGGAGTCCGTCAACTCCTTCCAGGTGCCCGAGACACCGTCCACCCGGGCCTGACCGCCCAGCCGGCCCTCCGTACCCACGTCCCGGGCCATCCGCGTGACCTGGTCCGCGAACGAGGACAGCTGGTCCACCATCGTGTTCACGGTGTTCTTCAGCTGGAGCATCTCGCCGGAGACGTCCACGGTGACCTTCTGCGACAGGTCACCGTTGGCCACCGCCGTCGTCACCTGGGCGATGTTGCGCACCTGACCGGTCAGGTTGCGGAACGCCGTGTTGACGGAGTCCGTCAGGTCCTTCCAGGTACCGGCCGCGCCCGACACCTGCGCCTGGCCGCCCAGTTCACCCTCGACGCCGATCTCCCGCGCGACCCGCGTCACCTCGGCACCGAACGCCGACAGCTGGTCCACCATGCCGTTGACGGTGTTCTTCAGCTCCAGCATCTCGCCGGCCACGTCCACGGTGACCTTCTGCGACAGGTCACCGCTCGCCACGGCGGTCGTCACCGCGGCGATGTCCCTCACCTGTGTGGTCAGATTCCGGAACACCGTGTTGACGGAGTCCGTCAGGTCCTTCCACGTACCGGCCGCGCCCGGCACGTTCGCCTGCCCGCCGAGCCGTCCTTCCCCACCGACCTCGTTGGCCACACGCGTGACCTCGTCCGCGAAGATCCGCAGCGTCTCGGTCATCTGGTTGATCGTCTCGGCGAGCTGAGCGACCTCGCCACGCGCCGGAACCGTCACCTTCTGCGACAGGTCACCGTTCGCCACCGCCGTCGTGACCTGGGAGATCCCCCGCACCTGCGCGGTCAGGTTGCCCGCCATCGTGTTGACGGAGTCGGTCAGCTCCTTCCATACGCCGGCCACCCCGGGCACCTGCGCCTGGCCGCCCAGGATGCCCTCGGTGCCCACCTCACGGGCCACCCGGGTCACCTCGGAGGAGAAGGAAGACAGCTGCTCCACCATCGTGTTGACGGTGTTCTTCAGCTCCAGCATCTCGCCGGCGACATGGACGGTGACCTTGCGTGACAGATCACCCCGCGCGACCGCGGTCGTCACGAGAGCGATGTCCCGCACCTGAGCGGTGAGCCGGTTCGCCATCGTGTTGACGGACTCGGTCAGGTCCTTCCACGAACCGGACATACCGCGTACCCGGGCCTGGCCGCCGAGCTTGCCCTCGGTGCCGACCTCACTGGCCACGCGCGTGACCTCGTCGGTGAACGTCGACAGCTGGTCGACCAGATTGTTGACGGTACGGCCGACCTTCAGGAACTCGCCCCGCAGCGGATGCCCGGTGCCGTCGGGCGCCTGGGTGCGCAGATCCATCCGCGGCGACAGATCACCCTCGGCGACCGCCGTCAGGACCCGGCTGACCTCCGAGACGGGCCAGACGAGATCGTCGACCAGCGCGTTGGAGTTGTCGATCGCGGCCGCCCACGAGCCCTGGCAGGCGCCTGTTTCCAGCCGTTCCGTGAGCTTTCCCTCACGCCCGACCATCCGCCGTACCCGCGACAGCTCACCGGTCAGGTGCAGATTCCGGTCGGCCACCTCGTTGAAGACCGCAGCGATCTCCGACATCACGCCGTCGCCGGACACCGTGAGCCGCTTGCGGAAGTTGCCGTCGCGCATCGACACGAGGGCCGCCAGCAGCCGGTTCAGGGCGGCCGTGTCCACCACGGTGGTACCGCCGTTCCTGCCCAGGGACGGTCCGCCCTTCGCGCGCGTCTTCGTGCCCCGCGCCGCTGCGCCAGACTCCACTGTGTCCCTCCCGAAGGGGTAGACCATCACTGCCGTGCTCACCGCGTCGGCCCGGAAGGCCGATCACCCGGCTTACCGGATAATTCCGCGTACCCGTTACTGCTCGGTATTTCTGCCAGACGAGATCCGGCCACACCAGGGGCTGCTGCCCGCTGTACACGGAACACACGCAGCATGGGCGGACCTTCACCAGAAGCTTGCCCAGTGTTTCACCCTGGCCGAACCAGGCCATAACAGTTCGGCAGCTTCGCACACCGTCCGCACACCCTGGGGGCGTAAACACCGGCGACCGGCATCCGCTCGGAGGGCGAAGGTAAGTAACCTTGCATGCGGCTGTCCAGCCACACCGGTCCGACCGGCCTGGGCGGTGGCACGAGCACGAGCGGGCATCGGAGGGGCGGCCGCAGACCATGACCACCGGACTGATCCCCGGGGGACATCCCCCGGAGCCACGGCCGACGGGCGAGCGGATGCCGCAGCAGCGGCGCGAGCCGGCCGGCCACGCTGCCCTGCACGTCGACAACCGGCCGAGGAGTTCTGTGATCACCGCGCGCGCGGCCGCCAGTTTCGAGCCCGTCGGACGATCTGTCGCGACCGCCCGGTCCTTCGTCCGAGACACCCTCCAGGGCTGGGGCTTCGCCGACGTCGTCGACGACGCGGTGGTCCTCACCAGCGAACTGGTGACCAACGCGGTGGTACACGCGGGCACACACGCGGAAGTGCTGTGCCTGCGTACCGAGGACGGCGTGCGCATCGAGGTCTCGGACCGCTACCCGGAGCGCGAAGTCCCCCTCCAGGCCTCGCCGGCCTCCATGGGCAGCCCCGACCGCGAGGGCGGACGCGGCCTGCAGCTGTGCGCGGCCCTGGCCGCCCGCTGGGGCGTGGACTACACCCCCACCCACAAGAACGTCTGGTTCCATCTCGACCTGCCCGAGCGTCCGGTCGGCACCCGCGCCGCCGGCCCCTCCCTCCCCGCCGACCTCCTCCCGCTCGCCGACGGCCGGGTGCGCGTCGCGGTCCTCCAGATCGACCGGAAGGGCTCCATCAGCGCCTGGAACGAGGACGCGGAGGACCTGTTCGGCTACCCGGCCCCCGAGGTCATCGGCAAGCCCCTCACCGACCTCGCCGCCTGGCCGCACACCCCGGGCACCGGCACCGGCATCGCCGAGGCTCTCCAGCTCTCACGCTGGGAGGGCAGTTACGGCGTCCGCGGTTCCGACGGCCGAGTGGCCCGGGTCTACGCCTCCCATCTCAGGGTCCGCGACACCGGCGGCGAACCCTCCACCGTGTGCCTCCTGGTACGGGACCACGAACGCGCGGTCCTGCAGACTCCGTTGCGCGTCCCCACCACCGACCAGACAACCGGCTCCGACGGCCAGAGCAGCGACCCCTTCGAGGTGTTCATCGGCTCCCCCGCCCCGGACGACCTCGACGGCCTGTTGCAGCGCACGGTCGAGCGGGCCCGCGACATGCTCGACGGCGACTCCGCGTTCCTGCTCCTCGCCACCGACGACGAGACCGAGTTGGAGGTCCGTGCCTCCACCGGCCTGCCCTCCGCCCGCCAGCGCTTCGCCCGCGTGCCCGTCGAGGCCGGCCCCGGCCGCTACGGCTCCGCGCGCATGCCCGCCGTCCACGACGACCTCAGCGCCGTACCCGGCGCCGTACCGCTGCTGGCCGGCACCGGCATGCGCTCGGTCGTCACGGTCCCGCTGAAGGTCGAGGGCCGCCTCACGGGCTCCCTCGGCGTGGCGGCCGAGGCGCCCGGCCGGTACTCCAACGAGGAGGCGCTGCGCCTGCAGTTCGCCGCCGACCGCATCGCCCTGGCGGTGGAGTCGGCCCGCCTCGGCGAGCTGGAGCGGCTACGCCGCGGCTCCCTGAGCTTCCTGGTCGAGGCCTCCGACCTGCTGGCCGGCACCCTGGACCGCGACCAGACCCTGGCCCTGATGGCCCAGATGACCGTCCCGACACTGGCCACCTGGTGTGCCGTCTACACGATCGCCGACCAGGCCTCCGAGCCGTACCTGTCGTACGTGCTGCACGAGGACGAGGAACTCATCGACGGCATCAAGTCGTTGCTGTCGAAGATCCCCCCGCCCGACCCGGTACCCACGCCCGGTGCCCGCGTCTGGACCGCCCCCGGCGAGGCCGCCCACGACGCCGCCCTGCGCAGCTCGATGCGCAGCCTCGGCCTGACCGGCGGCCCGATCCACCAGGTCGCCTCGGGCATCGGCCCGACGCTCGCGACGGCCTCCGCCGTCGGCGGCGAGACGGTCGTCCTGCCGCTCGTCGCCCGCAACCGCGTCATCGGCATGCTGACCCTGGGCAAGCCCACCGACGAGCACTTCCGGCAGGAGATCCTCGAACTGGCCGAGGACCTCAGCCGCCGGGCCGCCCTCGCCCTGGACAACGCCCGGCTGTACTCGGAACGCACAGCCATCAGCCAGTCCCTCCAGCGCAGCCTGCTCCCGCCCGGCCTGCCGCACATCAACGGCGTCGAGGTCGAGGTCATCTACCGCGCGGCCGGCGAGGGCAACGAGGTCGGTGGCGACTTCTACGACCTCTTCCCGATCGGCAACGGCGCCTACGGCTTCGCCATCGGCGACGTCTGCGGTACGGGCCCGAACGCGGCGGCGGTCACGGGCCTGGCGCGGCACGCGCTGCGCCTGCTGGCCCGCGAGGGCCTGTCCGGCCCGGCAGTCCTCGAGCGCCTGAACTCCGCGATCCTCGACGAGGGCGACCGCAGCCGCTTCCTGACGCTGCTGTACGGCGAGTTGCGGCCCCAGGAGGACGGCAGCGCCGAGCTGAAGGTGGTCTGCGCCGGGCACCCGCTCCCGCTGCGCCTGCGCCAGGACGGAACGGTGGCGGCCGCTGCCGAACCCCAGCCGCTGCTCGGCGTCATCGAGGACCTGGAGCTGTACGAGGAGACGGTCACCCTCGACCCCGGTGACGTCCTCCTCTGCGTCACGGACGGCGTCACCGAACGCCGCGAGGGCACGCGCATGCTGGGCGACGACGGCCTCGCCGACGTCCTCACCGCCTGCACGGGCCTCACCGCGGGCGCGGTCGCTGCACGCGTCATGCGCGCCGTGGAACGCTTCGCGTCCGATGCCCCGTCCGACGACATGGCGATCCTGGCGATGCGGGTCCCGGGGCTTCACAAGGACTGAGGCCCTCGGGCCCCGGGCCCGCGCGGGTCCCACCCGCACATACGACGAAGGCCTCGCCCGATAGGGCGAGGCCTTCATTGCTGAGCCCCCAAACGGAATCGAACCGTTGACCTTCTCCTTACCATGGAGACGCTCTGCCGACTGAGCTATAGGGGCCTTGTCGCTTTCGAGGTTTCCCTCGCGGCGACAGGAAAAGAATACCCTGAACAGGGCCGTTTCCCAAATTCGTTCGGTGCCCGTTCAGAAGGCGGGCTGGAGCAGGCCACCAAGGGCGTTGCAGGCAGAGACGATCCGCTGCATCTCACGCTTCGTCAGCGAGGCGTCCACGGGCAGCGCGAGCGTCTCGTCCGCGGCCCGCTCGGTCTCCGGCAGAGCCACACAGCGCCGGAACTCGGGCAGCCGGTGCACAGGCGTCTTCACGGGAACACGGCACTCAACTCCCCTGGCCCGCAGGGCCCGGGCGAACGCATCGCGGTCGGGCCGGCCATTGCCCGGCACCCGCACCACGTACTGCTGGTAGGTGTGTCCGTCGCCCCCGTCCGGCGTGCTCACGCCCTTCAGCTTCGCGTCGAGATAGGCGGCCCGCTCCCTGCGCTGCGCCATCTCGTCGTACGGCGCCTCGGACTCACCCTGTTCCAGCACGAGCAGCCCGTGCCGCTGTCCGACCTCGTGCAGCCGCGTGATGTCCGCGCGCCGACCGAACCGGTGGACGGCAACGACCGTGACGGTTCGAGGAGTTACGGCCGCTTCCACAGCCGAGGGGTCGAGGCAGTAGGTGATCGGATCTATGTCGGCGAACACCGGAAGCGCACCCGTCAGGGTCACGGCCTCGGCCACTTCGACGTTCCCGAAGGCCGGTA
The DNA here is from genome assembly GCF_053597295.1 of Streptomyces sp. NPDC001450. Taxonomy (NCBI): domain Bacteria; kingdom Bacillati; phylum Actinomycetota; class Actinomycetes; order Kitasatosporales; family Streptomycetaceae; genus Streptomyces; species Streptomyces sp. NPDC001450. The sequence goes on from NZ_JBSFHY010000012.1 coordinate 229,802, forward strand.
CGACGACCTCGTCACCGACTCCGACGCCGGCGGCCCTGAGCATTGCAGCAGTACCCATGTGCTGGATGCTCGGCGCGCAACGTGAACGACACGTTAAGCAGAACGTAAAAAGGTCGGACCCTGAACCGAAGTTCAGGATCCGACCTTTTCAATATTTGTTCGGCGGCGTCCTACTCTCCCACAGGGTCCCCCCTGCAGTACCATCGGCGCTGTGAGGCTTAGCTTCCGGGTTCGGAATGTAACCGGGCGTTTCCCTCACGCTATGACCACCGAAACACTATGAAACAATCAACAACCGAAGGCTGTTCGTGGTTTCAGAACCAACACAGTGGACGCGAGCAACTGAGGACAAGCCCTCGGCCTATTAGTACCGGTCACCTCCACCAGTTACCTGGCTTCCAGATCCGGCCTATCAACCCAGTCGTCTACTGGGAGCCTTAC
>NZ_JBSFHY010000013.1:0-219103 GCF_053597295.1 Streptomyces sp. NPDC001450
GCGCCGGGGGGGGGGTTTTCTCCTACGTTTTGGTCTTGTTTTTTTCTCGGCCGGGGGGGGGGGGGGGGTGTTGGGGGCGGGGGGGGCGCGGGGGCCGCCGCGGCCGCCGTCGTGGTGCTCGCCGGCGCCGGTACGTGGACGGCCGTCGCCTCCGACGACGCGCCTCCGGTGCACCGGAGCGACCGGGTCATGACCATGGCCGACGGAACACGCATCGACACCTCGTACTTCACGGTCGCCGCCGCCGGCCGTCGCCCCGCCGTCCTGCTCGGGCACGGCTTCGGCGGCAGCAAGGACGACGTACGGCAGCAGGCCGAGGACCTCGCCCGCGACGGGTACGCGGTGCTGACCTGGTCCGCGCGCGGCTTCGGCCGCTCCACCGGAAAGATCGGGCTGAACGACCCGAAGCACGAGGCTGCCGACGTCTCCCGGCTCATCGACTGGCTGGCGAAGCGGCCCCAGGTCCGTCTCGACAAGCCGGGCGACCCGCGCGTGGGCGTGGCCGGCGGCTCCTACGGCGGCGCGATCTCCCTGCTCGCCGCCGGACACGACCGCCGCGTCGACGCCATCGCCCCGGCCATCACCTACTGGAACCTGGCCGACGCCCTGTTCCCGAACGGCGTGTTCAAGAAACTGTGGGCCGGCATCTTCTTCAACACCGGGGGCGGCTGCGCCAGGTTCGAGCCGGAGCTGTGCCGGATGTACGACCGGGTCGCCGAGTCCGGCACCCCGGACGCGGCCGCCCGGAGGCTGCTGGAGGAGCGCTCGCCGTCCGCGGTCGCCGACCGCATCAAGGTGCCCACCCTGCTGGTGCAGGGCCAGACCGACTCCCTGTTCACCCTCGCCCAGTCCGACGCCGCCGCGAAGGCCATCCGGGCGAACGGCGCCCCGGTCGACGTCGACTGGATCGCGGGCGGACACGACGGCGGCGACCTGGAGAGCGGCCGGGTGCAGGGGCGGGTGCAGACCTGGTTCGACCGCTACCTCAAGGGCGACACGTCCGCCGGCACAGGCCCGGCCTTCCGGATCACCCGCACGGGAGGCGTCGACTCCACCGACGGCGCCGCCCAGCTGCGCGGCGCGAGCGCCAAGAGCTATCCCGGCCTGCACGACCACCGGCGGGCCATCGCCCTGACCGGCCGCGAGCAGCACTTCGCGAACCCGGCCGGCGCCAGCCCGCCCGGCGTCTCCGCCCTGCCCGGCCTCGGCGGCACCGGCGGCCTCGCCCAGCTCTCCGCGCTCGGCGTCGGCGTCTCCCTCGACTTCCCCGGCCAGTACGCCAGGTTCGACTCGGCACCCGTGACCACCGACCTCAGGATCACCGGCTCGCCGACCGTGACGGCCCACGTAACCTCCACCAGCGAGGACGCCGTCCTGTTCGGCAAGGTCTACGACGTCGGCCCCGACGGCAGGCAGCAGGTGCTGCCCTCCCAGCTCGTCGCTCCCCTGCGGGTGACCGGCGCCAAGACCGGCAAGGACGTCACGATCTCCCTCCCGGCGATCGACCACGAGGTCCAGAAGGGCCACCGGCTGCGCCTGGTCCTCGCCTCCACCGACCTCGGTTACGCCTCACCGGCCGCCCCGGCAACGTACACCGTCGCCCTCCGGGGAGACCTGAGCGTGCCGACGGCCCCCGCCGTCACCACCGCGGCGGCCCCCCTGCCCGCCTGGGTGTGGTGGCTGCCCCTGGCCGGAGCCGCGGGCGCGCTCGCCCTGCTGTTCACCGGGCGCCGCCGTACGACCGCCCCCGCGCCCGACCCGGCACTCGCCGAAGTCCCGCTGCAGATAACGGACCTGAGCAAGCGGTACTCCAGGTCCGCCGACCGGTACGCGGTGCGCGAGCTGTCCTTCCGCGTGGAGAAGGGCCAGGTCCTCGGCCTGCTCGGGCCCAATGGCGCGGGCAAGACCACCAGCCTGCGCATGCTGATGGGCCTGATCAAGCCGGACGGCGGCGAGATCCGCGTCTTCGGCCACGCCATCCGGCCCGGGGCGCCCGTGCTGTCGCGGGTCGGCGCCTTCGTGGAGGGCGCGGGCTTTCTGCCGCACCTGTCCGGCCGGGAGAACCTGGAGCTGTACTGGCGGGCCACCGGCCGTCCGCCCGAGGACGCGCACCTGGACGAGGCCCTGGAGATCGCCGGCCTCGGCGACGCCCTCGCCCGGGCGGTGCGCACCTACTCCCAGGGCATGCGCCAGCGCCTCGCCATCGCCCAGGCCATGCTCGGCCTGCCGGACCTGCTCATCCTGGACGAGCCGACCAACGGCCTCGACCCGCCGCAGATCCGCGAGATGCGGGAGGTGATGATCCGCTACGCGGCCGCGGGCCGCACGGTGATCGTCTCCAGCCATCTCCTCGCCGAGGTCGAGCAGTCCTGCACCCACCTGGTGGTGATGGACCGCGGCCGCCTCGTCCAGGCGGGCCCGGTGGGCGAGATCGTGGGCTCCGGCGACACCCTGCTGGTCGGCACCGGCACGCCCGTGGAGGAGCCGGTCGTGGAGAAGGTGGCCGCGCTGCCCGGCGTCGCCTCCGCCGTGCGCACCGAGGACGGGCTGCTGGTCCGCCTCGAACCCGGCGGCTCGGCCGAGCGCCTCGTCGTGGAGCTGGTGCGCCTGGAGGTGCCCGTCGCCTCGGTCGGCCCGCACCGGCGCCTGGAAGACGCCTTCCTCACCCTGATCGGAGGTTCCGCATGAGCACGCTGGCCGAGCGCACCGAGACGGCCTCCGGCTACCGCGCGGCCCGCACCCTGCCCCTGCGCGTGGAACTGGTCCGCCAGCTCAAGCGGCGCCGCACGCTGATCATGGGCGGGATCCTGGCCGTCCTGCCGTTCGTGCTGCTCATCGCCTTCGCGATCGGCGGCGATCCGGCAGGGCGCAATGGCCAGGTCACGCTGATGGACACGGCCACCGCGTCCGGCGCCAACTTCGCCGCGGTCAACCTGTTCGTCTCGGCGGGCTTCCTGCTGGTGATCCCGGTCGCCCTGTTCTGCGGGGACACGGTCGCCTCCGAGGCGAGCTGGTCCTCGCTGCGCTATCTGCTGGCCGCGCCCGTGCCCCGGGCCCGGCTGCTGTGGTCCAAGCTCGCCGTGGGGCTCGGGCTGAGCCTCGCCGCGATGGTGCTGCTGCCCGTGGTCGCCCTCGCCGTCGGCACGGCCGCCTACGGCTGGGGGCCGCTGCAGATCCCCACCGGCGGCCAACTGGACTCCGGTACGGCCGCGCAGCGGCTCGTGATGGTCGTGGTGTACGTCTTCGTGTCCCAACTGGTCACCGCGGGACTGGCGTTCTGGCTGTCGACCAGGACGGACGCCCCGCTCGGCGCGGTCGGCGGCGCGGTCGGCCTGACCATCGTCGGCAACGTCCTGGACGCGGTCACCGCCCTCGGCCACTGGCGTGACTTCCTGCCCGCGCACTGGCAGTTCGCCTGGGCCGACGCCGTCCAGCCGCACCCCGAGTGGTCCGGCATGATCCAGGGCACCGCGATTTCCATAACGTACGCCCTGGTGCTGTTCGCCCTGGCCTTCCGGGGTTTCGCCCGCAAGGACGTGGTGTCCTAGGTCACCGGAGGATCACCCGCCGGTCTCGACGGGCCCCGGCCGTGGCCGGTTCGAGACGCATCCGCAACACCCTGGGGCGCACGTTCCGGCATCCCGCGCCGTCACAGTCGGCAGAGGTCGCAAGCCGACGTCAACCGACGCAGGGGGAACGCGAGATGGAGCGGAACCGGACACATCGATCACGGCGGATACGTGGCACGCTGCTCGCCCTCACGGCAGCGGGCAGCCTGCTGCTGACGGCCTGCGGGGCGGGCGGCACCGAGGACCACACCAACAGCGCCGACAAGCACGGCCTGCCCGCCCCCGCCCCCGGCCGGAACGACCGGGGCGACGACCGGGGCTTCGAGACGGCCCCGTCCGACGACCAGCTCTCCACCTTCGCCCTCGACGTCGACACCGCCTCCTACACCTACGCCCGCCGCACCCTCGCCGACGGCCGCACACCCGACCCGTCGACCGTCCGCCCCGAGGAGTTCGTCAACAGCTTCCGCCAGGACTACCGCCGCCCCGACGGCAACGGCTTCTCCGTCACCGTCGACGGCGCCCGCACCGCCAGGCCGGACTGGTCCCTGGTCCGCGTCGGCCTCGCCACCCGGGCCGCCGAACCCGCGCGCAAGCGCCCGCCGGCCGCGCTCACCTTCGTCGTCGACGTCTCCGGCTCCATGGACGAACCCGGCCGGCTCGACCTCGCCCGGCAGTCCCTGAACACCATGACGGACCGGCTGCGTGACGACGACTCGGTGGCCGTCGTCACCTTCAGCGAACACGCCGAGACCATCTTGCCGATGACCCGGCTCGGCGGTCACCGCGGCGAGGTCCACGACGCCATCGACGGCCTCGAGGCCCAGTCCTCCACCAACCTCGGCGCGGGCGTCGAGACCGGCTACGCCACCGCCGTCGAGGGCCTGCGCAAGGGCGCCACCAACCGGGTCGTCCTGGTCTCCGACGCCCTCGCCAACGACGGCGAGACCAGCCCCGACGCGATCCTGCGCCGCATCGACTCCGCCCGCCGCGAGCACGGCGTCACCCTCTTCGGCGTCGGCGTCGGCAGCAACTACGGCGACGCCCTCATGGAACGCCTCGCCGACAAGGGCGACGGCCACACCGCCTACGTCTCCGACACCGACGAGGCCCGCAAGGTGTTCTGCGAGCAACTCCCGCAGAACATCGAGCTGACCGCCCGCGACGCCAAGGCCCAGGTCGCCTTCGACCCGCACACCGTCGCCGAGTTCCGCCTCGTCGGCTACGACGACCGCAAGGTCGCCGACGACGACTTCCGCGACGACCGCGTGGACGGCGGCGAGGTCGGCCCCGGCCACACCGTGACCGCCCTGTACGCGGTGCGCACCAGGCCGGGTGCCGACGGCCACCTCGCCACCGCCACCGTCCGCTGGCTCGACCCCACCACCAGGGCCCCGCACGAGGAGACCGGCGCCCTGGAGACCGGCGCCCTCAAGGACTCCGTCTGGGAGGCGAGCCCCCGCTTCCAGGTCACGGCGGTCGCCGCCTACTTCGCCGACGCCCTGCGAGGCGGCGGCACCGACCACGGCCCCGCCCTCCCCGGCGCCCTGAGCCTCACCCGTCTCGCCGCCCGGGCGGCCACGCTGGCCGACGTCACCGAGGACCAGGACGTCCAGGCCCTCGCCGACGCGATCCGGGAGGCGCGCGACACGGACTCCGGGGACTGAGACACCGCACGTCCCATTGACCGTTCCTTACTTCGGAGTAAGTTGCCGTCCCGGCAGGCATGTCAGAGCCGGCACCGGGAGCCGTCATGGGCGTACGCAGGGATCTGAAGCGGGCACGGCAGCGCACCGACCTGGCGGCCCGTGGCTCGGTGGAGATCGTCAGGGACGCGACGGGCGCCGTGCGCGAGGTGCGGGCGGCGCCCCTGGCACCGCCGCTCGCCGCCGGCTCCCTGGCCGACCTCCCGTTCACGCACGCGGCCGAGACACCGGACGCGGTGCTGCTGCGCCGCCGTGCCGAGGGCGACTGGCGCCCGGTCACGGCGGCCGCCTTCGCCGCCGAAGTCACCGCCGTCGCAAAGGGGTTGATCGTCGCCGGACTCGAACCGGGTGGCCGGGTCGCCGTGATGTCCCGCACCCGCTACGAGTGGACCGCCTTGGACTTCGCGATCTGGGCGGCCGGCGGCCAGTCCGTGCCCGTCTACCCGACCTCCTCCGCCGAGCAGGTGGAGTGGATCGTCCGCGACTCCGACGCCCGGTACGTCGTCACCGAGACCGCCGAGAACACCGCCACGGTCACCACCGGCACCGCGGGCCACTCCCGGCCACCGCGCCTGTGGCAGCTGACGCCGACATCAGCCTCCCCCACGCTCGAACCTGGCTCGCGCGGGGGGACCCCCATCGCGGCGGGCGGCGCACTCGCCGACCTCACCGCCCTCGGCAGCGATCTGTCCGACGACGAGGTCGCCAAGCGGCGCGCCGCCCTGACCCCCGACACAATCGCCACCCTCTGCTACACCTCCGGCACCACAGGCCGGCCCAAGGGCTGTGTCCTCACCCACGCCAACCTGCACGCCGAGGCCGCCAACACCCTCGAACTGCTGCACCCGGTCTTCCAGGCCGTCACCGGCCGAACCGCCTCCACCCTGCTCTTCCTGCCGCTCGCCCACATCCTCGGCCGCACCCTGCAACTCGCCTGCTTGATGGGCCGGATCGAGACCGGCCACTTCCCGAGCGTCAAGCCCGACGAACTCCGGCCCGCGCTCAAGGAGTTCCGGCCCACCTTCCTGGTCGGGGTGCCGTACCTCTTCGAGAAGATCCACGACACCGGGCGCGCCACCGCCGAGAAGATCGGCCGCGGTGCCTCCTTCGACCGCGCCGAACGGATCGCCGTGCGCTTCGGCGAGGCCTACCTGAGGAAGTTCCTCGGCACCGGCAAGGGCCCGGGGCCCGGCCTGTACGCGGCCTGGGCCCTGTACGACCTGCTGGTCTACCGGCGCATCCGCAAGGAGCTGGGCGGCCGTATGCGGTACGCCATCAGCGGCGGCTCCCCGCTGGACCGCAACCTCAACCTGTTCTTCCACGCGGCCGGGATCGTCGTCTACGAGGGCTACGGCCTGACCGAGACCAGCGCGGCCGCGACCATCGTGCCCCCGCTCGGCCCCCGCCCCGGCACGGTCGGCCTGCCGATCCCCGGCGTGTCCGTGCGCATCGCCGACGACGGAGAAGTGCTGATCAAGGGCGGGGTGGTCTTCGGGTCGTACTGGAACAACCCGGCGGCCACCGACGCCGTCCTCGCCGACGACTGGTTCGCCACCGGCGACCTCGGCTCCCTGGACGAGGACGGCTACCTCACCATCACCGGCCGCAAGAAGGACATCCTCGTCACCTCCGGCGGCAAGAACGTCTCCCCGGCCGTGCTGGAGGACCGGCTGCGCAGCCGCTCACCGGTCGGCCAGTGCGTGGTCGTCGGGGACAACCGGCCCTTCGTGGCGGCCCTGATCGCCCTCGACCCCGAGGCGGTCGCCCACTGGCTGGCGGTGCGCAGGCTGCCCCCGGACACCCCGCTGTCCGAGCTGGTCCGTGACGAGCGGTTGCGGGCCGAGGTGCAGAAGGCGGTCGACTACGCCAACGAGGCCGTCTCACGCGCCGAGTCGATCCGTGCCTTCGCGCTCGTCGAGGGGGAGTTCACCGAGGACAACGGGCTGCTGACCCCGTCCCTGAAGGTGAAGCGGCACGCCGTGACGGCGGCCTACGCCGAGCGGATCGAGGAGCTGTACCGGAGGTGGCACACGCGAACGGCGGGTCACCGGAGGAACCGGTGACCCGCCGTTCGGGGAGTCTGCTCAGCTGTTGGAGTTGCCGTTCGCCGACAGGGCCGAGATGTCGTCCAGGACGTGCGAGAGCGGCTCGTCGCCCTTGGCCTGGGTCGAGTTCTCCGCGCACTGCTGGTTCTGCGGCGCGGACAGAACCGGGACGTCCTGGACGCCGACGTTCGCGATGAGCGCGGCCACCGACTGGACGTCGACCTTCGCCGGCAGGCCGACGCAGGGCTTGTTCACCGAGCTCTGGACCAGCGACAGCTGCGGGCTCTGGTTGCCGAGCGTGCCGGAGTTGCCGAACGAGGACTGGGCGTCGTTGCCGCTCAGGGCCGTGGTGCCGTGGTCGTTGCCGGTGGCAAGGGCCTGGGGAGCGGCCGCACCCGCGAGACCGGCGACGGAGGCGGCGACGGCCGCGGTTGCCCACAGCTTCTTCATGTTCGTTCCCTTTCGAAAGGCGGACTCCGGGGAGGAGCTGCGTGATCGTCAACGGCCCGGGCCGCGCCGGAGTTGCGGACTTTGCCTCGATCGGAGCAGCGCAGTCCGATGAGGTGATGAGCGCCCTGTCTTTGGTGCATCCGGGTGGGCCGGAACAGGCCGACGGGCCGCCGAGAAGTCGGCGGCCCGTCGGGGAGGGCCCGTGCGGGCCGGGGCGATCTCCGGATCAGCTGTTGCTGGTGCCGTTGGCGGACAGCGCGGAGATGTCGTCCAGGATGTGCGAGAGCGGCTCGTCACCCTTGGCCTGGGTGGAGTTCTCGACACACTGCTGGTTCTGCGGCGCGGACAGGACCGGGATGTCCTGAACGCCGACGTTGGCCAGCGCCAGGATGGACTGGGCGTTGACCTTGGCCGGCAGCCCGACGCAGGGCTTGTTGAACGAGCCCTGGATGAGCGCCAGCTGGGGGCTCAGGTCCCCGCTCGTGCTGGAGTTGCCGAACGACTGAACGGCGTCGTTGCCGCTGAGGGCGGTGGTGCCCGTGTCGTTGCCGGTGGCGAGGGCCGGCGACGCGGCGGTGGCGGAGAAGCCGACGACGGAGGCGGCGACCGCGGCGGAGGCCAGAACCTTCTTGATCACTTGCAATTCCCTTCTGGAGAAACCCCGTCCATCGGAGCGTCCTGGTCAACTGCCCATCAGACGATGGGTTGCTGTCCTTCACTCTGATGGCCTACACAGGGGCCGTGACGCATGCGCAAGGGGCGAACGGCAGGGGAATTCCACCGAATCCACGCAGCCGAACGGTCCGATCGGGTGATGCCCCGCAACCAATCGGTTCGGTCGTGGTTGATGCGGAGCAGGAAGGCGGGTCTTGGCGAGCAGCGAGGAAAGGAAAGCGAAATGCTGAAGAAGGCAATGGCCGCGGCGGCGGTCGCCGCGTCCGTGGTCGGCGTGTCGGCGGCGGTGGCCCCCCAGGCGCTTGCCATCGGCAACGACACGGGCACCACCGCCCTCAGCGGCAACAACGCCGTTCAGTCGTTCGGCAACTCCGCCACGGGTGGGAACATGAGCCCGCAGCTGTCGCTGGTCCAGAGCTCGCTCAACAAGCTGTGTGTCGGCCTGCCGGCGAAGGCCAATGCCCAGTCCATCCTCGCTGCTGTCAACGTCGGCGTGCAGGACATCCCGGTGTTGTCCGCGGCGCAGAACCAGCAGTGCGCCGAGAACTCGACGCAGGCCAAGGGTGACGAGCCGCTGTCGCACCTCGTGGACGACGTCTCCGTCCTGTCCGCCAACGGCACCGGCAACGGCTGACCCGGTCCGGTCCGAAGGCCGCTCGGGTGGCGTGCGGAGTTCCCCGCCGCTGCCCGGGCGGCTTTCGCCGTCTTTCGCGGACCTTCCCGAAGAAGCGTTCCGTCACGGTATACGCCAACGTGTCAATTTTCCGGAGGCGTTCGAGTGAATTCCAGGACGACGCGCGTTCCGTAGTTTCTTCGGCCGTCTATCCCTCGTTTTACAACCTGCCGGTCATGGTGCGAGCCGTTCAAGCTGTGCTCGCTCGGTTTCGGCCGTCATAGGGGCATGACCGCAGAGAAGGGAAAGTTCATGAAGAAGAGCGCTGCCGTCGTTGCCGGCGCCATCCTGGCCCTGGGCGGGGCGGCTCCCGCGTTCGCCGACGCCGGGGCCACCGGTGCGGCGAACAACAGCCCCGGCGTCCTCTCCGGCAACGTGGTGCAGGTCCCGGTCCACGTGCCGGTCAACGTCTGCGGGGACTCGGTCGACGTCATCGGCCTGCTGAACCCGGCGTTCGGCAACACCTGCGCCAACGGCTGACGCACGTAACGCAACGCACCAGCCCACCGGCTGTGTCCTGGCCGGCCTCGGACCGTCGATCCTTCGATCCTTCGTCCCGAGGCCGGCCTTCCCACTTCTTCGAGCAGGAAGACAACGAGATTGCGACAGACCCTCAGCAAGGGCATGGTCGTGGCCGCCGCCGCGACAGGCATGCTGTCCTTGTGCGGCAGCCACGCGTTCGCTGACACCGGCGCGCAGGGCGAAGCCCAGGGCTCGCCCGGCGTGCTGTCCGGCAACACTGTCCAGGTCCCGGTGGACGTCCCGGTCAACGTCTGCGGCAACTCCGTGGACGCGGCCGCCGCGCTGAACCCGGCGTTCGGCAACTCCTGTGCCACCACACACGGTTCGACGAGCGACGGCGGCGACCGGGCCCCGTCTTCGCGCAGCGGCGGCAGCCACACGACTCCGTCTGCGCAGGGCGGTGTCGGCCACACGATTCCGGCTCCGCGTGGCGGTGGCAGCCACACGATTCCGTCTCCGCGCGGCGGTGGCGACCAGTCCCCGGGGCAGCCGCCCAGCCTGCCGCACACCGGTGGTGACGCAGGGGCCATGCTGGCGACCTCGGCCGCCAGTGCCGCGCTGATCGCGGCCGGGATGCTCCTGTACCGACGCGGCCGGACGGCCTCCGGTCGGTAGCGCGCCAGGTGCCGGACCCCAGTGCCCGGCACCCCGCGTCCCGTGCCACACGCAAGCGCCGTCCGCAGTGGCGCCGTACCGCATCCTTCAGTGCCCCACCGCCTCCGGCACCTCGCCACGCCGTGCGGCCGGGAGCCGCCGGCCCGCCGGCCCCGCGCGCAGCCGGCGCCGTACCCCGCGCACCAGCGTGCCCGCCGTGAAGATCGCGCCGTGCACGAAGCGCATCGCCGGGCCGAAGCCCGAGGCCGTGACCAGACCGGCCAGGAACAGGCCGGGGTACGACGACTCGAAGTCCAGCCCCACCTCCGGGGCACCGTCGGACGTCGCCGCCGGCAGGGCGCGCAGTTCGGGGGAGAGCAGCCGCAGCCGGTCGCGGTGGGCCCGGTACCCGGTCGCCGTGATGACGTGCCCGGTCTCCGGCGTCCGCGTCCCGCCCCGCCGGGCCAGCGTCTCCAGGCGCAGCCCGCCCGGCCCCTCACGCGCCGCCGCCACCTCCTGGCCGAGCAGCACCTCCACCGGCTCTCCACCCGCTCCCGCACCCACCAGGCCCCGGCCGGGCCGGGCAGCAGGGCGGCGCGGTCGGATGCCGTGGGCGCGGGGGAGGAGCCGGGTGTGGCGGGGGCGGGAGAGGCGAGGGCGGCGGTGGCTCCGCCGACGGCCTTGTACGACCAGGCATGCGGCCGGAACACGGTCGGGATACGCCCGCGTACGGCGAGCCGGGCGGCGAGCCCCGCCTTCGCGCTGTGCGCGTGCACCAGTGTTCGGGCCGTACCTCGTCGATCGGCCCTGCGAGCGGCCGTACCTCACCGGCCATCCCCGGACCCGGCGGCCGGCCCGCCACTCGCGGACACCGGCGCCCAGGTCCCGCAGGCCCGCGGCGAGTTGGCCGGCGGGACAGCCGGCCGTGACCCGCAGACCGGCCGCGAGCTGGGCCCGTGCGAGGTTCGGTACGACCCGGGCCACCCCGCCGTCGACGGGTTGCGCGAGATGCAGGACCCGCGGCCGGAAGCCGGGTGCTGACTGGTGCATTGCGCGGGTTACCTCGCTCACGGGGGGCGCTCGGGGCATGCGGGTGGGTAAATGTTCTGGAATCGTGAAGGTTTCTTCTGGAGGAATCACTCCATTGGCGGCACAACTCCAAGGGGCCCCGTGCGTTGACACAGCGCCGGGCATCCCGCCCGGATGGTCGTGTCGATTCCAAGGAGCTCTTCTCCATGTCGCGTATCGCGAAGGGTCTGGTCCTGACCTCCGCCGCCATCGCGGCCGTCGCCGGCGGTGCCGGTGTGGCTGCCGCCGACTCCGGCGCGCTCGGTACCGCCGCCAACTCGCCGGGCGTGGCGTCGGGCAACGTCGTCCAGGTCCCGGTCCACGTGCCGGTCAACGTCTGCGGCGACACTGTCGACGTCATCGGTCTGCTGAACCCGGCGTTCGGCAACAGCTGCGCCAACGGCTGACGTCGGGACGCAGCCCTTCGGCCGGCCGCCTGCCCGCGCATCGTCCGCGGGCAGGCGGCCGGTTCAGGTCTCCCCCCGGATGGTTCACTCCGGGTAGGTGAGCGGTTGCGGAACGCCATGGCTGGTCCAACGGTGGGCTCAGGCCCCTGCCCCACCGAAAGGAACCCCCATGCGTGTGCTGCCCGCGCGGCGTCTCGCGTCCACCACCCTCTGCGCCGCCCTCCTGGTCGGCATCGCCGGCCCCGCCGCCGTAGCCGCCGACTCGGCCCGGGGGCGCACCCACGCCGGCTCCCACTCGGCGGTCCCCGGCGCCGATGCCCTGCTCGCCCAGGTCAGGTCCCTGCGCAACGTCGACCCCGTGCTCAACCCGGTCATCGACCTGCTCGAGCAGTCCCTCCAGAAGGGCCGGCTGACCCCCGACCAGGCCCGGAAGCTCGGCGACGCGGCCAAGGAGGCCATCGCCGAGGCCACCGCGGGAGCGCCGACCGCCCCGGCGACTCACACGACCCCGGCGACGCCCACCACTCCGGCCTCGCCGAGCATGGCCGCCGCCTCGGCCGCGCCCCTGCCGGCCGCGTTCGCCAAGAGTGACGTCAAGGTGCCCCAGGCCCGCGACCTCACCGACGACCTGCAGAACGCGATCGACGCGCTGCTCCAGGCCGTCACCTCCAACCTCGACGCGCTGCCGGCCACCGTCACCGGAGCCGTGAGCGACCTGGTCGACCTGGTCGACCTGATCACCTCGGCCCTCGACGGCCTGCCCCTGCCGCTGCCCAGCCTGCCGGCGGACCCGTCGCTGCCCACCGGGTGATCCGCGCGACTCCCGCTGCCTCGGCCGTCGTGTCCGTCGTAAACGTCGTAAACGTCGGACACGACGGCTGAGGGCTGTTCACCGGCGGGAAGGGGATCTCATATGTCTTCTCGGCGCGGGGTTTCCGGCTTGGAGGGCTCTCGTTAGGCACGGCGTCAGAACTCTCTGGGGTGACCTGAGTTGCCGAAGAAAGGAACAGGATGAAGTCCCTGAAGGCTGCCGCTGTCGTTGCCGGTTCCGTGGCCCTCGCCGGTGTCGCCGCGCCCGCGTTCGCCGCCCACAGCACCGCCGACCTCACGCCCACCAGCCTCAACGGCGCCGTGAACACGCTCTCCAAGGGCGGCCTCACCCTGAACGACGTCATGCCGCTGCAGCACCAGTCGGACGCGCTCAACACCGAGAACAAGGACTCCGTGCTCAACACCGTCAAGGGCGCCACCGGTGCCCTGAACCAGCACAACCCGCTGCTCGGCGGCCTGCCCCTGCAGGGCTGAGGTTCGAGGCTCCTTCCCTCGATCGTGTGGAGCGGCCCCGGGCGCTGGTCCGTAAGAGTGAGAAGCCGCCGGGCCGCGCCACATCCCGTCGATAAGGTCGCGCGGTGACCTCAACCTCAAGCGAAGCCCGCCCCTTCCGCGCCGCCGCCCTCGGCACGCTCGTCGTCCTTCCCTGGAGCGGCGAGGCACCCGACGGCAGCGACATGCCCTACCTGCTGGCCTACTCCCTCGGGGACGCCGAGGGCGGTCCGGCGGCCACCGCCGCCGCGGTCGAGCAGATGCTGGTAGGCAACGGCCTGCCGGTCGGCGGCGACCTGGTCGACGGCACCACCAAGCCCAGCCTGCCCGTCACCCTGCTCGTCGAGGCCGGCCAGGCCGTCCTCAACATGCCGCAGCTGGTCGCCCAGGCCGACGCGCCGCCGGAGTGGCTCGCCGCCGTCGCCAAGCGTGGTTACGCTCACCTCGTCTTCACCACCCGCGCCTGGCCCGAGGGCGAGCCCGGCAAGCCCGTCGAGCCCGCCGCGCTGGCCGCCTTCGCCGGTGCCGAGGAGACCCTGAAGGCCGCCGTGCACATCGTCCTGCCGGCCCGCAGCCTGCGCCGCTGATGCCGCGGACCCTGGTCGGCGGCAGGGGGTTCGGGCTGCTGCTGGTGATCACCGGGGCGGCCGGACTGCTCGCCTCCTGGGTCATCACCCTCGACAAGTTCAAGCTGCTGGAGAACCCGAACTTCGTCCCCGGGTGCAGTCTGAACCCGGTGGTGTCCTGCGGCAGCGTGATGAAGAGCGACCAGGCCTCGGCCTTCGGGTTCCCCAACCCGATGCTGGGCCTGGTGGCCTACGGCATCGTCGTCTGTGTCGGCGTGAGCCTGCTGGCCGACGCCAGGTTCCCCGGCTGGTACTGGCTGCTGTTCGAGGCCGGGTGCCTGTTCGGCGTGGGGTTCTGCACCTGGCTGCAGTTCCAGTCGCTGTACCGGATCAACGCGCTGTGCCTGTGGTGCGCTCTGGCGTGGGTCGCCACGATCGTCATGTTCTGGTACGCCACCTCGCTGGTCGTCAGAAACGGGTTCCTGCCCGCCCCCGGGTGGCTCAGGACCTTCTTCGCGGAATTCACCTGGCTGCTTCCGCTCCTGCACGTCGGTGTCGTCGGAATGCTCGTACTGACGCGATGGTGGGACTTCTGGACCAGCTGATGAGTGAACGGCTGATGAGTGAACGGCTGCTGAGTGAACAGCTGATGAGTGACGAGTCGACAATTGCTGTACTCGGGCGAAATGTGCGGTGATGGCGTTTTCCGGCTCGTTACGCGGTACGGACGTCGAACCCTCCGCATCCTGAAAGGCCCGTACCTGCCATGAAGTCGACCACCCGAGGAACCCTTGCCGCCGTCGTCGCAGGCGTCGCGGCCGCCGTGGGGGTCGCCGCCCCCGCCGCGGCGGTCGGTGCGGTCCCCGTCCCCGTGCCGCTGGAGGGCGTCTCCGACTCCCTGAACACGGAGATGCCCAAGGCCGGCCTGGAGGTACCGCTGCTGATGCCGGGCGCCCCCGAGGGGCCGCGGTACGTCACCGGCCGGCTCCTGCCCGAGCGGACGGTGCCCCAGCTGCCGGTGACCGGTGCCCTGCCCGGCGCGGACCTCAGAACACCCCTGCCGCACGTCCTCGGTGACGGCTTCGACCACCTCGGCGTGGGCGCCCCCGCCTCCGACCTGCGCACCCTCGGCCCCGGCCTGGCGCTGGACGCCCCCCTGACCCAGCCCAACCCGGACAACTTCGGCCTCCCGGACCTCAAGCTTCCCCAGGCCGGCGTCATCACCCCGGTCCTGCAGACCGTCCCCGGCGCCGACCTGGGCCTGGGCCAGACCGGCCCCGCTGATCACCACGGCACCAGTGCCTCACGGTGATCAGCGGAGGATCGCTCTTTCAACAAGGGGAGCCGCTCCGGCCGGTGTTATTGGGAGGCGTCGGGTGCGGCCGTCCCCCTAACCTCCGGTCATGACCACCGAGACCGGCACCGACACCGATACCGGCACCGACACGACCGAGCGGGCCCGGCAGCTGATCGGGCTGCTGGCCGAGGGGAGCCGGCTGCGCGCCCTCGCCGCCGTGGCACTGGGCGCGGACAGCCCCGAGCGGATCGCCGAGGTGGCCGGGCTGTCGGCGAAGGACACGGCGCTGGCGCTGCTGCGGCTGCGCGAACAGGGCGTGGTGACGGACGGCGCGCGGGGCGGACCGGCCGTCTCCTACGCCCTGTTCCGCCAGCTGGCCCGGCGGGAGCGCCCGACACCACGGGCCGGGGACGGGACGGACGCCGTCCTGGACACCTTCGTACGGGACGGGCGGCTGGTACGGCTGCCCGCCCAGTGGACCCGGAAGAAGCTGGTGCTGCGGCACATCGCCGAGCGGACCTTCGAGCCGGGCGTCGAGTACCCGGAACGCGTCGTGAACGAGCGCCTGCGGGCCTGGTGCGAGGACTCCGACGAGATCGACCATGTGACGCTCCGGCGCTACCTGGTGGACCTCCACCATCTGCACCGGAGCGACGCGATCTACCGGCGCCCGGAGACCGACTGACGGGGCGTCGGGCTGGTTGCCGTACCGGTCCGGCCCCCGTGTGACGAGGCCTCAGGGCAGTCGTCGTACCGGAGAACCCGCGAGGTAGGCCTGGACGTCCTCCACCGCCTGCCCGTAGTACGTCGCGTAGTTGGCCCGGGACACGTAGCCGAGGTGGGGCGTGGCGAGGAGACGGGGTGCGGTGCGCATCGGGTGGTCCGCGGGCAGTGGCTCGACGTCGAAGACGTCCACGCCGGCGCCCGCGATCCGGCCCTCGTGGAGCGTGGCCAGCAGGGCGTCCTGGTCCACGATCGCCGCACGGGAGGTGTTGACCAGGTAGGCGGTCGGCTTCATCAGGGCCAGCTCGGCGGCGCCGACGAGGCCCCTGGTGCGGTCGCCGAGGGCCAGGTGGACGGAGACGAAGTCGCTGGTGGCCAGCAGGTCCTCCTTGGAGGCGGCGAGTTCCACGCCCACCTCCTCGGCCCGCTCCTTGGTCAGGTTCTGGCTCCAGGCGCAGACCCGCATGCCGAAGGCGAGCCCGACCTGCGCCACCCGGCCGCCGATCTTCCCGAGTCCGAGCAGTCCGAGCCGGAGGCCGTGCAGGTCGGCGCCGACGGTGGACTGCCAGGGCCCGCCGGAGCGCAGCGCGCTGCTCTCCTCGACGATCCCGCGGGCCAGACCCAGCAGCAGCGCCCAGGTCAGCTCCACGGGAGGCGTCGACGCACTCGCCGTACCGCACACGGTGACGCCGTGCGCCTCGGCGGCGGCGTAGTCGATGACGCTGTTACGCATCCCCGAGGCGACGAGCAGCCTCAGCCGCGGGAGACGGGCGATCAGCGAACCGGGGAACGGGACGCGTTCGCGCAGGGTGACGACGATGTCGTAGTCGGCGAGGGCTGCGGCGAGGGCGTCCTCGCCGTCGAGGTGCTCGCGCAGTGCGACGACCTCCACCTGATCCTCGATCACCGACCAGTCGGCATACTCGGTGGCCACACCCTGGAAGTCGTCCAGTACCGCACAGCGAAGTCGCACGTCGTCTCTCCCTTCCCCGCGGCGACTGTACCGGCCGGCCGGGAGCGGGAGCCGGGCTCCGTATCCCAGCCAAACGGAACGTGAACTGCTTCTTTCTGTCTGGTGTACAACTCTTCACCCTCTTCTTACGTCGAACTGGTGAACAGCGGCGTTTGCCCCACCACACGCCTGCCATCCCGGAAGAGGAATCCTGCTCATGACGATCCGTCGGTTGTGTGGTGTCCTGCGTGTGCGCGGGGCCGCCGACCTGCTCCTCGTACTCCTGCTCGGTGCCGGCTTCGCCGCGCTGCCCGTCTTCGCGCTGCTGCCGTCCCTGTGGGGCTTCGCCGCGGCGTCTGCGGTGACGTATCTCGTGGACGAGGTGCTGCACTCCAGGGCTCCGGGCTTCGTGCGCAGGCTGGCGACGCTGCAGCTCACCCGCCCGCTGCGCTTCGCCGTCCGTACGGTGATGCTGCTCGCGCTGGCCAGCCGGATGGACGCGCCGGACGAGGTGCTGGTCGCCGCGCTCGCCGTCTTCAGCGCCCACTTCGCGATGATGATGCTGTACACGGCGGTGCATCACGCCGTCCGCCGGCGCCGGGTGCTGCCGCTGGTCGTGCGCAACCTCGACATGAGCGGGCTGCCCGTCCCGAAGCAGCCGCCCGCCGTCCTCTACCGGCGCTACCTGCGCAAGCTCCTCCACCTGGACCTGCCGGCCCACGCCGGCCTCCTCGCCGCGCTGGCCGCCGGGACCTGGGGCCCGGCGTCCGCCGGCTTCGCGCTGACCGTCGGTGTGACCGTGGTGGGCGTCCTCGCGCTGCTGGGCCAGTACCGCAGGGTCCGCCGCATGCCCGCCCGGGACGAGGTGTTCGCCGAGGTCAACCGCCAACTCGCCGGATACCGACCCGAGGTGGCGCTGTACTTCAGCTTCGCGTCCGTCTCCCGGGACTTCATGTACCAGGTCAACATGTGGATCGAGACGCTGGAGCAGCTCGACCTGCGCCCGGTCATCATCCTTCGGGAGCGGGCCTCGTTCCGCTATCTCAGCCGCACCTGGATCCCGGTGGTCTGCGTCCCCAAGGCCGACGACCTGGCCGAACTGGAGCTGTCCGGCGTCCGGGTCGTCCTCTACCCGGGCAACGCCGGCAAGAACGTGCACATGCTGCGGGTGGCCGAGGCCAAGCACGTCTTCATCGGTCACGGCGACAGCGACAAGCTCGCCAGCAGCAATCGGGTCAGCAAGGTGTACGACGAGATCTGGGTGGCCGGCCGCGCGGGCCGCGACCGCTACCAGCGCGTCCGGCACGCCATCAGCGACAGCGCCATCGTCGAGGTGGGCCGCCCGCAGCTCTCCCCGATCCGCCTGCACGCCGAGCACACGCCCGGCCCGCTCCCCGTCGTCCTCTACGCGCCCACCTGGGAGGGCTGGAGCGACGACGACTGCCACACCTCGCTGATCCCGATGGGCGTGCCCCTGATCGAGAGGCTCCTCGAGCAGAACGTCCGGGTCATCTACAAGCCGCACCCGCTCACCGGCAAGCGCTCCGCCGAGGCGGCCGCGGCCGACAAGGCGATCCGCGAGCTGCTGCGGACCGACAACGAGCAGCGCGGCGCCGCGGAGGCGGAAGCCGCGGTCGCCGCGGCGAAACCCCGGCTGCAGGAGATACAGGCCCGCCTCGACGAACTGGCCGGCCGGCTCGGCGGCGACGACGCCGAGCAGCTGCGCGAGGCCCGGGTACCCGACCGCGCGGGGGCGGCCGAGTGGCAGGAACTGCGCGCCGAGTGGCACCGGATCTTCTGGGAGAGCCGGGGTCCGGTCCGCCACAACGTGATCCTCAAACAACTGCCCGCCCTCTACGAGTGCTTCAACCAGGCGGACATCCTCATCAGCGACGTCTCCTCGGTCGTCGCCGACTTCGTGGCCAGCCTCAAGCCGTACGTCCTCACCAACGCCCGCGACCTGCCCGACGACGAGTTCCGGGCCGCCTACACCACCGCCGGCGGCGCCTACCTCCTCGACCGCGAGTGCACCCGCCTCCCGGAGATCCTGAACGCGGTCCGTGCGCCGTACACCGACCCGATGACCCTCGACCGCCGCACCCTCAAGGAGTACGTCCTCGGCCCGGACCACCCGACCTCCATGGAGCGCTTCAACGCGGCGGCGAACGCACTGGCGGCGAGGGCGGCGGCGGAACGCGCGGAAGGGGATGAGGGGGACGCGGAACTGGCGGCCTGACTGCCGTTCACCTTCGCCGGGCAGCAGCCGGTCCAGGCAGGTGTTCAGTGCGGTCTCCAGTGCGGTCTCCAGATCGGCCCGGGTGAAGGTCCCCGGGGCGCTGACCGCGTCGAACACAAGGCCGTCGGTGACGGCCAGCAGCAGCCGGGCCTCGACCTCCGGGTCGGGCCGCGGCCCCCGGCGCGGGCGGCACCGCGCCCAGCGCCTGCCGCAGTTCGGCATGGATCGCGGCCAGCGCCTCCCGCTGGACGGCCGCGAGCACGGGCGAGGTGGCGGCGCGGGCGGCGAAGGCGACGTACACGCGGCACTCCGCGAGCCGCGCCTCGTCGAGCGCTCGCGCCAGCAGCAGTTCGCGCAGGGCCGCCGCCAGCGCCGGACGCGGCCCGCTGCGCGCGTCGAGGCGGGCGGGCTACGTCCGCAACATCCACCGCTGCCCCGAGGTGCGGGTCCGCTTCCGCGAGGACCTGCGCTTCACCTGGCACCGCCGCCCAGGCCATCAACGCCCCGGCACCGTGCAGTTCGGCGCGCGATAGCCTGGCGATCATGGCGGACTGGGAGATGCGGCCGGCATCGTCGGCGGACCTCGAGATGATGGCCGATCTGCGGGCCGTGGTGATGCGGGCGGATCTGGAGCGGCTCGGGCGGTACGACGAGCATCGGGTGCGGCAGCGGCTGCGGGACAGGTTCGCGCCGGCGCACACCTGGGTGATCGAGGTGGGCGGCGCGTTCGCCGGCTGCGTCGCGCTGAACCCGGCCGCGGACGCCCACTGGCTGGAACACTTCTACCTGGCCCCGCACTTGCAGGGCAGCGGCATCGGCGGGGCCGTACTGCGTGAGCTGCTGGAGCGGTGCGACCGCGAGGGCACCCTGGTCCGTCTGCAAGTGCTGCAGGGCAGCCCGGCCCGGCGGCTGTACGAGCGGCACGGCTTCACCCTCGAGACCGAGGATCCGGTCGACGTGTTCATGCTCCGCAAGCCGGCCTCGGCCGCCCGCACCTGAGCAACTGGATCGGACAGGAGGCCAAACCGGTTCTGCCATCCGACGTGGCAGAAGGTGAGCACCGCTTCAGGAGTTCGGTCTGAGCGCGGCCCGGCGGCGTCAGCCGGTGGTTGGGCCGGACGTGTCGGGCCGCGCACGGGTGCCCGAGTCCGGCGCTGTTGATGTCACCCGTGGATGCCGGCCGGAGCCGGCGCCGTCCCCCGTGCACACGCGCCTGACGAAGTGGCTCAACAACGGGATACCGCCCGCCCAGGTCTGCGCCCGGTGTGTCGAGGGGCAGCTTCCCGAGGGCGAAGCTGCGGGGGATCTCCCCGAACTGCCGGACGCCGGTTGACCGTTCCGGCCGAAAACGTCGACACGTATTCGACACGGCCACCCGTGCAAACCTGGTGACAGCCGTACAGCCCCGGAGCCTTTCCTCGATCGTCGGAGGGGTTTGCGGGGCTTCGTCGTGTCAGACCTGTTCTCTTCCCCTGCTTGCGTCACGTGGCCGGAGGGCCGAAGACCATTCCTCGCGGTCTTCGGCCCTCCGGCGGGGTGCAGCGGCTGTGCTGACTACGACGACGGGTGGCAGAGGGCGTGGTCGGCCTCCGCGTCACGGCACAGCCTCCAAGGCGGGCTAGCGGTGGCCGAGGTAACGGTCGTGATCCCGGTGCTGGTCGCCGTACCAGCCGTGGTGCCAGCCCCGGTCCCGGTCCCGGTCCCGGTCGCGGTCCCGGTCCCGGTCGCGGTCCCGGTCGTGGTCCCAGCCCCTGTCGCGGTCGCGGTCCCAGCCCCGGTCCCCGTCCCAGCCCCGGTCCCGGTCGCCGAAGTGACCGTCGTGGTGGCGGCCGCTCCTGTGGCTGTGTGAGTAACTCCTCCCGTTGTCGCGGTCATGGTCGGCTCCGGCTGCCAGGGCTGGCATGGCGGCCGCGCCGATGAGGGCGCCCGAAGCCACACAGGTGGCGATCAGGCGGACCGTCGTACGAGAAACAGACATGAATCTGTCACCTCACGTTCGTGCATACCGACCCTGGTCAGGGCCGGGGCGTGCAATCCGGAATTCCCGGCTCGGCGCCGAGGTCCCACACTGTGGCCCTCCACGGCGACACCAGGTCCACGAAAGGATTCGCGTTACAAAAACCAGATATGTCCGTAACTCTCCCTTGTATGGGCCATCGATATTGGGGGAGGGGTCCGAGCGCCGGCCTGTCCCAGCTCCGAACCATGCTGCGAGCAGGAAAAAGAGCAGCTGACGGTCCGTTACGCGCTCGGCGGTCTCGTCGCCTCAACTCCTTCGAATGGCCCAATGGCTTCAGTAACGACGGGGGGCCTCTGTTCGGGGGACCCGCCGCGGTCGGTGGCGATCCGGTCGGTCGGTAGCAGGCTGCCGCCGTGATTCTCGGACCGGCGCCGCCGTGCTCCTGGCCGCGTACGCTCGCCGCATCGACGGGCAGCTGCCGGAATCAGAAACGGCGGCTCGAAGCCGCGGTGATCTCCCGGAGGCGGAGGCGGAGGCGGAGGTGCCGGGTGTCGGCTGATTCTCCTCCGGCCGAGAACTTCGACACGCATTCGACATGGCCACCCGCGAAAACCCGGTGACAGCCGGACAGCCCTGGAGCCTTCCCCTGATCCCCAGGGGCGCCCGGGGCTTTGTCGTACCTAGTGAAACGCGCTCTGGCCAGCAAAAAGCCCTCCCGGTGGGAGGGCGAGGACTCGAACCTGCGGCCAAGCGCTTAGAAGGCGCTGGGTGGGACGAGTAGCAGACCCCGGCTGACCTGCTTCTCTTTCCTTGCTCTGCGGCTCACAGACGGGCCTTCGACACGCATTCGACAGACAGCTTCGCCGGGTTGGTTGTCAGGCGACGGGGCATCCTTCCCGGTCAGTACGAGTGAGTATCGAACCCAGCGGAGCCGTGTCATCGGCCTCCCTGACAGTGCATGGGAGTGGGACCTCCTTCAGCCTCCCCTCATGCAGCATCCAGAGCCCGAAGCAGTCATCATCCTGGTCCCGAAGCAGGACCTGAACCGACTTCGGGAAGGGCCAGGGCATCTGCTCCAAGTGACGGAGAATCCCTGTCCAGTTGGGTCTCCAGAAGTCGATGGCCCATGCGTCCATGCCAGAGATGGGTTCAAAGCACTGGTGCCATTCACGACGCTCGTCGGGCTGGGTAAGAGGCTCCATCACCTCTCGGGCTCCGAAAGCGATGACTATGACTTCGCAATCTCTACTCATGCGCGCCATGTTCGGGCTCGCGTTCAGAAGGAGTCAACGGCCGACCGCGTACGAGTGGCCCTACCGGGTGGCAGGCTCACTGTCGATTGTCGGCTAGCGATTGATCGGAATCTCGTAGACGATCTCGCAGTGCGCGGCGGGCACCACGATGTCCGCTGTCTCCACGGGCCGCCCCTGGTCGCTGTAGTACGTCCGCCGGATGTGCGTGACGAGCGCGGCCTTCTGGACGCCCAGGAGCGACGCCTCTTCGTCGGTCGCCTGCCTCGGCTCCGGGTGCTCCACGGCGTGGCTGACGGTGACGCCGATCGCGGCCATGCGGTTCACGACACCTGCCCCGGCATGCGGCCCGCCCTCGGGGAGGACGACGAGCGTGCCGCCGGTGAGGTCGTACGGCTCCCAACTCGTCGACAGCTGCACCGGTCTGCCGTCGGCGAGGAACTCGTACGTCGTCCGGACGCACAGGTCGCCCTCGGCGATGCCGAGCCGCGCCGCGATGTCCGTTGGAGCCGGCACCTTGGCATCAGTCCGGCTGTCCCAATCCCCTTGCTTGCCCACGGCCTTCATGGGCTGCATTCCTCTCTTTCGGAGGTATCGCACTGAGTCGGAAAGAGACGGGCGTTCTTGATATGGCTTGCAGTTGGCGTGCTCATTGCGTTGATTTACTGGTCGCTGATCCAATGGCGCTTTGTGAAACGCCAGCCCGTGCAGAGTGATGGCGAGTAGTCGACCACCGCAGCACCCGCGGCCCCCAGCCGACCGGGCAGGCCGACGAACGGTTCGTCGCCGCGGTCGAAGAGGCTTTACGTCGTCAGCGGGGCCGCTCGAAGGGCACCGTCAAAGGGCTGATGCCGCTGGTCGCGCAGGTTCTATCCGACCGGTACGGCGACCGCGTGCCCATGCCCTCACAGGCCATCTTCTACCGCCTCGTCCACCAGCTCGCCCATCTCGCCGAACAACACCACCGCCCCCGCTGACCAGCCCAAACACACCTGAACGGCAATAGCGCACCCGAGCCTCTACACCCAGACGCTACGTTCAACAACCCACCCGCTACTCAACACACCACAGACAACCCCAGCTCACACCCCCACCAGCCTTCTCAACCAACCAACAACACCCCAGGTCAGACACCGCCCCCCGCACCAAATGACACAATCCCCGAATCGACACCTCGCCATCACCCGAATGGACGCATCCGAATGGCGGTACTACAGCGGGCGACTCTACGGTCGGTTCAGATCTCGGTTCCGAGACAGGTGGCTAGCTAGGGAGGTCAACCATGAACCGACTTCGCACCCTCGCCATCGCGGCCGCGCCCGCGGCATTGCTGATCGGCCTGGCGATTCCGGCTCCCGCCGCACCCGCGCCGAAGGCGCCGACGACGCCGAACGCCAGCTGCTACATGCCGCGGGCTGACCAAGTTCTCACTGCCCAGGAAGGCATCAAGCTCGGCAACGCCTGCAAGGCTAAGAAGTCTGACCCCTCGTGGCACTGGATGGGCAACTACGGCTCGGTCTACGACGTGGTCAACGTCGCGAACAGCAGGGGCGTCGGCGCCGGCGGGCTGGTAACGATACCGAATGCCAGCGGTGGCGGGCTGATCCCGACGTTCATGTACTACTGAACAGGCGGCCAAGAGCGTCCGCCGGTAGGTCATGAACGCGTCGGAGCGGCGGCACGGCGGGCAGTCTCCTGCTGATCATGGAGTTGCTTACGTTCTGTGATCCTGGGAGCAGACTCGTGCCCGTCGTGCCTGCGTCCACCATCGACCCGATCCGCGCCGAGTTCCTGGCCCTGTTGCCGGATCGTGAGGACGATCACCGGCTTGGGTGCCACAACCCGCCGATCCCAGACGCGATGATCCTGGAAGCGGTGTCGTAGGGGTCGGCTAGGTTGCGCGGATGACTGAGATGGATCCGCTCGTGCCGGCACTTACCGGTCTGCTCGTCGACGTCGTTTGGTGGCTGGAGAGTTGCGGGGACGAGGAAGTGGATCCCGACTCCGCGGTGAAGATGATGGAGAGCGTCGGCTGGGAGCTGCTGCGACAACCCTCGGACCAACGCGAACGACTCTTGCAGGTGCTCGCGGACTTGGCCGCAGCGGAGCAAGATCCTGCACGGCGCGAGGTCCTGGAGTCATTCCCCTTCGACATCGGCATGGTCGCGGAGCGAGAGAGCTGAGTGCGAGGCCGGCCAGGAGGCGCCAGTTCAGCCACAACTGACCGACGGCGGCCGTGACCCGCGGCTGTCTTGACGATCAATGTGCTGACCTGCTGCTGACCTGTCGGCAGTTGTCGGCGTTGGTCATTGTTGAGCGCCCTTCCACGACCCGAGGGCGGCCCGGGAGGGCGCTCGTGCGTTGGGTGGAGAAGATTGCCTTGTCGTGGGCGGATCGCAAGGGGTGCGGGCGACCAATCGTCGAATCCGCCGGGCTACCCATGCACGGAGAGTGCCCGTGCTGCTGGCGACCTACGCCCGGTGCGTCGAGGGGCAGCTGCCTGATCTGAAGCGGCGGCTTGAAGCTGCCGGAGATCTTCCTGAGCTGCCGGACGGCGGCTGACTCTCGCGGGCGAGAACTTCGACACGTATTCGACACGGCCACCCGCGAAAATCCGGTGACAGCCGGACAGCCCCGGAGCCTTCCCTTGATCGTCGGGGGAGTGCCCGGGGCTCTGTCGTGTCGCGCGAAACGTGCCCTGACCAGCAAAAAGCCCTCCCGATGGGAGGGCGAGGGGATGGCGCCCCCGGCAGGACTCGAACCTGCGGCCAAGCGCTTAGAAGGCGCCTGCTCTATCCACTGAGCTACGGGGGCCTGGTGCGGGACAAGGATAAAGCTCCCCGTTCCTTGACCCGGATGCTTCGCCTCCGTGGCTCGATGTGGAGGTTCGGTGAAGCGGTCCTGATAATCGCAGGCAGGTACGAATCGTGCACCGCTTTTGGCTCCTGACGCACAGGGTGTTGTGCACTCGTTATGCCTGGACTGCGCCTGTGTCCCAGTCATCCCTTACATCCGATGTGTTCCATCGGCGCGCTGAGATGTCCATATGCTTCAGAATTCCCCTAAAATTGGGCATTCTTCGCATGTGGTGACCTTGGACGTACGGCCTCAGCTGTTCGACACACTCTCCGCGCTGCGCGACCGTGTCGCCGCTGCACGCTTTCCGCTGCCCCTGGCCGGGGCGCCACGCGCGCGTGCGAACCGCGACGAACTCCTGGCGCAGCTCGACGACTACCTGCTGCCCCGGCTGCGGGAGCCCGAGGCGCCCCTGCTGGCCGTCGTCGGCGGTTCCACCGGGGCCGGCAAGTCGACCCTCGTGAACTCCCTTGTGGGGCGCCGGGTCAGCGAGGCGGGCGTGCTGCGGCCGACGACCCGCACACCGGTGCTGGTCTGTCATCCGGAGGACCATCACTGGTTCAGCAGCATGCGTGTCCTCCCCGACCTCACCCGCGTGTGGGTGCCGGAGCAGGAGGCGGGCGACGACCTCCTGATCTCCGGCGAGGACCCCGCGCGCGTGCTGCGCGTCGAGACCGCCGACACCCTCCCGCGCGGGCTCGCCCTGCTCGACGCCCCCGACATCGACTCCCTGATCGCCGACAACCGCGTCCTGGCAGCCCAGCTGATCTGCGCCGCCGACGTCTGGGTCATGGTCACCACGGCCGCGCGCTACGCCGACGCCGTCCCCTGGCACCTGCTGCGCACCGCCAAGGAGTACGACATCACCCTGGTGACCGTCCTCGACCGTGTGCCCCACCAGGTCGTCTCCGAGGTCTCCCGCCAGTACGGCGCCCTGCTCACCAAGGCCGGCCTCGGCGACGTACCCCGCTTCACCGTGCCCGAGCTGCCCGAGTCGGCCTGGGGCGGCGGCCTGCTCCCGGCCACCGCCGTGGCAGCCCTGCGGACCTGGCTCGTCCACCACGCCCAGGACTCCACGGCCCGCCAGCGCGTCGTGGCCCGTACGGCGCACGGCCTCCTCGACTCGCTGAAGTCGCGCCTGCCCGAGCTGGCCGGCGCCGCAGCCGCCCAGTACGCGGCCGCCCTCCGGCTCACCTCCGCCGTCGACGGCGCCTATGACAGCGAGCACGCGCGCGTGCGCGGCCGGCTGCAGTCCGGGGCCGTGCTCGCCGGGGACGCCCTCAAGCGCTGGCGTGCCTTCCCTCTCGACTGCACCCCCGGTGAGCTGCTGGACTCCCTCGTGGAGAGCCTGGCCGCGCTGCTGGTGTGCTCCGTCACCGCCGCCGACGAGCGCGTCGACGAGGCCTGGCGGCGCGAGCCCGCCGCCAGCGCCCCCGGGCTCGCCGGCCGGGACCTCTCCCTGGAGAAGGCCGAGCACCGCATCGGGCTCGCCGTACGGCGCTGGCGGCGCGAGTTGGAGGAGTACGCCGAGGACGAGGTACGGGAACTCGAGCGCAGCATCGCGCCCGACGCCGAGGTCGTCGCCGCTCTGGTCGCCACCGCGCTGCTGGGCGGGCGCCGGGCACGTAACGCGGGCGAGGGGCTCGCCGCGCGGATCAGCGCCCACGGCGCGCTGCGGCTGCGCGACCGGGCCGGACGCCTGCTGACCGAACACGTCGACCGCGTCATGCACGCCGAACGCGAGCGGCGCCTCGCCCCGCTCGACGCCCTGGGCGTCCAGGCCGAGCCCCAGGCCGAACTCATCGCCGCGCTGTCCGTACTGCAGAAGGAGAGGTGACCGGTGACCGCCGTCACTGACCACGACCACACGGACCACACGGACCACACGGACCACACGGACCACACGGATCGCATGGAGCACATGGAGCACGAGGAGGGGGTGTCCGGGGGAGTGGAGCCCGGTCTCGGAGGCAAGGGCGAGTTGCGCGACAGCCTCCCGCACGGCGACAGCCTTCCGATGGGCGACCGCCTTCCGTCGGGTCGCAGCTTTCCGCACGGTGAGCGCCTTCCGTCGGGCGACAGCCTCCCGCTGACGGACGGCGGTTCCGGGGAAGGCCTTCCGGGACAGGGCGGCCCGGCCCCGGAGGGGCGCGTTGCCGAGGCGGATGCCGGCACGGACGCCGAAGCCGAGAGCGTGACCGAGGCCGATGCCGGGGGCGAAGCCGGGGCCGCGGAACGGGACGCCGAGGCGGACCGCGGGCTGCACGCGCGCGTACCCGAGAAGCGCGCGGAGAGCGACCCGCCGGTGCGCGTACCGGAGAAGCGCAAGGAGAGTCAGCCCCCCGCGCGCGTACCCGAGCCGAACGGGGACGGGGAGGCGCACGCGCGCGTGAAGACCCCCGAAGCCGATGCCGGCAGTGGGCCACGCACCCGCGCCAAGGACCGCGGAACGCGCGACGCCGACCCTGGCCCCGCCTCCGACGCGGATCGCGACTGCGGTCCCGCCCCCGACTCCGCCCCCGACTCCGAATCCGGCGACGCCTGGGACGACGGGCTCATCGCCCGGCGCGTCACGGAGAGCACCGCTGCCGCCCTCGAGGCCGAGCGTGCCTCCGTCCTGGACAGCCCCTCGCGCGGCCCGGGCAGCGACACCCCCGCGCCCCTCGCCTACGACGGCCCGCTGCGCTCCCGTCTCGACGCCCTGCGCGAACTCGTCGGCCTCTCCCGCACCCGTCTGGACACCCGCACCCTCGCCGAGGCGGGCCGGGTCCTGGACGAGGCGACCGCCCGCCGCAAGCTCTCCGGGAAGCACACCGTCGTCGCCATCGCGGGTGCCACCGGCAGCGGAAAGTCGCAGCTTTTCAACGCGCTCGCCGGAGTGGCCATTTCGGAGACCGGCGTACGACGCCCGACCACCGCGGCCCCGATCGCGTGCAGTTGGAGCGACGGCGCGGCGAGTCTCATCGACCGGCTCGGCATCCCGGGCCGGCTGCGCAGGCGCCCCGTGCAGAGCGCGGAGGCCGAGGGTCAGCTGCGCGGGCTGGTCCTGATCGACCTGCCCGACCACGACTCCGCGGCCGTGGAGCACCGTACGCAGGTCGACCGGATCCTGAAGCTGGTCGACGCGGTCATCTGGGTCGTCGACCCCGAGAAGTACGCGGACGCCGTGCTGCACGAGCGCTATCTGCGGCCCATGGCCGGCCACGCGGAGGTCATGTTCATCGTCCTCAACCAGATCGACCGGCTGCCCGGGGAGGCCGCCGACCAGGTCCTGGACGATCTGCGCCGGCTGCTCGACGAGGACGGCGTAGCGCTCGGCGAGTACGGCGAACCGGGCGCCACCGTACTGGCGCTGTCCGCGCTCACCGGCGACGGCGTCGGTGAACTGCGCGAGGCGCTCGGCGAGTTCGTGACGGAGCGCGGCGCGGCGGCCCGCCGGGTCGCGGCCGACGTGGACGCCGCGGCGGAGGAGCTGAGGTCCCTCTACGCCACCGGGCGGCGCGTCGGCCTCAGCGAGGAGGCACGGGAGGAGTTCGCCGCCCGGCTCGCGGCCGCCGTGGGCGCCACCGCGGCCGGCGAGGCCGCCGAACGCGCCTGGCTGCGCAACGCCAACCGCGCCTGCGGCACGCCCTGGCTTCGGCTGTGGCGCTGGTACCAGGACCGTGGCGGACCCACGACGGGCCGGGTCCGGGTGCGCGCCCAGACGGACGAGGAGGCCACGGCCCGGCAGCGGGTCGAACACGCGGTCCGTACGGTCGCCGACCGGGCCTCGGCGGGTCTGCCGACGCCGTGGGCGGCGGCGGTGCGCGAGGCGGCCGTACGCGGCTCCCAGGGGTTGTCCGAGGCGCTGGACGAGCTGGCGGCGCGGGCCGGGATGCCGCCGGGACGGCCGCCGCGCCCGGGGTGGTGGCCGGTGGCCGTGCTGGTCCAGGCGGCCATGACCCTGCTGCAGGTCGTGGGCGGCCTGTGGCTGGTGGGCCAGATCGCCGGGTTCATGGCGCCCAACCTGGGGGTGCCGGTGCTGCTGATGATGTGCGGGATCGTCGGCGGGCCGCTCGTGGAGTGGGGCTGTCGGATGGCGGCCCGGGGGCCGGCGCGCCGGTACGGCATGGAGGCGGAACGGCGGCTGCGGGAGGCGGCATCGAGCTGCGGCCGGGCCCGGGTGCTCGATCCGGTGGCGGCGGAGCTGCTGCGGTACCAGGAGGTACGGGAGCAGTACGGTCGGGTGGTCCGGGCCGGGGTCGGGGTGGGGTGAGGCCGGCCGCGCGGCTGAGCCGGCCCGGGCCGGTGAGACCGGCCGGGGCCGAGCCGGCGGGGTGGGGTGAGGCCGGCCTGGGCCGAGCCGCCCGTGGCGGGTGAGGCCGCCGAGGGTGGGCGAGGCGAGGGTGGGCGAGGAGGCCGCCGACGGTGGGCGAGGGGCTGGGGAACACGTGGGCCACTCGTTCGGGTGACGGGATTTTCCACAGGCGGGTGGCCGTCCACAGCGCTCAGCGGGCTCGGCCCGACAGAGGCAGTCTGGTTCCACGGCGATCGCGCCGCACGTCCGACGAGTGGAGGGCGGGCGGCGCCGGCGATCGGCGTGGCGTGTGACGGCGTACGCGGATCGAGCGCGCCGGCACGGCAGACGCAGCCGTACGGGAGGGGCCCGTACGCGTGTCCGCCCGGTCGAAGAGCCGGGCGAGGGGAGGGGTTCGCGATGAACGAGACCGTGGTGTGTGTGGTGGGCAACGTGGCGACGCAGCCGCTGTACCGGGAGCTGGCGGCGGGCCCGTCGGCGCGGTTCCGGCTGGCGGTGACCTCGCGGTACTGGGACCGGGAGAAGAACGCCTGGACGGACGGGCACACCAACTTCTTCACGGTGTGGGCCAACCGTCAGCTCGCCGTGAACGTGGCGGCGTCGGTGGAGGTGGGGCAGCCCGTCGTCGTCCAGGGGCGGCTGAAGGTGCGCTCGGAGGTGCGCGAGGGGCAGCAGAGCTGGGCGTCGGCCGACATCGACGCGGTGGCCATCGGCCACGACCTGGCGCGGGGCACCGCGCTCTTCCGCCGTGCGGCCAGGCCGGAAGCCACGGTGGCGGTGCGTCCGGAGCCGCACTGGGAGACACCGCCCGTCGAAGCCCCGGCCGACGATCCGGCCCAACAGCGGCCGGAGCCGGCGGCGGTGACGTGACGTGAGCCGGGCCGCCGGCTCCGTCGACCATTCCATCGGCGCTGCCGGCGTCCTGGCCCGTGCCTTGACGGAGCTGCGACGTGTCGGCGCGTGGGCTGCGAACACCCCACCGAATCAGTGGATTTGTCGATAAGCGCAGCCCACCTCCCGTCCAGGCGATAACGATTCCGGATCGGATCGGCTGTCAGACGATCTGACCGGCCGGGCGAGGTCCACGTGATCCATAGGATGCCGGGCATGCCCCTCGGGGCCGCCGATTCTGCTGGTGGGACCGCACCCCCACGTCCAACGGGTCCTGCTCGAAGGGGAATTCTGTGCTAGTTGCGTTCTCTGGGTTTCCTCGATCCGCCCATGTGGCCCGCCTCGGCGCCGTGACGCTGGTGTCCGGCCTGGTGGCGGCGAGTGTGCTGGCCGGCTCCGGCGCGGCCGCGGCCGACGGGACACCGCAGACCCAGGGCGGCGCGACGGCCACGATCAACGGTCTGAAGACCTACGGCGAGGCCGTGATCCACGAGGACGGCGGCGACCAGCAGGTGGCCGCGGGCCTGTTCGAGATGTCCGTGGACGGCGGCGGCACCCTGCAGACGTACTGCGTCGACATCC
This sequence comes from Streptomyces sp. NPDC001450, assembly GCF_053597295.1. Taxonomy (NCBI): domain Bacteria; kingdom Bacillati; phylum Actinomycetota; class Actinomycetes; order Kitasatosporales; family Streptomycetaceae; genus Streptomyces; species Streptomyces sp. NPDC001450. The sequence continues at coordinate 30,643 of NZ_JBSFHY010000013.1, forward strand.
ACAACCCCACCCAGCGCGACGCCCGTTACCAGGAGACGCCCTGGAGCGGCACCTCGCTGGGCACCAACAAGGACGCCGGCCGGATCCGCTGGATCCTGCAGAACTCCTACCCCCAGGTCAACGACCTCGCCGCCCTCGCCCGGAAGGCCGGCGTGAGCGGACTGACCGAGCAGGACGCGGCGGCCGGCACCCAGGTGGCCATCTGGCGCTACTCGGACGGGGCGAAGGTCGACGCCGTCGACCCGCAGGCCGAGAAGCTCGCCGACTACCTGGAGAAGAGCGCCCGCGGCAGCGCCGAGCCGCAGGCCTCGCTGACCCTGGACCCGCCCGCGGTCTCCGGCCGCCCCGGTGACCTGCTCGGCCCGGTGACCGTGCACACCGACGCGGACAGCGTGACGGTGAGCCCGCCCGCGGCCGCGGTCACCAGCGGGGTGCGGATCATCGACAAGACCGGAAAGGTGATCACCTCGGCGAAGGACGGCAGCCAGTTGTACTTCGACATCCCCGAGGGCGCGGCGGACGGATCGGCCCAGCTGACCGTGCAGGCGTCGACCACCGTGCCGGTGGGCCGTGCCTTCGCCTCCGAGAGCCGCAGCCAGACCCAGATCCTGGCCGGCTCCAGCGAGTCCACGGTCTCCGCGACCGCGAGTGCCACCTGGGCGGACAAGGGCGCCGTACCAGCGGTGTCGGCCCGTAAGAACTGCGCCAAGGGCGGCGTGGACATCACCACGGCCAACAAGGGCGACCAGCCCTTCACCTTCGAGCTGATGGGAGCCGAGCACACCATCCCCGCGAGGGCCACCCGCACGGTGACGGTCCCGCTCCAGGAGGACCAGCCCTACGACTTCACGATCACCGGCCCGAACGGCTTCAGCCACCGCTTCACCGGCGTCCTCGACTGCAGGACCCAGGGCGCGCTGACCACCAAGACCACCCAGACCCTCAGCGAGCCCAGCCCCGCCACGGTCGGCGGCAGCACCACCCCGCCGGACACCGACCTCGCCGCCACGGGCGGCTCCGCGATCACCCCGGTGATCGCCGGAGTGGCCATCGGACTGGTGGTGATCGGGGGCGCGGCCCTGGTGATCCTGCGCCGCAAGGAGACGCCCACGGGCGAGTGACCGACACCGCGGCCTGCCGCGCCCACCCGGCGGCCTGCGGCAGGATTGAGCCGTGCCAACCAAGTCGGACAAGATCGAGCTGAGCGAACACGAACTTCGTGAGATCACGGGCTACGCGGCCGACTGCGCCCGCAGGGCGCTGTCGATCTTCGAAGAGAGTCTTCCCGCCGACACCCGCCCCCGCGACGCCATCGATGCGGCGGACGTGTTCGCCGGGGGCGGCCGGCGTACGGGGGCTCTGCGGCAGAGCGCCTGGGCGGCGTTCAGGGCGGCCCAGGAGGCCGATTCACCCGCCGCGGTCGACGCGGCCCGAGCGGCCTGCCATGCGGCCGGTGCCGCGTATCTGCATCCCTTGGCAGACGCTCATCAGGTGAAGCACATCCTCGGTGCGGCGGCGCACGCGGCGCGAGCGGAGGAGCTGGCATCCGGAGAGGGTCGGCGAGTCGCCGCGGGGACCCTTGAATGGGCGCGCCGTCACGCACCGGCGGCGGTCACCGAGGTGCTCGGCCGGCTGCCCGTCGCGCCTCCCGGAGGCGGGCGCGTGGGAGAGTTCATCCGCGACCTCGACGCCGCCCTTCGCGCCTGAGAAACCCCCAGGTCACAGCGCTCCGCCCGATCGGGCTTCCGCGCAAGGCCGGCCGGCCCCACAACGCGGGAGGGTGTTACAGGCCACCCCCGCACCAAAAGAAGCTGACACACAGGTAAAGTCCGACCACCTATTTGGAGAACATCCGTGCGCATCGGCTTCCAGTCCGCGGCCGTCTGACCGCGCCAGTCCGCGAGCCGGTGCTCAGGGATGTTGAGTTGCCTGGAGCCCGCGAAGTGTCATCGCCCTTGTCCGCTCGGTCGCGTACCGCAGCGGCACGCCTCCTCCTGCCCACGGTGCTCGCCCTGTCGTACGCCGGCCAGGCGGTTGGCGCCCTCCTCCCGAGTGTTCCCCTGCTCGTGGCCTCCACCGTTGCCGGGCTGGTTGCGGACGTGGCCATGCACCGGTGGCAGCGGGGCATGGCCAGTGCCCTCGGGAAGCTGCACGCGACGGTGTTCGTGCGCCAAGTCGTTCGGGATCTTCTGCTGGTGGCCGGCCTGATCCGCATCGAGGATCAGGACTACGAGACGAAGTACCTGGTGCTCGTCTGCGGTCTGCTGGTCTTCTACTCGCTCCACTTCGCCTGCCAGGCGCTCGCGATGCTCGTACGCCGGACCCGCACCCTGCCCGTGGTGACCCGGAACATCGACGCCTCGCCGCTGCGGCTGAGCCCCGCTCCTCCGGCGCTGCTGATGAACCGCGCCGGGCAGCGGCTCCTGATGTTCGGACTGCCCTCGACGGCCGGCCTGCTCACCACCGCGGCGGGCGTCTCGGCCTGGTCGGCTGCCGCGGGCATCGCCGTGTCCGCCGCCCTCGCCGTGGTGGCCGTCGGCATGCTGATGGTGCGGCTGCTGCCGGCCCGCAGGCCGGTGACGAGCGAGCAGGCGCTGGAGTGGTTCGAGGCCTGGCTCGCGGAGTACCAGCCGACAGTGGGCATGTACTTCTCCGGCGGCACCAGCTCGGCCTACCAGGCGAACATGTGGCTGGAGCCGCTGGCCCGGCTGGAGGGCCGTCCGCTCATCGTGCTGCGTGAGCGCTTCATGGTGCGGAAGATCGCGTCCACCGACATCCCGATCGTGTGTCTGCCCAAGGTCGCCGACCTGATGAGGCTGGAGCAGTCCACGCTGAAGATGCTGATCCACCCGTCGAACTCCGGCAAGACCTCGCAGGTGCTGCGGATCCCCACCATCAAGCACGCCTTCGTCAACCACGGCGAGAGCGACAAGCTCTCCAGCTGCAACCCGTACGCGAAGGCGTACGACGAGGTGTGGGTGGCCGGCCCCGCGGCGCGCGAGCGGTACGCACTGGCGAACGTGGGTGTCGACGACCGGGACGTCGTGGAGATCGGACGCCCGCAGCTGGACGCGATCGCGCCGTACGCCGGTGCGCCCACGGGCCCGTACACCACGGTTCTCTACGCCCCCACGTGGGAGGGCTGGGACGGCAACCCGGGCAACACCTCGATCATCGAGGCCGGCGAGAACATCGTCCGCGCCCTCCTGGCCGATCCGGGGGTCCGGCTCCTGTACAAGCCGCACCCGCTGACCGGTTCGGTCGTTCCCCAGGCGGGAGCCGCGAACGCCCGGATCCAGGAGATGATCCGCGCCGCGAACGCCGTCCGTGCCGCGGAGCACGCCAACGAGCGGCCGGCGCCCTCCGCGGCGGCGGAACTGGCCGACCGGACCGCCGAACTCGACCGGCTGACCACGTCCTCGTTCCGGGCGAGCGCGGACGACGCGGAGCGGATGCTGCTCCAGTCGGCCCCGGAGCCCGGCCGGGCCGCGGCCGTGGCCGCGGCGACCACCGCCTGGGAGGCCGCGTTCTGGGCCTCGTTCCCCGCGTGGGAGCACCAGATCGTCACCGGCGCGCGGCCGAACGTCTACGCCTGCTTCAACGAGGCCGACGTACTGGTCAGCGATGTCTCCAGCGTCATATCCGACTATCTGGAGAGCGAGAAGCCCTACGCCGTCGCCAACACCAGCGGCCTTCCCGAGCAGGACTTCCGCGCCACCTTCCCCACAGTCCGGGCAGGCGCCGTCCTCACCCCGGACGCGGCCGGCATACCGGCCCTGCTGGAGTCCGTGCGCCACCCCGAGAAGGACGCCTACGCCGAGGCCCGCACCGAGCTCAAGCTGCACCTGCTGGGCCCCTCCGACCCGCCGTCCGTCGTCCGCTTCAACGAGGCGGCCCGTGCGCTGTGCGCGGAGGCCGACGAGCACCGGGCGAGCATGGCGGTGCGCGCACTCCCGGTGATCCCGACGCAGCGAGACGCCGGCGCGACGCTGGACAGCGAGCACGCCAAGGGCTGAGTCCCCAGGGCGGCTACGCCGGACCATCCGGTCCGAGGGGCTGTCACACCCGGGTCTGCGGGCGTGGCGGCCCTTCGGCCGTTCCGGGAAACCCCAGGTCAGCGGAGCCCGCCCGTACTGGTTTCCATCCAGGGGTGGCGGTCAGGCAAGACGGGGTGTTACTTACCACGAGAGGGCATGAAAAGGCCCCTCACCAGCAGGTTTCCCGCCGATGAGGGGCCGTGTCAGGCAGCCTGGGCCGTCTGGGGGCCGTCGGTCGGGGGAGGAGACACTTCAGAGACCGACTATGGGTGGCTCGCCCGCGACGCTCCCTAAGCCGAGGTCGGCGCGCATCACGGCGCGCATCCTCTCCCATCTCTCCCAGAGCCGAACGAAGTCTGTCCGTATTTCGTCAAATGACCCATCCGGATCCGGATTCCCTTCTTCCAGGCACATGGTCCGCCGGTACACCTCAGACAGCGCGGTTGTCATCCCATCTAGCTCGACCAGAACTGCTGCCGACGCGACCATCTGGGCCTCAGCGAACACGGAGTGGTGGTCGCGTCGGGCCTCCTCGACCAACTCGCGTGCATCCGGCGTGACAGGTCCTTTGTGCACAGTCCACAGGAAGTTCATGAGATGGGTTCGGTAGCGTCGAAAGGACGCGTTTACTTGCATGTAGCCGTCGCGTCGACGGTTCAGCTCAGCTACTTGCTGCTCACGGTGCCACTGAGCTTCAGCCACCTGCTGCTGACGCTCAAACTGTTCCGATTGAACGCGAGCCAGGAGACGTTGCGACAGGACAGAGGCAACAAGCGTGCCTGTGACACCAACCACCGCAGCAGCTAACCCGATGAGCGCGCTTCCCATTTGACCCCCTGACTGGTTGACAGACTTACGTCAGCGGCATCGTGCCCGCAGTGCGGCGGTAGCGGATGATTTTTGCGCCTTGGTGTCATCGCCTCCCACTTACGGGTTCACCGAGTGAGGGCGCAAAATGGCCCCTCACCAGCGGTTTCCTGCCGATGAGGAGCCGCCTCAGGCTGCCTGGGTCGTCTGCGGACCGTCATGGGAATGACCGGCGGCCCGGTACATCGCGGAGATGGCTTTCCGGGTCCGTGTCTCGCTGGACGGCATGAGGTGCGTGTAGACCCGGAGCGTGAATCCGGGATCGCTGTGGCCGAGGTACTGGCTCAGAGCCTTGATGCTCTCCCCGGCGTCCAGGAGCACCGAGGCGTAGAAGTGGCCTAGGGCGTGCATGCCGTGTTCGCGTGCTGCCGCGTAGCGCTCGCCTTTCTCGGCGGCCGGGATGATGCCGGCGGATGCCAGAGCGGGCTTCCACGACTGGTCATTAAACCCCTGGCTCCAGATGGCCGCGCCGATGCCGCTCGTGAAGACAAGGCGGTGCGTCACCTTCGGGCCGGTCGGGGTCAGCCAGGGCAAGGTCACGTCGACGGGCGGGAAGCACTCCAGGTGCTCGCCGAGAGCGGCCGACACCTCCGGGTCGAGCGGGACGTCACGGAGCTTGCCGCGCTTCGGCGGGGCGAAGACGAGCGTGCCGCGAACCTTCTTCACCTACCGGCGGACGTACAGCCAGCCGAGGTCCCCGATGTTGTCGACGGCCGGTCCGAAGATCTCGCCCTGTCGCAGCCCGCATACGACGCCGAGGTCGGCCATGGCCCTGTAGCGCTCAGGGAGGCCACCCCGTATGCCGAAGACCTGCTCAGCAGTCCATGGATGGACGCGTGTCGGCGCGGGACGGGGCGCCTTGACCGATCCGGGCCCGGCAGGGATTTGAGGCCAGCAGACGGTCATCCACGCCCGCGTTCAGCACGGAGGACACCGCGTCGAAGATGAGGCGCCGGTACTGGGCCGACGCAACGGCGTCTTCCAGCTGACGGTTCCAGTCGCGGACGTGCTCGGGCTGGAACGACCCGATGGGGCGCGTGCCGAGGTACGGCAGGGCGTGAAGGCGCAGCCTGCCTTCCACAGCGGCACGGCTGGTGAGATCCGTTGTGAGGGCACCGAGCCAGTGGCTCAACTCCACCAGCGCGGCCCGGGCGCCGGCCGCGCACAGGGCCGTCAGCACCTCGTTAACGCTCCAGCTGTAGATCGTGATCTCCATGCCTGATGTGACTCAACGCTGCCGTCGGCGGATGAGCACTCGAGTTGGCGAGCTGTGCCTTCCGATTGGCAGGGCAGGGCCTGCAGGTGCTCTGCAGGCAGGACTTGCAGGGCCACATCGACGCTTGACCTCAACCAAACTTGAGCTTTTAGGTTCCTTCCAGAGCCGCAGGAGCCGACCAGCGGTGCCTTTTCAAGGAGGTTCGCCGTGACCGAACGCACAGACCGCATCGAGATCCCCGACCGCTACCGCTATGCCGTGATCCCGCACATCATGGTCGACGACGCCGCCGCGGCGATCGACTTCTACCAGCGGGCGTTCGGCGCCCGGGAGGACTTCAGGATCGACGCTCCGGGCGGCGGGATTCTGCACGCCGAGATCACCATCGGACGGTCGGCCCTGATGCTGGGCGACGCCAGCGTGGACGAGGCGGAGGCCGCCTCCTTCGCCGCGCCGACCTCGCTCGGCGGAGGCACGTCCGTCACACTGCATGTCTTCGTGCCGGACGTCGACAGCCTGGCGGAGCGCGCAGAAGCCGCTGGTGCTGAGATCCTCCAGCCGCCGAAGGACATGTTCCACGGTGACCGCACCGTCATCCTCAAGGACCCTTCAGGTCACATCTGGGTATTTCTGACCCACGTGGAAGACGTCTCGCAGGAGGAGCTTCGGCGCCGCCTGACCACCGCCGGGTGACTGGACCCGAGCACCCTGGTCAAGACGGCAGGTTCCAGGGGTGCGCGCGGTGATCCGGACCGAATGCCGAGCGCCGTACCTGACGGAACTCGCCGACTGAACAGCTCGGTCATGCCTGGGCTGCTTGCCACCGGTAATGGCTGGCCCGGGATCGGGCCTGGTGACGACGTCGGACTGGGTGACCGGCGACGAGGTGTACGGCGGCAACCCGAAGCTGAGGGCGGCTCTGGAGGAACGCGGCATGGGCTATGTGCTCGCCGTGGCCTGCTTGGCCGAGTGGCCACCAAAGCAGGGAAGTTCCGCGCCGACGCGAGGGGGAAGAGCGAAACAATCTCCGGATATCAGACCACGCGTCTGTCGACAAAGCCGTAGTGATCGAACACGCCGGCCATGTGTCGCTATCCGGGGGCGAGCTTAAGCAGCGGGGAAGGCCACTTCAGGCCTGTCCACCGTCGCTCCCAGGTATCCAGAAGGCCGCGCTCGTCACGCACATCCGGCGGACGTACTACAGCGACCAGGGGCGGCCCGTGGAGACGGCGGACATCGGGGTGCCCGCCGCGCACTGCGAGACCGTGTACGAGATCCCGATCAATCGCTAGCTAGGGCTTGTCCGGCCGATCATGTGCGGAGCCAGATGACCGCACGCTGGATACACGCAGCATTCCGCGCACGTCCTCATAGCGGTCCACGAACGCTCGGATCTCCCGCTCGGTGCCGCCGGTGAAGATCACCCATGGCCCGTCCACCACCACAGGGTCCCCCCACCACACCTCGACGTCGGGTTCGGAGGGCGGTGGTGGTGTCCAGTCGGGATCCAGCGCGGCAATGGCGGCGAACAGGCGATCATCGGCAAGACCGTTGAGCAACATGCCTTTGCCGCCAGGCCGGCGGAACACGATGCCCTCACCCCATACGAACCACGTATCGGCCTCGTCGTCCGACATCCCGTCCCGTTCCTCGTGTCGTTCTGCCTCTGTCCGCTCGTTCGAAGAGGTTGACATCATGCTGCCGCCGCAGCGTCCCTGGTCGTCTGGCTCCGCACATGATCGCCGGGGCAAGCCCTAGCCGACAGCCGACGGTGAACCTGCTGCCCGCCGGGGCTGCTCGTAAAAGGGGGCAGCCGTGCCCCGGGCGTGCCCGTCCAGCCCGCGAGCGGTGCCCCACTTCGGGCCGTCCCTGGGCCGTCCGAGGTCCCCCGAGGGCACTCAACGGCGCCCGACAGCGACAGACGAGCCGCAGCCACCAGCAGTGAAGCCGCAGGTCACAGCCCCCGCACCAAACGGGTTAACACCCAAGCCTGGCGTTCAGGCAAGATGGGGTGTATCTGCCCACTGCCAGATTTCAAGCTGCCGGACGGTTTCTCTTGGCTGAGTACATCTACACCATGCGCAAGGCGCGCAAAGCGCACGGCGACAAGGTGATCCTCGACGACGTCACCCTGAGCTTCCTGCCGGGGGCGAAGATCGGCGTCGTCGGGCCGAACGGCGCGGGCAAGTCGACCGTCCTGCAGATCATGGCGGGACTGCAGCAGCCGTCCAACGGTGACGCATTCCTGTCGCCCGGTTACAGCGTCGGCATCCTGCTCCAGGAGCCCCCGCTGAACGAGGAGAAGACCGTCCTGGAGAACGTCCAGGAGGGTGTCGCCGGGATCAAGGGCAAGCTCGACCGGTTCAACGAGATCGCCGAGCTGATGGCGACCGACTACTCGGACGCGCTGCTCGACGAGATGGGCAAGCTCCAGGAGGACCTCGACCACGCCAACGCCTGGGACCTCGACGCTCAGCTCGAACAGGCCATGGACGCGCTGGGCTGCCCGCCCGGCGACTGGCCCGTCACCAACCTCTCCGGTGGTGAGAAGAGGCGTGTGGCGCTGTGCAAGCTGCTGCTGGAGGCCCCCGACCTGCTGCTCCTCGACGAGCCCACCAACCACCTCGACGCCGAGTCGGTGAACTGGCTGGAGCAGCACCTGGCCAAGTACCCGGGCACCGTCGTCGCGATCACCCACGACCGGTACTTCCTGGACAACGTCGCCGAGTGGATCCTCGAGCTCGACCGCGGCCGCGCCTACCCGTACGAGGGCAACTACTCCACGTACCTGGAGACCAAGGCCACCCGTCTCAAGGTCGAGGGCCAGAAGGACGCCAAGCGGCAGAAGCGCCTCAAGGAAGAGCTGGAGTGGGTCCGCTCCAACGCCAAGGGGAGGCAGGCCAAGTCCAAGGCGCGTCTGGCCCGCTACGAGGAGATGGCCGCCGAGGCCGACAAGATGCGGAAGCTGGACTTCGAGGAGATCCAGATCCCGCCGGGGCCGCGGCTCGGCAACGTCGTCGTCGAGGTCGACAAGCTGAACAAGGCCTTCGGTGAGAAGGTCCTCGTCGACGGCCTCAGCTTCACCCTGCCGCGCAACGGCATCGTCGGTGTCATCGGCCCGAACGGCGCCGGCAAGACCACCCTGTTCAAGATGATCCAGGGCCTGGAGACTCCGGACTCCGGCGACATCAAGGTCGGCGAGACCGTCAAGATCTCGTACGTCGACCAGAGCCGCGAGAACATCGACCCCAAGAAGACGCTGTGGGAGGTCGTGTCCGACGGGCTCGACTACATCAACGTCGGCCAGGTCGAGATGCCCTCGCGCGCGTACGTCTCCGCGTTCGGCTTCAAGGGCCCGGACCAGCAGAAGCCGGCCGGCATCCTGTCCGGCGGTGAGCGCAACCGCCTCAACCTGGCGCTCACCCTGAAGCAGGGCGGCAACCTGCTGCTCCTCGACGAGCCCACCAACGACCTCGACGTCGAGACCCTCAGCAGCCTGGAGAACGCGCTGCTGGAGTTCCCCGGCTGCGCCGTGGTCGTCTCCCACGACCGGTGGTTCCTCGACCGCGTCGCCACGCACATCCTCGCCTACGAGGGTGAGTCGAGGTGGTTCTGGTTCGAAGGCAACTTCGAGTCGTACGAGAAGAACAAGATCGAGCGGCTCGGTGCGGACGCCGCGCGCCCGCACCGCGCCACCTACAAGAAGCTGACCCGGGGCTGATCGATCTTGCGTCACATCTACCGCTGTCCCTTGCGCTGGTCCGACATGGACGCGTACGGCCATGTCAACAACGCGGTCTTCATCCGCTATCTGGAGGAAGCCCGGATCAACTTCCTGTTCCGCCCGGACAAGGAGTTCAAGCAGGGGTCCGTGGTGGCGCGCCACGAGATCGACTACAAGCGGCAGCTCGTCCACCGGCACCACCCGGTGGACATCGAGCTGTGGATCACCGAGATCAAAGCCGCGTCCTTCACCATCACCTACGAGGTGAAGGACGAGGACGTGGTCTACGTACGGGCCTCGACGGTGGTCGTGCCGTTCGACTTCGAGGCCCAGCGGCCGCGCCGGATCACCCAGGAGGAGCGGGAGTTCCTCGAGGAGTACACGGACGCGGCCGACGAGGAGGCCGTCGCGGCATGACGGTGCTGCACCTGGCCGACGAGTCGGAGGCGGCGGACCTCGCCGCCTTCCTCTCCCGGCTGCTCCACTACGACCGTGGAGCCGCGGTGCGCCTGCAGGCGTCCGGGACCGCGCTCGCCGTGTTCGGCCGGCCGCCGTCCTTCGAGGTGCTGGCGGTCCGAGCGGTGCGGCTGGCGAAGCCGTACGAGAACGGTCTCGACGTCACGCTGGACGTGACCGTCTCCGCCGGTGAACTCCTGGAGTCCGTGGACGAGCGGGCCGCCACGGCCGCCGTCCCGGCCGCGGTCACCGGGCCGCCGTGGGCCGGTGTGCTCCCGCCGCGCGGCGGCTGGCAGCCCGAGCCGGGGCTGCCCGCACCGGACGAGCTGCGTACGACGGTGGCCGCGGCCGTCGCCGAATTCCGGTCCCGTACCGAGAAGTTGGCGCCGGAGCGGCGTACGCGTACGGAGCTGGACCGGATCGGACGGGACATCTGGTCCCGGGAGACAGGGGAGACCCGGCTGCCGGTGCGGGCCGTGCACGCGGCGCAGTCACTGGGCTTTCTGCGGCCGGGGGCCGGCGCGGCCGAGACCGGTCTGTTCTCCTCCGGGGCGTGGCTGAGGCTGCGCACGCCGTACGGATCCGTCGCGGTGCGGCGCGCCGGGCTCGGCAGCCTCGGCGTCAGCGTGCGCTGACCGACCTCCTGCTTCTCCGCTACTTCTCCTCGCTGTCGTCGGGCCACACTCCGATGTGGTCCGGCTCCAGTTCCAGCGCCACCCGGTCGCGCATGTTCAGGGCCCTCGTGTACTCGGCGGGCAGCTGGAGGCGGCCCGCGCGGTCGAGCATGGCGTACTCGCGGGCGACCACGGTCTCGTGGCCCGTCGTGGCGTCCACCTCGCTGCGGCGCAGCACCTCGGTGGAGGTGCGGCCGTCGCGGATGGCGACCGTGCGGCGGACCTCGCCGGCCACCGCCTGGTCGTGGGTGACGATGACGATGGTGGTGCCGAGGGTCTCGTTCGCGGCGCGGAACGCGTCGAAGATCTGCGCGCCGGTCTGGGAGTCGAGCTCGCCGGTGGGTTCGTCGGCGAGGAGGACCGCGGGGGCGTTCGAGAGGGCCACGGCGATCGCGGTGCGCTGCTGCTGGCCGCCGGACATCTCGTGCGGGTGGCGGTCGCGGCAGTCGGCCACCTGAAGCAACTCCAGGAGTTCCAGGGCGCGTTCGGTGCGGACGCGGCGGTGGGTGCGGGTGCCGGACAGCTGGAGGGGGAGGGCGACGTTCTGGGCCGCGGTGAGGTAGGGGAGCAGGTTGCGGGAGGTCTGCTGCCAGACGAAGCCGACGACCTCGCGGCGGTAGGCGAGGCGGTCCTTCGCGGTCATGGTGAGCAGGTCGCGGCCGGCGACGCGGGCGGCGCCCGCGGTGGGGGTGTCCAGGCCGGCGAGGATGTTCATGAGGGTGGACTTGCCGCTGCCCGAGGCGCCGACCAGGGCCATCAGCTCGCCCTCGCGGACGAGGAGGTCGAGGCCCTGGAGGGCCTGCACCTCCACGCCGTCCGCGGAGAAGATGCGGACGAGGCGGTCGCAGGTGATCAGGGCGTCGTGGCCGTAGGCGGGGCGGTTGCGGGTCTCGGCGACCTGGTTGGCGAGGTCGGTGAGGGTGGGATCGGCTGTCATGGGGTCTCCTGAATGGTTGCCCTGAACGCTCATCGGCTCTCCCCCGCCCGCAACTCCCGCACCGACCCCCGTCTCCCCGTCCACCACGCCTGGGCCCCCGCAACCCCCACCGTCAGCACGACCACCGTGATCGCCGGTGCCGTCAGTGACCAGGGGTCCGGGTGCAGGGTGGCCGCGTTCACGCCGGGCTGGGCGGAGGTCAGGGCGACGGTGGTGAGGTCGATGCCGGGGGAGAGGAGATGGATGGCGGTCCAGCCGGTCAGGGTGCCGCCGGCCGCGGCGAGGAGGGCCTGGGGGAGGGACTCCAGGACGAGGAGGCGGCGGCCCTGGGCGCGGGTGAGGCCCATCGTGCGCAGGCGGGCGAGGAGCGCGGCCCGTTCGGGTGCCGCCCGCAGCAGCGCGAGGAGCAGGGCGAGGACGGCGAAGCCGGCGCCCGCGGCCACCGCCGCCGTGTAGACGTGCCCGGCGCCGGTCTGCAGGGGCGAGTCGGCGTACCGGGACCGCACCTCGGCCAGGGTCTGCACCGTGACCGAGGCGGGGGCCGCGCGGCGCAGCGCGTCCGCGTTCAGGCGGGCGCCGGTCAGCAGCAGTGTCGTGGGGCGGACGGCCGCGTCCGGGAGCCCGGCGCGGTTCACGATCAGGAAGTCGGCGCCGGGCACGGCCGGGGTGCGGTCGAGGACGGTGGTGATCCGGACGGTGACGGCGCTGCCGTCCTCCAGCCGTACCAGGAAGGGGCGTCGGGTGCCGTACGCGCGGGCGATGGCGGGGGAGGCGAGGGCGGGGAGCGTCTTCGCGTTCTTCAACTCGCCTGCCGGGAAGGTCCCGAGGCCGGTGTCGGCCGCCAACCGGCCGTACGCGGCGGGGTCCACCCCGACCAGCGGTACCGTGTCCTCCCCGTCCAGTGGCTTCGCCTCGTACGTGATGCTCGCCGCCGCCACCCCGCGCACCCCGGGCAGCGCGCGTACCCGGGCGGCCAGGTCCGCCGGGAGCGGGGTGGTCGCGTCCATGCGGGCGTCGGCCCCGACGGTGAGCAGGGCCGCGCGGTCCCGGGCCTCGGCCACGCCGGCCAGGACCGAGCCGCCGAAGGCCGCCGTGGTCAGCGCGGTCAGCAGGGCCAGCAGGGGCAGTACCGCAAAGGCCTGGGCACGTCCCGCGCGGGCCAGGGACAGATGGCCCACCGCCCCGCGCAGCCGCCCCGCCGGGCGGCCCAGGCAGCGCAGCAGCAGGGGATGGAGGCGAAGCAGCAGCAGGGCCGCGATGACGCCGGTCAGCACCGGGGCCAGGGAAACCAGTTGACCGGCCGACGTCCCGCTGCGGCGCAGGGTCGCCACTGCCCCGGCCGCCAGGGCCAGCAGGGTCAGCTCGGCCACCGTGCGGCGCCGGGAGGGCCGTACCGCCGTCACGTCCTCCCGCGCGGCCGTCACCCGTACCGCGCGGTGGGCGAGCGCGGTGCGCAGCGGGAGAGCGGCGCAGGCGGTGAGCGTGACGGCCAGGGCGGCGGCCACGGCGGGACCGGTACGGGCGCCGGGGAAGAGGAGGAGCGCGGCGGCCAGGCCGGCCGCGCCCGCGGGTACGGCGACCACGGCGGTCTCGGCCAGCAGCCGGCCGGTGAGGCCGGGCAGTGAGGCGCCCCGGGCGCGGAGCAGCGCGAGTTCGGTGCGACGGCGGTCGGCGGCCAGCCCGCCCGCCATGAGCAGGACGACGACGGCGACCGCGGCGGTGCCGACGGCGGCCACCGCGACCAGCGGGGAGATGCCCGAGCGCAGCCTGGAGAAGGAGGTGAGGGCGTCGTCGAGGCCGGTGGTGACGTCCAGGGCCGGACCGGTGGAGGCGCGGGCGTGCCGGAGGCCGGGGCCGGACTCCAGTGAGGCGACTGCGGACTTCAGACGATCGAGGTCGTGGGCGCGCAGGCCGTCGAGGCGAGGAGCGAAGTACCAGTAGCGGAAGGGGCTGGGGCTCGCGCCGGTGGCCGCGAGGACCGGAGCCGCCTCCTGGGGGAGCAGGAGCGCGCCGAGCCAGTAGTTCTGCGGCGGGCCCGGGTCCGGCACCCGGGCCAGCTCGGGCGTGCGCAGCAGGGGAACCGTCGACCAGTAGGCACCGGCCGGGTCGTGCGGGACTAGGATGCCGGTGATCCGGACGGCGAGCGGGCCACGGACGACGCCCGGCACATGGATGACCGAACCCACCTTGATGTGCAGGCTTTTGGCGGTGGCGGCGGTGACGGCGGCCTCCACCTCAAGCGAAGCCGCGTCCACCGGGCCCGAGGCGCGCGGCAGCCGGCCCTCGCGGACGCTCGCGTGCCCGGACAGGCCGCTCTGGGCGATGAGCGAGACCTTGGCAGGCACGCCGCTCGGCCGCGGGATCCACGGATCGAACACCGCTGTGGGCTTGTCGGTCGCGACCCCGTACGCCGACTGGGCGCGGTCGACGGACAGGAAGTCACCGACGGTGGTCAGCAGCCGCCGGTAGTGCCGCTTCAGGACGGTGGGGCGGAGCACGCTGTCCGGGGCCTCGTCGGACATGTCATACCGCGTCGCCGTCGCCCGCACGGTGGTGCGCTCGGGACGGGCCTGGTGGACGGAGTGCCGCAGGCCCGCGTCCTCGTACCGGTCGACCGCCCGCGGAAAGGCCCCCGCCAGACAGGCGGTCACCACGACCAGCAGCGCCAGCGCGAGCGCGGCACCGGGCGCGACCCGCAGCCGGGTGCGCACCCAGGGAGCGACCACGGCGGGCACGGAACTCACGTCACTCACCCCTCTGTTCGCGCAGCGCCCGCGCCGGATCCGCCCGGCGCAGGGCCGCCACCACCGAGACCGCGAGCGGAGCAACCGCGACGGCCGCCAGCAGCAACGCCACGCGGCCGGGCGGGAGTTGGACCAGCAGTCCGGGCACGGGGCGGGTGGCGTCGCCGGTCAGGACGATCAACGGGAGCACCCCACGGGCCAGTACGGTGCCGAGGGCGACGCCCACCGTCAGGGCCAGGCCCACCAGGACGGCCTGCTCGGCGGCGACCGTGCGGGTCAGCCGACGGCGTGGGGCGCCGAGGGCGCGCAGCACGGCGAAGTCCGCCTCGCGCGCCCGCAGCGACCCGGCGGCGCCCACCGCGAAGCCGACCGCGGCGAGGGCCGCCGCCACCACGGCCGCCGCGGCGAACGCGGCCGTCGGCCCGGCACCGAAGGGGTCGTCACGCAGCTCGGCGGCGATCTCGTCCCGGACCACCACCTGCCCCGGGTCGAGGACGTCCGGCAACGCCCGCACCGCGGCGGCGACCTGGGCCGCGTGGCCCGGAGCGGTGCGCAGCCACCACTCGGTGGGCGTGAGGCTCTCCCCGTACCGCGCCTGCAACGCCCGGTTCGCGGCCCGCAGATCGACCAGTACGGCGCCGCCGTCATGGCTGCCCGAGGCGCCGGTCGTGGGCAGCGTGCGCACCGCCCGGACGATCCGCACCGGGATGCTCTGGTCGCCGACCTGTACGTCCACGCGCTGCCCGGTGCGGGCGCCCGCCGAGTCCAGGAACCGGTCGGTGGCGACGGCCGTCACCTCGGGCGGTGCGGGACGCACCACCTGCAGCTGGACGGACAGGGTCGCGACGGTCAAGCTGTCCGCGTCCGGGAGGTATCCGGTGCGGTAGGAGACGGCCAGCGGCCGGGTGGAGACGATCCGGGGCCGGGTGGGGCTGGTGGCGGGGGTCGTGACGGCCGCGCCGCCGGTGTGCACGGCCGTGGTCCAGGACGCGGGCAGCGCCAGCGGGCGCCGGGACCCGTCGCTCCCTTCGGCGGTCAGATCGCGGAACGTGAGCCGGTGTTGTTCGGCCCGCGCGGCCGGCTGGGGCATGTCCAGCTGGAGCGCGGTGAGGATCGCCGGACCGGGGGCGGAGCCGAGGTCGAGGGCGAGGGTGTGCGGGCGGCCGTCGGCGGGGAGCCGGCCGAACGGCACCTGGTACGGCACCCCGGACCGGTCCTCGAGCCCGACCGTGACGTCGGCGGTCGTCCCGGGTCCGGCCGAGCTGTGCAGGCTCGCCGTCAGCCGCAGCCGCGCGGTGTGCGCCGGCACCCGGGTCCCGGCCGGGGAGTCCTTCGGCGTCAGCGCGGCCAGCAGCGGCTTCACCGGTACGGCAGCCAGGTCCGGGCGCATCAGCAGCGCGTCGCCCGCGTGCGCGGTGTCCATGGCCAGCACGGTCGCCGTACGGTCGCCGGACAGCGGCTCCTCGGCGCGTGCGGCGGGGACGGCCGCGCGTACGTGCGGCAGTGCCGCGTACACGTCCGTACGGCCGAGTTCCCCGTCCCCCGCGGACAGCACCCGCACCGGCACTCCGGCACGGAAGTCGGCCTGGTCCTCCTGCGAGCGGTCCCAGGAGGACGCCTGCCCGATGGCCAGCATGCCGAGCGCGACGGCCAGCACGAGCAGCAGCACCGGGCCCGCGGCGCGTGCGGTACGGCGGCTGAACTGCCAGCCGGCCAGCGCCATCGGCAGCCCCCGCCCGGCCGCCGCCCACCGCTCGGCGAGCCGCGCCACGGGCGGCAGCAGCCGCAGCGTCAGCACGGTCCCGGCGAGCAGCGCCAGCGCCGGCGCGGCGACCAGCAGGGGATCCACCCTGAGCGCCCCCGACCGGTCGGCGGCGACACTCCCCGAGTCCTGCTGTGCCAACTGCCAGTAGGCCACCGCGGCCACGGCGAGCAGGCCCAGGTCGCCCCCGGCGCGGAGCGGGGTCGGGAGCAGACCGGCGCCGGTGCGGCGGGCGCGCGGGCGGGAGCCGCCGGGGGAGACTCCCGAACGGCCCTTCCCGAAGCGGGAGATGAGCGGTCGTCGTGCCCGGCCCGGCTCCGCCCGCCGTCCGCGCCGCTCCGTCTCTGCCCCCGTCAGCGCCGGTGGTGTCACCGTCAGCGCGCAGCCCAGGGCCACGGCGGTCGCCACCAGCCAGACGCCGGGGCTGCCGCCGGGCGGAAGATCCAGCCGCAGGCCGAGGTGGGACAGCGGGCCGTGAGTGGTCAGCAGGGTGGTGAGCGGTCCGGCGAGCAGGGGCGCGCCGACGGCCGCCGGGAGGGCGAGCAGCAGCGACTCGGCCGCGGCGAGGGCCGCGATCCGGGCACGGGAGGCGCCCCGCGCCCTGAGCAGCCTTGTCTCGGCCGCCCGTTCGGCGCCGAGCAGCCGGGCCACCAGCAGCAGCGCGTACCCGGCGAGCAGCACCAGCTGGAGCGCGACGATCAGCAGGGTCGAGCGGGAGACCAGCAGCGAGCGGTCGGCCCGGTCCAGGACGTCCGGCAGCGAGGTCGTCGACGCGGTCACCCCGCTCAGGGCGTGGGACGTGCGCAGCGCCGTGCTCCCGGTCCGCGCCGCGTCCCGCAGCGCCCCGATCCGCCCGGTCGTCACCGAGCCGAAGTCGGCCGACGCCAGCCAGGCCGTCGGCCCGGTGCTCACCCGTCCGTCGGCGAGTACCGAGGGGTCGGCGAGCAGCGGCCCGTACGTCGTGAAGCCGGACTCCTTCACACCGCGCCCGAGCAGGTCGTCCAGCTGCCAGTACGGCGCGTTCGCCGACACGGGCCGGTACAGCCCGCTGACGCGTACCCGGACCGTCCCCTCGCCCAGCCGGTCGGCCAGGGTGAGGTGGTCGCCGGGCTTCAGGCCGAGCGGCCGGGCGGCCGCCTGGGGGAGTGCCACCTCGATCTCGCCGCCCGTCCGGCCGGGAAGCCGGCCGGCGACCGGCCGCACCTGCGTGCGGTCCGGCGCGGCGAAGAAGGTCAGATCCGGGTTGCCCGACCGCTCGGCGGGCGGCTGCAGCGAGCGGGGCAGAGCGTACGGGCCCGAGCGGCGCAGCGTCCGCACGGTCACCGGTAACCCGTCGAAGGTCCGGCGCGCGCCCTGTCGTACGGCGGTGTCGGCGGCTGCACGCCCGTCCGCCGGTACCTCGGCCTTCACGGTCAGCGAGGTGGCGGCCGCGTTGCGCGGGTCGTTCAGCACATGGCGCAGCGCCGCGTCCCCGATCGCGCCCGAGTACGCCGTGAGCGTCGCCAGCACCGCGGTGGTGAGCAGCACCGTGAGCAGGGTGGAGCCGAGCAGCAGGCGATGCGCCCGCGCGCGTGCAAAGACGAACCCCGTCACCCTGCCCCCGTGTCGTCCGGACTTCCAGACCTTTGGGCGATGCTGGCAGAGGTGACGGCTCGCGGGTAAGCGCTTCTCGATCGGTCTATACCGGATCGTGACCGGATTCCGGAGCCGGACGACCGGATTCCGGCGTTCAGCGGGTCATTCGGGGGTGTTCACCATCGACTGGGCCGCGTACGTCAGGTAGTTCCACAGCGTCGTCTCGTGCTCCTCGGAGAGCCCGAGCTCGTCGACGGCCACCCGCATGTGCCTCAGCCAGGCGTCGTGCGCGGCCCGGTCCACGGTGAACGGGGCGTGCCGCATCCGCAGCCGGGGGTGACCGCGGTTGTCGCTGTAGGTGGTGGGGCCGCCCCAGTACTGCATCAGGAACAGGGCCAGCCGCTCCTCGGCCGGGCCCAGGTCCTCCTCCGGGTACATCGGCCTGAGGAGCGGGTCCTCGGCGACTCCCTCGTAGAAACGGTGGACGAGCCGGCGGAAGGTCTCCTCCCCGCCGACCTGCTCGTAGAAGGTCTGCTCCTGAAGCGTGCCGCGCCGAATCTCTTTCACCCGTCCATGGTCTCAGACGGGGTGACCCAGGACTCAAGCCTTGGGACCGGTCCTGCGCCGGCAGCCCTGCTGTGGGCACGGGCGGCCCTACTGTGGACATATGGGCGCCTACGACACCGAGATCGACGTGCTCGCCGCCGTGGCGCGGGCCGCGCTGGTGCGGGAGATCGACGCCGAGGGGGTCTGGGACGAGGACCGGGTGTGGCGGCAGGCGTTCTCGGAGGTGCCCCGGCACCTGTTCGTGCCGTACTACTACGTCGGCGTCAGGGACGGCTACGAGCGCCGCTGGCGGGAGAGTCCGGACCCCGAGGACCGCAGACGCTGGGTGTTCGGTGCCTACGCCGACACCCCGCTGGCCACCCGGCTGCGCGACGGCGAGCTGCTCTCCTCCAGCAGCCAGCCCTCGCTCATGGCGAGGATGCTGGTCGACCTGCGGGTCGAGGACGGCAACCGGGTCCTGGAGGTGGGCGCCGGGACGGGGTACAACGCGGCACTGCTCGCGCACCGGCTCGGCGACGACGGCCTCGTCACCACCGTCGATCTGGAGCCGGAGATCACCGAGTCGGCCCGGCAGCACCTGGCCGCGGCCGGGTACCACCCGGTGGCCGTCACCGGCGACGGCGCGCGCGGGGTGCCCGAACGAGCCCCGTTCGACCGGATCATCGCCACCTGCACGCTGTCCACGGTGCCGCGCGCCTGGCTCGACCAGTGCAGCCCTGGCGCCCGCATCCTGACCCCGTTCGCGACCGGGCTGCTCGTCCTCGCCGTCTCCGACGCCGGGCACGCCGAGGGCCGTTTCCTGTCCGAGGCCGCCTACTTCGTGCCGCTGCGGGGCGCGGGCCGGGCGGACCCCGGTGCGATGTCCCTGCACGGGCTGCCGCGCCCGGCCCGCGAGCACGAGCTGTTCTGCTTTCTGCTCGCCCTGACCCGCGGCTCCTTCGACCCGCAGGAGGCCCACGCCCTGTGGGAGCGCGAGGGCAGACCGGACCGCGCACGGTACGGCGTCACGGTCAGCGGCGAGCGCGTGTGGGCGTGGCTGGACGACCCGGAGGGGCCGTACACCTGGCCCCTCCCTTAGCCGTCCGGCTCAGTCTCGGTTCAGCCCCGGCGGACGGTGATCGTCGTCCAGGCGCCCACGTGCACCCGGTCGCCGTCCTGCAGCGGCACCGGCACGAACGGCTGGATCGGTTCGTCCGAGCCGTTGACCGTGGTGCCGTTCGTCGAGTTCTGGTCGACGACCGCCCAAGTGCCGTCCGGCTGCTGGACCAGCACCGCGTGCTGGTGCGAGACGCCCGGGTCCTCCGGCGGCACCGACAGGTCGATGTCGGGGGTGTCGCCGGTGGAGTGCCGACGACGGCCGATGGTGACCTGGTTGCCGCTGAGCGTGCGCTGCTGCTCGGGCGAGTACGCGGGCAGGTTCAGGCCCGCGGCCTCGGGGCCGGAGCGGTGCATCATCGCCATGAAGTAGTCGCGGTCCGGGCCGATGGTGGCGATCCACGTCGTGGGACCCTGCGGCGCCGGCGGGAAGCCGGGTCCGGGCGGAGCCTGGGTGGCGCCGGGCGGCGGGTAGCCGTAGCCGCCGCCCTGTCCGCCGCCGGGGCCACCGGTACCGCCGGGGCCACCGGGGCTCCCGGCCGACGGCGGGGGGATCACCCAGTCGTCGTCACCGCCGCCGAAGGCCGGACCGCCGGCCGGGGGCCGACCGGTCTCCCGCGGGAACGCGGGCGGCGCGGGCGGCCCGGACTGCTGGAAGGCCTGCGGCGCACCACCGGCCGTGCCGCCGGGACCGGCGGGCGGGGTCGGCCCGGGCGGCGGCGGAACCGGACGCGACGGGTCGCCGCCGAAGCCGGAGGGGCCACCGGGGCCACCAGGACCGGAGGGCTCACGGCCGAAGGGCGGCGGGCCGGAGGGGCCGCCGGGGCCACCCTGGCCCTGACCGCCACCGAAGCCGGAGGGGCCGCCGGGGCCACCCTGGCCCTGACCGCCACCGAAGCCGGAGGGGCCGGGGCCACCCTGGCCCTGACCGCCGCCGAAGCCGGAGGGGCCGCCGGGGCCACCCTGACCCTGTCCCGGGCCAGAGCCGAAGCCGGACGGGCCACCGGGACCACCCGGGCCCCCCTGGCCCTGACCGCCGCCGAAGCCCGAAGGACCGCCGGGGCCGCCAGGACCGCCCTGACCCTGACCGCCGCCGAAGCCCGACGGGGGGCCGGACGGACGCTGGTCGCCGCCGAAGCCGCCCGGGCCGCCCGCGGTGGGCGGTGGGCCGGACGGGCCGCGCTCGCCGGCGAACGGCGTCGGGCCCGAGGGTTCGCTGCCGAACGACGGGATCGGCTCGGCGGGCCGGTTCACCTGCGAGGGCCGAGAGCCCTGGTACTCGTACGAGTCACCGCCGCCGTACGTCGCGCTCGGCGGCTGGAAGCGCGGCTGGGCCGGGCGCGGCGCTGCCGGCGTGTAGGAGGTGGCCGTGTTGGTCAGGAAGTTCCACCGGCACTCCTCGCAGAAGGGTGCGCCGCCCTCGCGGGGCGTACGGCACTGCGGGCACAGCTCCGGCTCGGGCGCACCGGACCCCTGCAGGCGGCCGCCGGCCTGGGTGCCCTGCGGGGGCGGGAAGCCGTAGCCGCCGGCGGCCGGGGGCGGCGGCGGGGGCGGAGGTACGGCACCGGCCATGCGGTGACCGCAGACCTCGCACCAGTCGTCGGAACCCGACTGGTGTCCGTTCGGGCAGGTCGGCATGTCGGCGCTTCCCCCTCTCCTTCAGGTCCTACTCGGTACTGCCGGGTCACTACTTCTTTACACGAACAGTCTTTGTGGACCGTGTCTCGAGAGTCATCTCGTCGGCCTCCTCGACCTTCGTCTTCAGTCGCACAGTACCTGTCGCGGCATCGACCACGTCCACCACCTTCGCAAGCAGTTTCGCAGTATCGGCGTTCCCGGAGGCACTCGCGAGCTGAACAGCGCGGCCCAGTTTGGCCGTTGCTCCATCGAAATCGCCCGCTTTGCGAAGATCGAGCCCCTGCTGGATGGCTTGTGCCAGTTCGGCCTGCCCGGTGTAGTGGGCGACTTGGGGGTTGATCGAGGTCGAGGCCGTCATGTCGTCGGTCCACACGGCCCGTACGAGCCCCTGGGCGCCGAGGTTCTGTGCCGTTCCGTCCGCTTGTGGGATGACCAGCGAGACCCGGGCGGCGAGCATCTCCTGGCCGAGACCGGCCGCCGGGACCTCGACGCACAGGTGGTAGTCGCGGGACTCGTCGCCCCAGGACCCGGTGGGGTAGTCCCCGGCCCGGGGTCCGGCCTCCGTGCGCCGGCCGGTCAACTCCTCCACCGTGGGCGCGACTTGCTTGACGAACCTGATGGTCGTACCCACCGGGGTCCACACCCGCAGGGCGACGTCGGCGACCTCCTTGCCCATCGCCGTCTCCATCATCCGCGTGAAGTCGGCGGCCAGTCCGGCCGGGTCGGCGACGATGTCGGCGGTGCCGAGCAGCGCGGAGGCGATGCCTGTGACTTCTTTCACTTCCCAGTCGGTGCCCACGCCGCGCGCGTCACAGGTGAACCGCCCGGCACACTCGTCCAGCGCGGCCCGGAGGTCCTCCGGCGACTCGTGCTCGTTGCGTCCGTCGGTGAGCAGGATGCCGTGCCGGATGGCCACGTCCGCCGAGGACAGCAGCCGGTCGGCCAGCCGCAGCCAGGTGCCGATGGCCGTACCGCCGCCCGCGCTGAGCCGGCGCAGCGCCTGCTTGGCCTCCTCGCGGGTACGGGCGTCGGCGACCGCGAGCCGCCCGGAGCCCGGGTAGACCTCCTTGGCGACGTGCGTGCCGCCGATCACCGCGAAGTGCGTGCCGTCGCGCAGGGTGTCGATCGCGGCGGCCGTGGCGTCCCGGGCGTTGCGCATCTTTGTCGGCGGGTAGTCCATGGAGCCCGAGCAGTCGACCATGATCGCCACAGCGGCCGAGGGCCCGCGACCCGGTGCGAACACGGGTGCGGCGACCGCGGTCCCGGTGGTGCCGCCCCCTGTCGCCGTCACCGTGACGATGGCGTTGACCTCACGGCCGCCCTCGGGCAGGTACTCGTTCTGGTAGACGTCGACCGAGAACTGTGGCGCGTGGGACTTCGCGAAATTGGCCATGTTGGTTCAGATCCCCCTTGGACACCCCGCTGAAGCGGAGCAAATGCGTGTGGACGGACCGGTCCCCTCCGGTCCGCCGAGGCTTGCCCGTTCTGTACGGCCTCAGGCCGATCCTGCCCCCTGCGGCGGCGTCGGGAACGGCACGACGGCCACTGTTACGTTGTCGTGGCCCCCGCCGTCCAGGGCGTGGCCGACCAGAACGCGGGCGCTGTGCAGCGGCCGCTCGGCCGCGTCGGCCGGTACGGCCTCGGACATCTCCTCGGCCGTCTCCGCGTAGTTCCACAGGCCGTCGGTGCACACCACCACGACACCGGGCCGGTCCGGCTTGAAGGAGGCGGTGTGCGGCTCCAGTTCGTAGGCGTCCGCGCCGAGCCAGCCGGTGATCGCGTGGGCGCGCTCGTCGGCGTACGCCTCCGCCTCGTTCATCAGGCCGGCCGCGACCATCTGCGCCGCCCAGGAGTCGTCCTCGGTCAACCGGGCCGCGGGCGCGCCGCGGTCCGCCGGCACCCAGTAGGCGCGGCTGTCGCCGACCCAGCCGACCACCAGCAGCCCCGAGGTGACGATCGCGCCGACGATGGTGCATGCCGGGGCGTTCTGGTGCGGGGCGTGTTCGCGGTCCGCGGCGGGCTCCTCGGCCAGCGCGTTGACGGCCTGGGCGGCGGCCACGATCGCCTCGTGCATCGCCTGCTGCGGGTGGGTGCCGCGCGGCAGGGCGGCCAGCAGGATGTCACCGGCCGCCTGCGCGGCGGCCGCGGAGGCGTCGTCCGGGCGGGTCGCCGAGGACACGCCGTCGCAGACGATCGCCAGGGCGGCGGGGGAGCCGTCCGGCAGCGCGGTGTGGCCGACGGTGAAGGCGTCCTCGTTGCGGTGGTGGCGCAGACCGCGGTCGCTGACCGCGGCGACCGGGCCCGACTCCCGCTCCATGTGGTCGCGTTCGCGGGGCTGGGCGTGCCCGCAGTTCTCGCAGTAGCCGTCGCTGTCCACCCGGCCCGCCCGGCAGGCCACACAGACCGGCTGGGGCTCCTCCGGCACGGCGGCGGCCGCCGCACGCGGGTCCGGCGCCTGCAGCGGGTACTCGTCGGGCTCCGGGGGCCGGTCGAAGCGGACACCGGGGGCGTCCGGCTCCTGGGCGTGCAGGGGCTTGCCGCCCGAGTCGGTGCCGGGCAGATCGGCCGGCAGATGCACCTCGCCCTGGGCGCTGCCGGAGCCGGCCGGCTCGGTGGCGGGCCAGCCCACGCCGTCCCCGGGCGCGGGGGAGCCGGTCATGGTGAGCGTCGGATGGTCCTGCGGCGGTACGGGCACGACGGAGAGGTCGTATCCGCACGCGCCGCAGAACAGGTCACCCGACTCGAGCGGCTCCGCGCAGCTCGGGCACTTCGACCGTGCGGCCTGCTGGGGCATCTGCGACATCAACTACACCCACGTCCGGGGGCGGTAACGGTTGGCCCGTTCCACCAGTTCGATCCTCTCCTCGCCGCCGGGCGCCAGCCGGGCCAGCGTGCGGTACGCGCGCTCCAGTCCGAAGCGGAGGCCCCGCTCGTCCAGACCGCTGCCGAGCAACACCCGTCCGCCGGCGGTGGGTCGGTCGGTGCCCTGCCCTGTGGAGAGTATCCAGTCCAGCGCGCTGCCGAGCACTTCGGCCGCCAACTGCTCGCGCCGGGCCGGGTCCAGGCCGTACGCGTCCAGCGCCTCGACCTGGCCGGCGGCGGCCGTCAGGTCGTCCAGGAACGGTACGTCCGCGGGGCTCGCCGTGCGCTGTCTGAGCCGCGCCCGGACCGCGGCGACCCGGGCGGCCGTGTAGTGGATGGAGGACTCCGGCACCGACTCCAGGGTCCGCACGGCACCGTGCCGGTCCCCGGCCGCGAGCTGCACCCGGGCCAGCCCGAAGGCCGCGCTGACGAAGCTCGGGTCGGTCGCCCACACCAGGCCGTAGTACTCGGCCGCGTTGTCCAGCTGGCCGAGCACCTCCGCGCACAGGCCGAGCGCCAGCTTGGGCGCGGCCTCGCCGGGGAAGGCGTCGTAGATCGCGTCGAAGGAGAGCGCCGCGCCCTCGAAGTCGCCGGTGACCAGGGCGGCCACGCCCCGGTACCACACCACCCGCCAGTCGTCGGGCCGTTCCTCGTCCAGCTTGGCCAGCGCCATCAGCGCGGCCTGGTGGTCGCCGCTCTCCAGCCTGGCCCGGATCTGCCGCAGCCGGGTCTCGACGGTCTGCGCGGGCGCCGCGTCCAGCGCGCTGATCAGCTCGGCCGGCGCGGACGCCATCAGGCCGGCCAGGAAACCGGCGTTGGGGTCGCCCGGGTCGACCAGCGGGACGGGCAGGGCGAGGGCGGCGGCGGGGGTGTCGACCGGCTTGACGATCGACGCCGGGGGCAGCGCGGGGGCGGGCCGGGTGCCGTGCACCTGCCGCGCCCCGAGCCGGGACACGTCCCCGTCCAGCTTGGGGAACAACTCGCTGTCCGTGACCTTCACTTCGGGCCCGAGCAGCGTCGACAGCGCGGGCCGGGCCTGCCCGGTCTGCAGCGAGACGACCTCGCGCAGGACCCCGGTCAGCTGCTCCGCCATCTCCTGCGCGGAGGCGAACCGGCGGGCCGGGTCGGGGTCGGTGGCGCGGACCAGGAGCCGGTAGAAGGACTCGTACCGGCGGAAGACCTCGATGTTGTCCGGGTCGGGCAGGGAGTCCACGAAGACGTTCGTGTAGCCCTGGAAGTCGAAGGTGAGCACCTCGAGGGTACGGCCCACCGTGTACAGGTCGCTCGCCACCGACGGGCCGACCTCGGCGACCTCGGGCGCCTGGTAGCCCACCGTGCCGTAGATCGCCGACTCGTCGTCGTCCATGCGGCGCACCGCGCCCATGTCGATCAGCTTGAGCTGGTCCTCGGTCTGGATGGCGTTGTCGACCTTGAAGTCGCAGTACAGCAGGTTGCGGCTGTGCAGATGGCCGAGCGCCTCAAGGGCCTCGATGCCGTAGGCGCACGCCTGCTCCACCGGCAGCGGATCGCGCCGGCCGTCCGGTGTGCGGCGGGCGTTGGCGATCTCCTTCAGCGACTTGCCGCCGACGTACTCCATGACGATGTAGCCGTCGAGGGAGCCGGTGCGCTGGTCGAGGTGCTCCACGAAGTTGTAGATCCGCACGATGTTGGCGTGCTCGATCTCCGCGAGGAACCGCCGCTCGGAGATCGCGGCCGCCATCGCGTCCTGGTCGCCGGTGTCCAGCAGACCCTTGAGCACCACCCACCGGTCGGACACGGCCCGGTCCACGGCGAGGTAGATCCAGCCCAGGCCGCCGTGCGCGAGGCAGCCCGCGACCTCGTACTGGCCGTGCACGATGTCCCCGGCCCGCAGCTTGGGCACGAACGAGTACGGGTGCCCGCACTTGGTGCAGAACCCTTCCGTGCGCCCCGGCCGGTCACCGCGCGCCCGGCCCACGGGAGCACCGCAGTCGGAGCGCGAGCAGAACCGCTTCCGCTCGGGCACCTCCGGGTTCTCCAGCACCATCGCGCGCGGGTCGGGCCGCGGCACCTGCGGCACCGAGACGAGACCGGCGCCCAGCCGCCCCCGCGAGGAGGCGCCGGAGGAGGAGCCGGAGCTGCGCACGGACACCGAGCGGCCGGTGGACCTGCCCGACAGGGAGCGCGAGAGCCGCCCGGACACCGAGCGCCGCGACCTGGACGACTGCGACGACGTACGCGAGCTGCGCGAACTGCCGCCGCTCGCCGAGCCCTTGCCGCCACTGGTGATCCCGGTGGGCGGCGACCCGACCAGGCCGGTCGCCGAGACGACGGGGGCGAGGCCGCAGGTGTCGCAGTACAGTTCACCGCCGCCGACGTCCTCGTACGACCCCTCGCAGCCCGGCCGCTGGCACGCCCGCTGTGCCTGACTCATGACGACTCACTCCTACGGTCCTGAGGTTCGCCCTGCTGGGGAATCCTCGATGCGCCGAGCTGTTCGGCCGCCGTCTGCTGGTAGCGCAGCACGGCCTGTTCGGCCACCCGCAGGTCGCACGGCGCGCTCCACAGCATGCGCCGGGCGGCGTCGTACCGCTCCATCAGCAGCGGATCCTCGGCCAGCCCGTGCCGGGCGACCTTCGCCTTGTACGCGTCCAGGCGGCCGCGCAGCTCGGCGCGGACCGCGAGCGGCGCGGTGACCGCCGTCAACGACTCGCGGGCACGCAGCAGTTCGTCCTCGGCCTTCTGCTCCAGGGACTCCAGGAGCGGGGAGAGCCGGTGCCACTGCGCCTGCCGCCGGTACTCGGCCGCGGTCGCCAGCTGTTCCTGCAGCGCGGTCGGCGGCCCGCTGACGACGGGCACCTCGGTCGCGGCGATCTTGGCGAGCACCTCACCGCGCGCGGTGCGCGCCTCGGCGAGGGTGCGGTCCGCGCGGGAGAGCACGTCCCGCAGCCGGATCAGCCGGGCCTCCGCGTCCTGACGGACGGTCAGCACGGCGTCGATCTCCCGGCGTACGTCCTCCAGGGCGCGCGCCTCACGGTCGTACACCGTGGTGTCCGGGCGGCCGCCGCCCGGCGCCGAACTGCCCTCCGCAGGCACCCAGAAGGCGAGCGGGTCCGAGACCACGTCCTCGCGCAGCCGGGTCAGCGTGCGGGTGATGCGCTCCAGGTCGTCACCGGCCGGGTGCTCACCGGGGCGTACGCCGACGGAGTGCGCGAGCTTGCGGGTGCGCTGGAGTTCCGCGGCGAGTAAATCGATCCGGGCGGGCAGCGCCGACCAGACGGCGTCTGCGGTGACGACCAGGTCCAGCGAGGACGCGTACAGCTCGTTCATCCGGTCGACCAGGGTGCCGAGCGAGAAACTCTCGCTGAGCTTGCCGGCGGTCACGAGCGTGGCGGCACCGCCGGGCACGGTGACGGAGTCGCCGCGCAGCAGTTCGGTCAGCTCCACCAGGTCCTCACGGCTGGACCAGCGGCGCCGGGCGCGGATCTCCCGGGCGGAGCGCAGCGCGGCCGTGTAGGCGTCGAAGTACGCCCACAGCAGGGTGATCGACGCCTCCGTGGCCGCCCAGCGGTCCCTGGTGACGCCGGTCAGTTCGGCGCCTTCCAGGAGTCTGCGGCCCGCGTGGTCCTGGAGGGCGAGCAGCGAGGTCTCGATCGCCTCGTGCTCGGCGCCGAGCCGCGCCAGCGCACGGTCCACCTCGTCCCGGTCCATCACCGGCCCGGCGGGGTCCGTGACGCCCATCGATCACCTCTCGCTGCTGTGTGGTTGGCCTTGGACGGGTTCTGGTCGGGGGCGGGGGTCAGCTCCTGCGCAGGTACTCCGGGGTCGGCGGCTTGGACGCTCCCGAGTCCTCGCCCAGTGTGGCCGACAGCCATCTGTCGTACGACGCCTGCCAGCCGCTCCCGCGGTAGCCCACCAGGATGCGATTGACCCGGCGTACCAGATCGTCGGCGTCCTTCTTCATCGCCACGCCGTAGTACTCGGTGGTGAACGCCGCGCCCTTCAGCTCGACCGTCGGGTCCTGGGCGGCCTGGCTCGCGGCGAGCGCGCCGTCGGTGACGACCGCGTCGACCTCACCGAGCTGCAGCCGGACCAGGCAGTCGAGCTGGTTGGGGACGGTGGTGGAGATGTCGGTGGAGGCGGGCAGGGTGCCCTTGTCCCGGTCGGCCTTCAGCTTCAGGTAGGCGGTGGAACCGGACGCCGTGCAGATCCTCTTGTGCGCGAGCGTGTCGTCGTACCCCGTGATCGACGAGGACTTGGGCGCCAGCACCTGCTGTCCGGTCTTGAAGTACGGGGCGGAGAAGGCGACTTCGCCGAGCCGCTGGCAGGTGATGGTCATCGTGCGCACGACCATGTCGACCCGGCCGTCCTGGATGGCAAAGATGCGCTGGCTGGTCGGTATCGCCTTGAACTGCACCGCGTCCGGGTCACCGAGGATGTCCGCGGCGATCCGGTGCACCAGGTCGATGTCGAAGCCCTCCAGCTCCGCCCCCCTGGTGTTCGGGTTGCGGTAGCCCCAGTGGTAGCTGTTCTGGTCGACGCCGACGACCAGCTTGCGCTTGGCGCCCGTACGGGACTTGATGGCGTCGATGGTCGGCCCGTCGGCGCCGGACGGGGACAGCGTCTGCTTCTGCGCGTCCGAGTCCTTGCAGTCCGAGGCCCGCGCCTGGCCGGCCTCGGCCACTCCCGGGCCGGCCGTGCGCCCGCCCTGCTGAGGCTCCTGGGTCCGCGGCAGCAGCAGGACGAACGCCAGCGCCAGGGCGCACAGCACCGCCATCGCGCCGACTCCGCCCCAGCCCCGCAGGGAGGCCCGTGCACGTGCTGCGTACATCGTCCTGCCCCCGATCACCGGTACTCCGAAAGCCTGCGTCCGATGCCGGCGACCGCGCCCGCGGCGCCGAGGACCGCCAGGACGGCGGCGCCGACGGGCAGCCCGGTCATCGCGTCCCGTCCGTCCCCGGCGGCCTGCTTGAACTCGGCCTGCTCGTGGTCGATGGCCAGGGCGAGATTGCGGTCGACGCTGTCGAAGCACTCACCGGTCGCGCCCTTGTCGCCGATCACCATGTCCAGCGCCTGCTGGTAGTTGCCGTTCTCGTCCTCGGTGCGGGCGGAGGTGTGACGCTTCTTCCACACCGCCATGTTGCCCTCGGCGGCCTTGACCGGCTTGGTGCCCGTCTGGTCGTCGGCGAGCCGGCCGGCCTCGGTGAGGCCCTTGCCGAGCACGGTCATGTCCTTGTCGAAGTCGTAGTAGTACGCGTCGTACGACTGTCCGCCGACCGTGACCGTCTCGGCGCCGCGCGCCACCAGGCTCAGGTTCTCGTTGCCGCGCGCCTTGAGGGAGGCGATCCGCGCGTCGTGCAGGACCTTCAGCGAGCGGATGCCGTGGTCGTACGAGCCGCCCAGGCCCGAGCGCGCGACGGCGTGCCCGACGACCAGCCACAGCAGCACCACGCCGGTGGCGGCGGTGGCGGCGACCAGGCCGTGGTTGAGGACGCGGTTGGTGCGCCGGTACGTACGGTGCTGGGCCCAGCCGAGCGCGGCCAGCGCGAGCACGCCGAGCGCGATCGCCGCCCACGGGTACGGCGTCGCGTCCGCATAGTCGGCATCGAGCCGCTGGTTCTCCTTCGTGTAGAGATCCTCCGCGGCCGGGAGCATCTCCTTCTGCATCTTCTCGTTGGCGTACCGCAGATAGGCGCCGCCGACCGGATACCCCTGGCGGTTGTAGGTCCGGGCCCGCTCGATGAGCCCCTTGTACTCGGGCAGCAGCCGGTTCAGTTTGGCGATGGTCGCTTCGGAGGGGGAGCCGGGCTCCGCGTTGGCGGCGGCCTTGACGAGTCCCGCGGCGGCCGTACGGATGTCCTTCTCGTACCGGTCGCGCGAGTCCGCGGTCTCCTGCCCGCCGGCCAGGAACCCGCTGGAGGCGGCCGTGTTGGCGTCGGCCAGCGAGCGGTAGATGCCGGCCGCGCCGGAACTGAGCGGCTGGCTGCGGTGCAGCACGTCGTCGGCGGCGGCCGCCCGCTCGGAGGTCTGCCAGGCGGTGACCGCGCCGAACGCGACGACGAGCAGCGCGAGGACGGCCCCGATGATCCGCAGCCGCCCCGGCTCGGTGGTCGCGGCGGCCCGCACCTGCTCGACACCTTCGGCGAAGGCGGTACGACGAGGGGCCGGGGGCGGGCCCACCCGTGCGGGTGAGCCGGGCTGGGAGGGGATGGCGGGCATGGCGGGACCCACCGGTGGCGGCGCCGCGCTGCTCTTCGGCGGGTGTGTCACTTGACCTCCCCCATGGTCATCCGTTCGCCGCCAAGTATCACCGCCCGGACCGTCATCCGCACCAGCCTTCACTCGATCTTGATCGGATCGCAGCGCAACCCACGGCGTGACGGCGCGGGGCGCTGGCCGCACCACCCCCCGCTGATGAACACGCCGGGTGCGGCGGATCGGTTCCCCCGGTAACCCTCGACACCGCTTGTACCCTTCGCCGACATGCACGGACGACCGAGCCACGACCCCGGCTCCCCCCGCATGTCACGCCACGACTGGTGGGGCGTGGTCCTCGAAGCACCCGCCCCGCACGCCCTCGCCCGCTTCTACTCCGAACTCCTCGGCTGGGAGATCGCCGAACAGGACCCCGACGGAGCGGCCATCACCCCACCAGAAGGCGTGGCCCACCTCGCCTTCCAGCGCGCGGACGACTACGTCCCCCCGGTCTGGCCCGCCCGCGAGGACGCCCAACGCATCACCATGCACCTCGACTTCGAGGTGACGAACCTGCCGTCCGCGGTGGCCCACGCCCTGGATCTCGGCGCCCGAGAGGCCGGCCACCAGCCGCAGGACAACGTCAGGGTCCTGCTCGAGCCGGCCGGGCATCCCTTCTGTCTCTACCTGGACGGCAGCGACGGCTAGCACCGTCGGACGAGCCTGAAACCCAGGGCCGTTCCATCCCTGCGAAGATCGTGACGTGAAGGACATACGCTTCCGTCTCGCCGACGATGCCGACCTCGCCTCCGTCGTTCGCCTGCGCGACGATGCCGCGCGCTGGATGCTGGCTCAGGGCATCACCGGCCAGTGGCGACCGGGCGAGCTGGACGAGGGCCACTTCCGTCGGATCATGGAGTGCGGAGAGGTCTGGCTCGCGGAAGCCGACGGCCGTCTGGCCGGGGCCTGGGAGCTGTGGTGGGAGGACGAGGACGCCTGGGGAGCGCAGCCGCCGGTAGCCGGTTACGTCCACCGCCTGATGGTGAACCGCAGCAGCGCCCCACCCGGGACCGGGCGACTGCTGCTGCGCGCCGCGGAGCGCCGCGTGGCCGAGGCGGGGCGGGCGTGGGTGCGCCTGGACTGCCTGGCCGGCAACGCGCCCCTGAACAAGTACTACCTGAACGCCGGCTACCGGATCGTCGGCCGCAAGGCGGGCAAACCACAGCCGGGCGGCGCACCCAAGTCGTTCACACTCCTCGAAAAGGCCGTACGCGTCGACGGTGAGCAGTGACTGTGGCCGCGGGCCGCGGGCGACGTGCTGGGTGTCGAACGCGACCCGGCGGGCATCTCTCTCAGTCCCCCCTCTCCCAGTAGGCCCGAGCCCGCTCCCGCGCCCCCGCCCCCGCCCCCAGCCGGTCCAGCCCCAGGAGTGCCGCGCCCAGTACCGGGCCGGCCGTCACCACCCGGATGTCGGCCTTGGGGGCGCGGGCGGACAGCAGGTCCTGGATGCCGTCGTCCAGTTGGGCGTGGCCGGCGGTCAGGACGCTGCCGCCCAGGAGGACGGGGGTCTCCTCGGTGAGGAGGTCGAGGCGGGTGAGGGCGACCGTGGCCATCGTCGCGACCTCCTCCGCGAGGCGGTGCACGATGGAGCGGGCGACCGGGTCGCCCTGTGCGGCCGTCTCGAAGAGGACGGGGGTCAGTTCGTGGCGGCGGCCGTGTTCGACGTGCTCCAGGTGCAGCGCCTCGATCAGGGCGTACATGGAGGAGAGGCCGAAGTGGGCGGGGAGGGTGCGGGACAGCGCCGTCGGCTCGCCTCGGCCGTCCTCGGCCCGGGCCGCGTACCAGAGGGCCTCCTCGGCCAGGCCCCAACCGCCGCCCCAGTCGCCGGAGATGCGGCCGATCGCCGGGAAGCGGGCGGTACGGCCGTCGGGGCGCATGCCGACGCAGTTGATGCCCGCGCCGCACACCACGGCCACACCCCGGGGCTCGGCCACGCCCGCCCGCAGGATCGCGAAGGTGTCGTTGCGGACCTCCACCGAGATGCCCCACGCGCGCGCGTGCAGCGCGGTCGCCAACCGCTCCTCCTCGACCGGCAGATCGGCGTTGGCCAGGCAGGCGGAGACGTGCGCGGCGGCGGGCAGGCCCGCGGCCGAGAGGGCCCGCGTGACCGGGTCGGCGAGGGCGTCCATCGCTGCCTCGACGCCCACCGCCGGAGGGCGGAAGCCGCCGCCGCGGGCCGTGGCCAGGACCTCGCCGCCGGCGGTGACCACGGCCACGTCGGTCTTGCTGTTGCCCGCGTCGATGGCGAGAACACTCCCGGATTCAGGTGCGGTCAGGCCCACGCCAGGTGCTCCCGGTTGTGCGCGATCAGTCGGTCGGTGAGGGTGTCGGCGTACTCGTACTGGCCGATCAGGGGGTGGGCCAGCAGCGCTCTGAAGACGCGGTCCCGGCCGCCGCGCAGCGCCGCCTCCAGGGCCAGGTCCTCGTACGTCGTCACGTTCGCCACCAGGCCCGCGTACAGCGGGTCCAGGTCCGGGACCGGCAACGGCACCGGGCCCGTCGGACCGACCGCCGCCTGGACCTCGATCACCGCGTCGTCCGGCAGGAACGGCAGCGTGCCCTTGTTGAGCGTGTTCACCACCTGGTACGGGCTTCCCGCACTGCCCAGCAGGGCTGCCGCCAGGTCCACCGCGGCCTCCGAGTAGAAGGCGCCGCCGCGCCTGGCCAGCAGCGCCGGCTTCTCGGCCAGGGCCGGGTCGCCGTACATCGTCAGCAACTCGTGTTCCATCGCGGCGACTTCCGCCGCCCGGGAGGGCTTCGTGCGCAGTTCTCGTACCACCGCGTCGTGCGCGTAGTAGTAGCGCAGGTAGTACGAGGGGACCACGCCCAGGCGGTCCACGAGGGGGCGGGGCAGGCGCAGGTCGTCGGCGATGGCGTCGCCGTTCTCGGCCAGGAGCTTGGGCAGGACGTTCGCGCCCTCGGGGCCGCCCAGGCGCACCCCCGTCTCCCAGGTGAGGTGGTTCAGGCCCACGTGGTCCAGGTGGACGTCCTTCGGGTCGGTGCCCAGCATCGCCGCGAACTTGCGCTGGAAGCCGATCGCCACGTTGCACAGGCCCACCGCGCGGTGGCCCGCCTGGAGCAGGGCACGGGTGACGATACCGACCGGGTTGGTGAAGTCGATGATCCAGGCACGGGGGTTGGTGCGGCGGACGCGTTCGGCGATGTCGAGAACGACCGGGACCGTGCGCAGTGCCTTGGCGAGGCCGCCCGCGCCGGTCGTCTCCTGTCCGATGCAGCCGCACTCCAGGGGCCAGGTCTCGTCCTGCTGACGGGCCGCCTGGCCGCCGACGCGGAGCTGGAGCAGCACGGCGTCGGCGCCCTCGACGCCCGCGTCCAGGTCGGAGGTGGTGACGATCCGGCCCGGGTGGCCCAGCCTTGCGAAGATCCGGCGGGCCAGGCCGCCCACCAGCTCCAGGCGTTCGGCCGCCGGGTCCACGAGCACCAGTTCCTCGACGGGCAGGGTGTCCCTGAGGCGCGCGAAGCCGTCGATGAGTTCGGGGGTGTAGGTCGAGCCTCCGCCGACCACGGTGAGTTTCATACGTGGTTAACCCTTCACTCCGGTGAGCGTGACGCCCTCCACGAACGCCTTCTGGGCGAAGAAGAACACGAGGATCACGGGGGCCATGACCAGCACGGTCGCGGCCATGGTGAGGTTCCAGTCGGTGTGGTGCGCACCCTTGAAGGACTCCAGGCCGTAGGAGAGGGTCCAGGCGCCGGGGTTCTCCGAGGCGTAGATCTGGGGGCCGAAGTAGTCGTTCCAGGCGTAGAAGAACTGGAAGAGGGCGACGGCGGCGATGCCCGGCTTCGCCATCGGCAGAACGATCCGCAGCAGGGTCCGCAGGTCACCGCAGCCGTCCACCTTCGCCGCGTCGACGTACTCGTTCGGGATCGTCATCAGGAACTGGCGCAGCAGGAAGATGGAGAACGCGTCCCCGAACGCCATCGGGATGATCAGCGGCCACAGCGTGCCCGACAGGTCCAGCTGCTTCGCCCAGAACAGGTACATCGGGATGATGATCACCTGCGGTGGCAGCATCATCATCGAGATCACCAGCATGAGTGACAGGTTGCGGCCCCGGAAGCGGAACTTCGCGAGCGCGTACGCCACCGGGATGGAGGACACCACGGTCAGCACGGTGCCGAGACCGGCGTAGATCAGGGTGTTCTTCCACCAGGTCAGGAAGCCGGGCGTGTCGAAGACCTTCTTGTAGTTGCCCCACGCCCAGGTGTGCGGGATCAGGTCCCGGCTGAGCGCCTGGGTGTCGCTCATCAGGGAGGTCAGGAACACGAACACGAAGGGGAGCGTGAAGAACAGCGCGGCGGCGATCCCCAGGCAGTGGACGGCGATCCATTCGAGCAGCGCCCGGCGGCGGGCGGTCCGCTCCGCCCCGGACACCTGCGGCGCCGGCTTCACCGGCTGGTCCAGTACGTGGGTCATGGTCAGTCACCTGCCTGGATGAGACCGCCCCGGCGCCGCATCAGGAACGCGGTGAACACCATCGACAGGGCGAACAGCACCAGAGCCACCACACAGGCCGAGCCGTAGTCGAAGCGCTGGAAGCCGAGGTTGTAGACGAGCTGGGGGAGGGTGAGCGTGGACTTGTCGGGGTAGCCGGGCTCGAACTGGGTGCCCGCGCCCTGGATCACACCGGAGGCGACCTTCCCCGCGATCAGCGGCTGCGTGTAGTACTGCATCGTCTGGATCACGCCGGTGACCACGGCGAACATCACGATCGGGGAGATGTTCGGCAGGGTGACGTAGCGGAACCGCTGCCACGCCGACGCGCCGTCCAGCTCGGCCGCCTCGTACTGCTCCGTCGGCACGTCGAGCAGCGCGGCCATGAAGATGACCATGAGGTCGCCGATGCCCCACAGCGCCAGCAGGGTCAGGGCCGGCTTGGACCAGGCGGGGTCGTTGAACCAGCCCGGCGCCGGGACGCCCGCCTTCTCCAGGATCGAGTTGACCGGTCCCGTACCGGGGTTGAGCAGGAAGGCGAAGGCCATCGTCGCCGCCACCGGCGGGGCGAGGTAGGGCAGGTAGAAGAGGGTGCGGAAGACACCCGCGCCCGTCTTGATCTTCGTGATGAGCAGACCCGCACCGAGTCCGAAGACGACCCGGAGCGTCACCATGATCAGGACCAGCCACAGGGTGTTGCGCAGGGCGGGCCAGAAGAGCGGGTAGTGCTCGAAGACGTACGTCCAGTTCTTCGTTCCGCTCCACGTCGGCGGCTTGAAGCCGTCGTAGTGCATGAACGAGAAGTAGACGGTCGAGATCAGCGGGTACGCGAAGAAGACCGCGAAGCCGATCAGCCAGGGCGACATGAAGGCGGCCGTTCGCAGTGCCTGTTTCCGCTGCTTCGCAGCGAGGCCGGCCCTGCGGCGCTTCGAGGCGAGCGTGATCGTGTTCATGGCTATTTCGCCTGCGCGATGTCCGTGTCGATCTGCGTGGCCGTCTTCTTCAGACCGGCCTTCAGATCGGTGACCTTGCCGCTCTCGTAGTCGTAGCCGAACTGCTGGATCGTCACCAGGTACACACCGCCGTTGATCGAGGCGGGACTCGTGGTCGAGTTCGGGTTCGCGGCGATGTCCAGGAAGGTCTTGAACCGCGGGTCGTACTTCAGCTTCGGGGACTTCAGCGCGGTCAGCGTGGAGGGCACGTTGTGGATGTCGTTGGCGAAGCCGACCACCGCGTCGGTGTTCGTGGTCATGTACTTCACCAGTTCCCAGGCCGCGTTCTGCTTGTGGCTGGTGGCCGCGATGCCCGCGATGGTGCCGGTGATGTAGCCCTTGCCGTACTGGTCGGCCTGGTCGTCCGGTACGGGCAGCGGGGCGACGCCGATGTCGAACTTCGGTTTGGCGTCGAGCGCCATCCCGAGCCGCCACTCGCCGTCCATCTGCATGGCCACCTGGCCGGTGTGGAAGGGGTGCTTGGGACCCCACTCGTCGCCGAGGGTGGCCCGGAACTTCTCCAGCTTCTGGAAGCCGCCGAGTTCGTCGACGAGCTTCTTCTGCAGGGTGAAGCCCTTCTCGAACGCCGGGTCCTCTGCCACCTCGGACTTGCCGTCCTTGTCGAAGTACGTCGGCGAGAACTGCCCGAAGTAGTGCTCGGTCGTGGACTCCCAGCCGTGGTAGTCCGGCATGAAGCCCAGCTGCTTGTAGCTGTCGCCCTGCGGGATCGTCAGCTTCCTGGCGTCGGCCTCGAACTCCGACCAGGTCTTCGGCGGGGCGGTGATGCCCGCCTTCTCGAACGCCGTCTTGTTGTAGTAGAGGCCGTACGCGTCGCCCAGCAGCGGCACCGAGCAGCGGTTGCCGTCGAACTGGGTGTACTCGTTCATCGCCTTCGGGAAGGTCGTCTCCGGATCGATGCCCGACTTCTTGAAGAAGGGGTTGAGGTCCACCAGCGCGCCCGAGGAGCAGAACTTGCCCACGTTGTTGGTGGTGAAGGAGGAGATCACGTCCGGGGCCTTGTCGCCGCCGGAGCGCAGCGCCTGGTTGATCTTGTCGTCGGTCATGTTGCCGACGACGTTCACGTGGATGTTGGGGTGGGCCTTCTCGAAGCCGGCGACCAGGGACTTGACCGCCTTCACCTCGTTCGGCGCGCTCCACGCGTGCCAGAAGTTGATCGTCGTGTCCTTGGAGGCGTCGTCGGTGGCGCCAGAGGCCGAGTTGCCGGCTTGGCCGGTACAGGCGGTGGTGAGCAGCGCGAGCGACGCGGTTACGGCAAAAGCCGCCTTTCGGACAGCGGAGGGTATGACTTCGGGCATGGCGAGGTCTCCCGGGGCAGGGGTGGGTGAGGAGAGGGGGACTGCGGGGGCGGGGCTCAGTGCGAGGTGTCGAAGACCTCGTCGCGGGTGGCCGCGAGCGCGGACTCCAACGCGCCGCGCAGCACGGGGTGTTCACGGACGTCGCCGACGACGAGCCGGGGGCGGGCCGCGGCCAGCTCCTCCAGCTCGGCCTGGACGAGGGTGCGCAGCACCTCGCCGCCGGCCGTCAGGGCGGAGCCGCTGAGGACGACGAGTTCGGGATCGAGGACGGAGACGAGCGAGGCGAGACCGGTGGCCAGCCGGGTCGCATAGGTGGCGAGCAGCTCCCGGTGGGGTCCGCTCACGTGGTCGGCGGCGCGGGCCAGGAGTTCCGTGGCGGCCTCGGTGTACGGCCCCGACGGCAGGTCCTCGATGCCGAGTTCGCGGGCCAGTTTCGGTACGGCCTGGGAGCCGGCCAGCTCCTGGTAGCCGCCGCTGTTGGCCTTGGTCACCTGGCGCACCAGGGGGGTGCCGGGCACGGGGAGGAAGCCGACCTCGCCGGCGCCGCCGGTCCAGCCGCGGTGCAGCCGGCCGCCGAGGACCAGGGCGGCGCCGAGGCCCTCCTCGTTCCACAGCAGCACGAAGTCGCTGTGGCCGCGGGCCGCGCCGAGCCGCTGTTCGGCGAGGGCGACGAGGTTGACGTCGTTCTCGTACTCGACCGGCATCGGGAGCGCCGCCGCGAGGTCGTCGAGCAGCGCGGGGGAGTGCCAGCCGGGCAGGTGGGAGGCGTAGCGCAGCCGGCCGGTGTTGGGGTCGAAGGCGCCGGGGGTGCCGATGACCAGCCGGTGGACGTCGTCCCGGGCCAGCCCGGCGGCCTTCACGGCGCCGTCGAGGGCGTCGGTGACCTGCTGGACGACCGGGTGGGCGGGGCGGCGGCCGGGGGTGGGCAGTTCGTACTCGCCGACCGTGCGGCCGGTGATGTCGGCGACGGCGGCGCGGATGCGGTTCGGGGTGACGTCGAGCCCGGCGGCGTACGCGGCCGTGGGGTTGACCGCGTACAGCTGGGCGTTGGGGCCCGGCCGGCCCTCGCTGGTACCGGTGACCCGGACCAGGCCGGCGTGTTCCAGGCGGGCCAGCAGCTGGGAGGCGGTCGGCTTGGACAGGCCGGTGAGCTTGCCGATCCGGGTGCGGGACAGCGGCCCGTGCTCCAGCAGGAGGTCCAGGGCGGCGCGGTCGTTCATGGCGCGCAGCACGCGAGGGGTGCCCGGCGTACCGGCGGTTCCTGCCATGGGGGTCGACACCTGCCTTTCGAACTGCCCAGTTTCCCAGTGGCCTGGTCATGACGTCCAGTCTTGATCACCTGGCCGCCCGAAGATCACTGTTAGGAAACTTTCCTATTCGGGTGGGAGGAACGTAAGCCCAGGACGAAGAGGGCGTCAATAGACAACGCCCCCGAGGCAACAGAGTCGTTACCTCGGGGGCGCGCCGTAAGGCTCCAGGTGGTGGTGTCCGCCGCCGCGTACGGCGAGTCCGCCGGGTCCACGACGACCATCGCGGTGCAGCTCTCGGTGGCCGTCGTGTCCGTCGTGGTGAGGATCTGAATCCCGGGCGCGTCAGGAGTCCGTCACGGTCGCGCTGTGTCAGATCGCGCGGCTCGTCGGTTGAGGGCCTGGGTCCGGCCGTCCTTGTGCGCGGCGCGGAAGCCCATGCCGAAACCCGCCAGCGGGAACCCCGCGCTGTTGAACTGGAGAAACGGCTGCGCGATGACGTCGCTGTGGTCTTCGTCCGCTTCGGCACCCATCGCTTCTCCTCGGCGCGCTGATGCCGGGCCAAGCCTGCGCTGGGTGCCCCGGCAGAACGATGGGGCACCCGCGGCGCTTCGGGCGCTGGAATGCCCCACCTGTTCACTCGAACGAGTGTGCTGAACCGATCCGCCCCCGTACGCCCTACTTAGGGGCCGGCCGCTGCTGCGGAGTGATCGGCGAAGCCGTCGTCGCCTGGGGCGAGTCCGCGTTGGAGTACACCGAAGGAGCCGCGACCAAGGCCGTCGGGTCCGGGACGTCCTCGACGTCCTCCACGGCCGTCGCCCCGCCCACGATGCGGATGCTGGCCGCGTCGAACGCCCGCTTGATGCGCCAGCGCAGCTCGCGCTCCACCGTCACCGACTTGCCGGGCATGGTCCTGGCCGAGACCCGGACCACCATGGAGTCGATCAGCACGCTGTCCAGGCCGAGCACCTCGACCGGCCCCCACAGCAGCTCGTTCCAGGGCTCTTCCTTGCTCATCTGCTCGGCGACCTCGTCCAGCGTGGCCTTCACCCGGTCCAGGTCCTCGCCCGCCCGCACGGTCACGTCGACCCCGGCGGTCGCCCAGCCCTGGGAGAGGTTGCCGATCCGCTTGACCTCGCCGTTGCGGACGTACCAGATCTCGCCGTTGTCACCGCGCAGCTTGGTCACCCGCAGCCCGACCTCGATCACCTCGCCGGAGGCCACGCCCGCGTCGATCGAGTCGCCGACGCCGTACTGGTCCTCCAGGATCATGAAGACGCCGGAGAGAAAGTCCGTGACCAGGTTGCGGGCGCCGAAACCGATCGCCACACCGGCCACACCGGCCGAGGCCAGCAGCGGCGCCAGGTTGATCTTGAACGTGGACAGCACCATCAGCGCGGCCGTGCCGAGGATCAGGAAGCTCGCCACCGAGCGCAGCACCGAGCCGATCGCCTGCGAGCGCTGCCGGCGCCGCTCGGCGTTGACCAGCAGCCCGCCCAGCGCGGTGCCGTCCACCGACTCCACGGTGCGGTTCATCCGGTCGATCAGCTTGGTGATCGCCCGCCGCACCGCCGCTCTGAGCACGAACGCCACGACCAGGATCAGCAGGATCTGCAGGCCCATCGCGAGCCAGGTCGACCAGTTCTGCTCCACCCAGCTCGCCGCGCTCGTCGCGCTGTCCTGGGCGTCCTGAAGCGTCGGCACGGCCGGGGCCGTCGACCCCGAGGGAGACGGGGTCGGCGTCGCACCGGCGGCCACTAGGGCGACGGGCAAGGACACGGCAGGTACCTCCAACGTGCTGCGCGGTCCGCTCCGGTGGGCGGTCAAGGTCACGAAAAGGTCACCGGACGGACAGGACCACCACACTAACGGGGCATTGTGTGTGCACCACGCCGTTCCGCACAGGAGGGCCACAGGAGAGACGGGTCTCACCCGGGCTTGAACAGGCCACGGTCCGGGGGATGAATCAGGTGTGGTCGAAAACACTCCCAGCCCGTTACCGGGACATGGTGGCGCTTCCACCAGGCATGAGGGGAGACTGACTGCAGATCGTCCCGGCGCGAGCCACGCGCCGCCGACGCCCAAGGAGGCACCCGTGCCGCATGTCCTGGTCCTCAACGCGTCGTACGAGCCGCTCGGCGTCGTACCGCTCCGTCGCGCGCTCGTCCTCGTCCTGGAGAACAAGGCGGTCTCCCTCGAGGAATCCGGCGCCTATATGCACAGCGCAACCGTCACAGTCCCCGCACCCAGCGTGGTCCGGCTCAAGCGATTCGTCCGGGTTCCCTATCGGGGGCCCGTTCCTCTTACCCGCAGGGCGCTGTTCGCCCGCGACGGGGGCCGGTGCATGTACTGCGGTGGCGTCGCAACCAGCGTCGACCACGTCATCCCGCGCAGCCGCGGAGGCAAGCACGTCTGGG
The DNA here is from genome assembly GCF_053597295.1 of Streptomyces sp. NPDC001450. Classification (NCBI taxonomy): domain Bacteria; kingdom Bacillati; phylum Actinomycetota; class Actinomycetes; order Kitasatosporales; family Streptomycetaceae; genus Streptomyces; species Streptomyces sp. NPDC001450. The sequence goes on from NZ_JBSFHY010000013.1 coordinate 71,459, forward strand.
ACAACGTGGTGGCCTCCTGCCGCCGCTGCAACCACGTCAAGGCCGACCGCCACCTCGTCGAGCTGGGCTGGCGGCTGCGTCACAAACCGGCCCCGCCCACCGGTCTGGCCTGGCGCATCATCGGGACCGGCCATAGGGACCCGCGCTGGCTGCCCTACTTGCAGCCGTACGGCGCGGACGACGCCATGGCCCGGATCGACGGCATCTCCGCCTGACGATCCGGGCCTTTGCACACCCCGTGGCTCAGCGGCACCGTTCAGCCACGGGGCCCTTCGGGGCGTGCCCCGCGTACCGCGTACACGGCGGCGCCCGCCACGAACACGGTCAGGGCCGCCGCCCAGGCGCCCGGTTGGGCGCCGGGCTGCATCGGCCACGCCCACACCGTGGCCGCGCGCCCATGGGCACCCCCGGAACCCAGATACACGCCGGTGACGTACCCGAAGACGGGCAGCCAGCTCAGCCGCGCACCGAGCAGCACCGCGGCCGCCGCGGTGAGCCCCGTACAGCCGAGTACGTTGCGTATCACCGCCGGAGGACCGAAGACCTCCGGATGCCCGAGCACGGCCAGCGGCAGCAGCGCCGCCGCCAGCGCGCTCAGCGCCGCCAGCTGCAGCAGCCGGCGCGGCCACCAGGGGCGTACGGCGGTCCGGTCGAGTTCGTCCGACGCCGAGTACAGACTCGTACCGATCGCGGCGGCCGCCAGCAGGGGGGCCAGGGCGACGATGGGCACCCGGCGGTCGGGGTCCACATAACTGTCCAGCTGGCCTGCGGCCCAGACCGCGAAGGAGGCGGTGCCGGCGAGGGCGGCCAGGGTGGCCGGAAGGGTGCGGGAGCGGGCGTACAGGAGGAGGCCGGTCACAGGGACGGCACCCCCTTCGGGTCGCAGCCGCCACGGGCGGCGAAGTACGCGGACAGCCACGCGCGGCGCTCGTCCCCGGTCATCGCCGCGAAGCCGGCCTCGGCGGCGTGCCGCTTGCGCAGCTCCGTGCGGCGGGACGCGTCCCCGTGGGCGTCCAGCCGGTCGAAGTACTTCCGCTGGGGGCTCGGCGCGAGGTAGTTCGCCACGACGTCGTCCGCTCGCAGCACCCGGGCGTTCGACTTCTTCTCGGGGCAGTCACCGCGCCCCTGCAGCGTCCCCACGGCCTCCCACGCGAACTGCGTCGGCGAGGTCAGCCGCCCCCGTACGACCGTCCAGCCGATCGGGGTCAGACTCGGCAGCTCGGCCTCGTCGGCATGAGGGCCGCTGTCCCGGTCCTCCCACCGCACCGGCAGGTTCCGTACGCCCTTCAGCTTGTCCGTGACCCCCGACAGGGCGTCACGGACCTGCGGGAGCATGCCCGCGTACCGGGCGTTGACGCAGACGGCCGGGGTGGTGGAGGTGTCGCAGACCTGACGGCCGACGAGCGGGTCCGGGTGCCACAGGCCGTTCCCGGTCTGTGCGAGCAGCGCCCCCGCGATCGCCGCGGCGGCCAGCGGCACCAGGGCCGTCACCCGTCGTCGGGCGGCATACGCCAGCGCCGCCGCGACGGCCAGCCCGCCCGTCCAGACCGCCATCGCCACCGGCTGCCACCACACCGGAAGCGAGGGGACCTGGACGGGAAAGGCGGGATTGAGGTGGATGCCCGAGCCCGACCGGGCGGTCGACGCCATGCCGAGCCCCACGTACCCGGCGATCGCCAGCAGCGGAGCCGCCAGCCGGGTGCGGACGACGCGGCCGGCCACGTGCCCGGCCAGCGCGGCGGCCGCCGTGGCCACCGCGTCCCCCGGCAGCAGGGCCGGATGCGGCCGGTCGCCCTGGGCCAAGGGCCAGGTGGCGAGCATCGCGAGGACCGCCGCGGCCAGGTAGCCGGCGACCACCCAGGCGGCCACCGGCAGGGCGGACGCCAGCAACCGCACGAGCGGCGCGCGTACGACCGTCTCCCACAGTTCCTCGGTACGCCGCCGCCGCTCCCGGCCGCCCTGCCAGCAGCCCGCGGCGGCGGCGAACGGAACGGTGATCAGTACCGCGGTGTGCAGTTCTGCGGCGGTCTCCGCCCAGCCGCCCTGCCAACGGGCCGAGGCCCCGGCCAGCATCGTGCCGAGCGTCAGCAGGAGCGCCGCCCCGGCGAAGGGAGCGAAGCCGCGGACCGACTCGGCGCGCAGCGGATGGGGCGCGCGCACGGGCGCCCCCGGTTCGGCCACGAGGGTCATCGGACCTCCTCCCGAGCGCCCGTGCCCGGCGCCCGGTGCGCCCGCAGCGCGGCCGTGTACCCGCGCTCGATCGGGTGGTCGCCCGGGCCGTCCGAGGCCGTGCCGAGCGCGGTGAGCGTCTCGGGGGTGCCCCGGTAGGCGATCCGGCCCCGGTCCAGGAGTGCGACCTCCGTGCAGGCGGCGGCCACGTCCTCCACCAGGTGGGTGGAGACCACCACCGTGGCCGACACCCCGAGCTCCCGCAGCAGCTCACGGAACTCCACGCGCTGCTCGGGGTCGAGACCGGCGGTCGGCTCGTCCAGCAGGAGCACGCCCGGGTCGTTGACGATGGCCTGGGCGATGCCGACGCGGCGGACCATGCCCCCGGACAGCGTCTTGATCTTCGCGTCGATGCGGTCGGCGAGCCCGACCCGGGTCACGGCCCGCTCCACGGCGGCCGGGACGCGGGCGGCAGGCACCTCCTTCAGCCAGGCCACGTACGCCACGAACTCCCGCACCGTGAAGCCCGGGTAATAGCCGAACTCCTGCGGAAGGTAGCCGAGCCGGCGCCGGATCCCGGCCCGCCCGCGGTGGTCGGCGCTGTCCTGCCCGAGGATCTCCACCTTCCCGCCCGACGGCTGCGCCACCGTGGCCAGGACCCGGATCAGGGAGGTCTTCCCGGCACCGTTCGGTCCGAGCAGCCCGTGCACACCTGTGCCGAGGGCCAGATCGACCGAGTCGAGCGCAAGGGTCTTGCGGTGCCGGACCCGCAGGCCGGTCACGCGTATGAAACTCACGATGTCTCCAGGGATGGGGCCGGCACGGACCGCAGAGCGGTCGCGCGGCTGCCGTTTCGGTGGTTCGGGCGCGGCGAGGCCGCCGTGGGCGGGCCGCCGGACGGTCGCGCAAGGGGGTGAAGCAGGTGAAGCAGGTGAAGCGGGCGCCGGTGGTGCGGTCGAGGACCGGGCCGTACCGCGCCCTTCGTGGTCAGTGGCGGATCAGGCGGTCGTAGGCCGGGTGGCGGGCGGCCAGCAGTGCGCCGCTCAGGACGGTCGCCGCGGCCCACGCACCCTGCGCCCCGGTGCCGTCGAGGCAGCGGGAGAGCTGCTCGGCCAGCCGCGCGGTGGCCTCGCCGACCGGCGCCGCGGACACCGGCGCGAGCACGGCGCACAGCCAGCCCCCCGCCGTGACACCGGCCGCCGTCCGGCAACCGACGAAGGAGGCCAGGGCCAGCGAGCCCAGCGTCAGCGCCAGTCCCGGCAGCAGCCATGCCGCGGCCGCCGGGGCACCAGAGGCGGGCAGCAGCAGGCCGGCGAGGGTCAGCAGCGGCAGGCTCACGCCGAGGACGGCGGCCGTCCGGGTCAGCGCGAGCCGCAGCCCGCCGGCCGGGGTGGCCGCGACGACCTCGTACAACGGGTCGCCGTGCGGCCCGTAGGACAGGGCGACCCCGACGACGGGCACGACGGGCGCGATCGCCAGCAGCAGCGCCCGCGCACCGGGGAACCCGCCCCCGTACCCCAGGGCCATCGCCCCCACGGCCACGACCAGCACGGCGGGCAGCCACGCCCCGCGCACGGCGGGCCCGGCGGCCCACAGGAGCCGGGAGAGACGGGGCGGCGCGGGGGCGTGTGGTACCTCCGGAACGGCCACCCGCACCGGTGCCGGTCCCGGCGCCGCCGCCAGCACCGACTCCCATACCTCCGCCAGCACCGACTCCCGTACGTCCGCCAGCACCTTCCCCGCCGCCGTGTCGCGCACCGCACGCGACACCCGCGCCGCGCACCCCGCGCAGCCCTCCACATGCTTCTCCAGAGACCACGCGTCCGGCTCCGGAAGGGAGCCGTCGGCGTAGCGCGCGACGAGGTCGTCGCAGGCGTGCCAGACGCGCGTGTTGCCGTGGGTCATGCCGTGCCTCCCAGCGGGGACGGGTTCAACTGTGCGAGAGCGGATCGCAGTTCGGCGCGGGCGCGCCGGGCACGGGACTTGACCGTGCCCTCCGGTATGCCGAGCAGCCGGGCCGCCTCACGGGTACTCAGCCCGTCGACGACGGTCGCGCGCAGCACCTCGCGCAGTTCGGGGGAGATCCGGTCGAGGGCGGTGCCGACATCGCCGTACTCCAGGCCGGCCAGCACACGGTCCTCCGCGGAGACGGCGGGCTCGTACCGCCCATGGGGCTCGGGCTCCAGCGGCGGTCCCGCGACCCGCGCGGCCCGCTCCTGCGCCCGTCGGGCGTCGACCAGCCGCCGCGCCGCGATGGTCCACAGCCAGCCGCCGGCCTCCTGCCCGCGGTGCCCGTCCGCCGATCGCCAGACCGTGACGAAGGTGTCCTGCAGCACCTCCCGTACGACCTCCGGATCCGCGCAGCGCCGCGTCAGCCGCGCGTGCAGCCACCCCGCGTGCCGGTCGTACAGGTCGGCCATCGCCGCCGGATCCCCCGCCGCGACGGCCCGCAGCAGTGCCGCGTCCCCCGCGCCGTCCTTCTCCCGCTGGCCCCCCATGGGGCGGAACAGTCTCACACCCTCTCTATCGATCAGCCGGACGGCGCCGGTTCACGACGGGCGCGCACCCGTGCTCCGCCGGTCCTGGAGAGTGCCTTCGCCGTCACGGGGTAGGCCTGCCCTGACCACCGCAAGCCGCGGTGTCCGACCCAGCGACAAGGAGGCCCCCGTGGCCGCACCGGCTCATCTTCCGATCCCGGCCCAGTGGAAACCCGTGGCGGAGCCGTCCGCCGAGACCCACGAGGCGTCCGTCAGCGCCTTCAGCGTATTCAGCGCGGAGAGCGCGAGCGCCGAGGCGCCGCTGACCAGCGAGCCGCCGTTGCCCGACGCCGAGCCCCTCACCAGCGAGCCGCCGCTCGCCGACGCCGCCCCGCTGACCAGCGAGTCCGACCCGGTCCCGGCCTCCTTCGGCCCGGGGTTGTAGATGGCCGCGGCGCGCGAGGACGAGGAGCTGTCCCGGCTCGCCGGGCTGCACGGGGTCGCCACCTCCTACAGCCCCGCCCCGGACCGTACGGTCGCGGTCTCCGCCTCCGCCGTGGTCGCCGCCCTGGCCGCCCTCGGCATCGACGCGAGCACCCCGGACGCCGTCCGCACCGCACTCGCCGAACGGGAGCGCGAGCTGCGCGCGCGGCTGCTGCCGCCGACGGTGGTCCAGTGGGCCGGCGCCGACGGGCCGCCCGCCGCCTTCGCGGCGCTGCCGCCCGGCACCCGGCTGCGCGTCGAGACCGAGCAGGGGGAGGAGCGGGACGGGATCGAGGGGCTGCCCACAGGTGTGCACCGGGTGAGCGCCACCGCACCCGACGGGCGCACCGGGCACGCCCACCTCATCGTCGCCCCCGACCGGCTGCCCGCCCCCGCCACCCGCTGCTACGGCCTCCTCGTGCAGTTGTACTCGCTGCTCTCCCGGCGCTCCTGGGGCATGGGCGACCTCGGTGACCTCGCCGAGCTGGCCGACTGGGCCGGGCGCACTGCCGGAGCCGGGTTCGTGCAGGTCAACCCGCTGCACGCGGCCGTGCCCGGGACCCCGACCGACCCGTCCCCGTACCGGCCCTCCTCGCGCCGCTTCCCCGACCCCGTGCACCTGCGGATCGAGGAGATCCCCGAGTTCGCGTACGTCGAGGACCAGGGCCGGATCCGCGCGCTGCTGGAGCGCGCCGAGCGGCTGCGCGCCGACGTCCTCGACAAGGGCGCCCTCATCGACCGGGACGCGGTCTGGGAGCTGAAGCGGCAGGCCCTGGAGCTGGTCGTCCGGGTCCCGCTCGGACCGGGACGGCAGGCCGCGTACGACGCCTTCCGCGCCGAGGAGGGGCAGGCGCTGGAGGACCACGCCACCTGGTGCGCGCTCGCCGAGACCCACGGCCCCGACTGGCACGGCTGGCCGGAGGGGCTGCGCGACCCGCGCTCGGCCGAGACCGCCCGCGCCCGCGCCGCACTGGCCGGCCGGGTCGACTTCCACGCCCGGCTCGCCTGGCTCACCGACGGCCGGCTCCGCGCCGCCCAGCGCGTCGCCCGGGAGGCCGGCATGCCCGTCGGGATCGTCCACGACCTCGCCGTGGGCGTGCACCCCGGCGGCGCGGACGCCTGGGCCCAGCAGGACCACTTCGCCGCCGGCATGTCCGTCGGCGCCCCGCCCGACGCCTTCAACGCCCGCGGCCAGGACTGGGGTCTGCCGCCGTGGCGCCCCGACCGCCTCGCCGCCTCCGGCCACGCCCCCTACCGCCACCTCCTGCGCGCCCTCTTCCGCTATGCCGGTGCCCTGCGCATCGACCATGTGATGGGCCTGTTCCGGCTGTGGTGGGTGCCCCGGGGCTGCCCGCCCACCGAGGGCACCTACGTCCACTACGACGCCGACGCCATGCTCGCCCTGCTCCTCCTGGAGGCCTCCCGCGCCGGATCGCTGGTGATCGGCGAGGACCTGGGCACCGTCGAGCCGGGGGTGCGCGAGACGCTGCAGCGGCGCGGGGTGCTCGGCACCTCCGTGCTGTGGTTCGAGCGGGACTGGGAGGGCGACGGCCGCCCGCTGCCGCCCGAGCGCTGGCGCGCCGCCTGCCTGGCCACCGTCACCACCCACGACCTGCCGCCCACCGCCGCCCGGCTCACCGGCGACCACGTCGGCCTGCGCGACCGCCTCGGCCTGCTGATCCGCTCGGCTGCCGAGGAGCGCGCGGAGGCGACCGCGGACACCGCGGAGTGGCTCGCCCTGCTGGGCAGCCTGGGCCTGCTCGACAGCCCGGCCGCCGGGCCCCCGGGATCCGACGAGGAGGCGGAGATCCAGGGCGTGTACCGCTTCCTGCTGCGTACCCCGGCCCGCCTGATCGGCGTCTGGCTCCCGGACGGCGTCGGCGACCGCCGCCCGCAGAACCTGCCGGGCACGTGGGACCAGTACCCGAACTGGCGCCTGCCGATCGCCGACGCGGAGGGCAGGCCGGTACCCCTGGAGGACCTGACGGCCTCGCCACGACTGAGGGCGCTGCTGGAGACTTTGCGGGAGGGCGGGCCCGCATAGGGACCCCGGACGCGCGGCCTTCCTGGGCGTTCGCTAACTTGAGAGCGTGGACAAGAAGAACGCCCTGCGCGCCGGCGCCCTGGCCGCCGGTACGACGCTGATGATGCTGCTCATGTCGTCCCCCGCGCTCGCGCTGACCCGCGACGACGGTGACGACCCCGGCACGGGCCTGAGCGTCGGCGCGACGCTGGGCCTGTACGTGCTGCTTCCGGTGGCACTGTTCGTGGTCATCGCCGGGCTGGTGATGGTCCTGGACAAGTCCAGGACGCGCGTGACCAAGCCCAGCAAGGCGAAGGCCTGAGCGCGAACCTGATCTCTGCCGAGGGCGCCGCCCTGCCGCATGTGTGCGGTGGGGGCGGCGCCCTCGACGTTTTCCGGGCCAGGGACCGGACCGCGCACTGCACCGGGGGCCTCCAGCCGGTGTGAGAACTCAGCCGCCTGCGCCCTCTGCACTCGCCCGACGCTCCGCCAGTTGCCGAAGGATCACCCAGCGTGTCATGGCGTACCCGAGCAGGCCGGTGTAGACGGCCATGAACGCCACGAATCCCGCCGGGGCAAGACCGGACAGCCCCAGGGCACCGAGCAGCCGCAACACGAGGGTGGCGACGACGGCCACCCCCACCCCGAGCAGCAGGCCAAGAGCCCACCATCGTGCGGGCAGCCGCGACAGCACGCGTCCGGCTCCGGGGGCTTCGTCCATCGCCCTGACGCGTCCGGCATCGAGGTCGTGCCGCACTGCTGTGGAGACGAACAACGAGACCAGCAGCGACAGCAGTATCGAGGTCACGAAGACGTCGACGACGATGCCCCTGTTCCCGGTGAGCGGGACGAAGCCCGTCCGGCGATGGCCGAGCCAGGTGATCAGCGAGTTGATCACCACGTTGATGATCGCGCAGATCGTCCCTTGCCTGCGCATGTACGAGGTCACCGACATACGAGCTCTCCGTGCACGCCGGGGCGCGGTCCCGGCTACGGTTTGACCACGATCCGGACCGGGTTGCCTTCCTTCGTCCGCAGCCGCTCGACACCCCGGGTGACCTCTTCCAGGGGCAGTACGTCGGAGACCGAGCGGGACAGGTCGAGGCGGCCGGAGGCCAGCAGGCGCATGAGCTGGGTGAGGTGGCGGCGGGTGTAGCCGTCGTGGCCGAGGACGGAGTGGTTGTAGTAGCCGAAGAGGATCGTGTTCTCGGTGAGACGGACCGGCTCCGGCGACATTCCGATCATGACAGCCCGCCCGTACCGGCCGAGACAGGAGACCGCCTGGTCGAGCGCGCTGTTGACGCCGGAGAATTCGGCCGTCAGGTCCAGCCCCTCGCCGTCGGTGAGCCGCCACACCTCCTCGCGGACGTCAGCCGTCGCCGGGTCGAAGGTGTGGTCGGCTCCGGCCTCCAGGGCCCGCCGACGGGCGGCGTCGAGGGTGTCGACGGCCACGATCAGGCTCGCCCCGGCCAGACGGGCGATCTGAACGGCGTGCACGCCGAGGCCACCGACCCCCCACACGCCGACGGTCTCGCCGGGGCGCAGCCCACCGCGCTCGACGAGCCCTGAGAACGGTGTGGCCACCGCGTCGGCGCAGATCGCCGCCTGCTCGATGGGCACTCCGTCGGGTACCGCCACCAACGTCTGGAAGGGGGTCACGACGTACTCCGCCCAGGCGCCGTCCCAGTTCTGCCCCATCGTCTGAGGGGCGAGGCAGGCCAGGACATCCCCGCAGTGGCGGCAGGAGCCGCAAGCTCTCCCTGGTGCCATGACCACCCGCCGGCCCGGCTGCCAGTACGGCACGTCGGCGCCCACCCGGGCGATGGTGCCCGCCGGCTCGTGGCCTGGGGTGACCTCCTCCAGGGGGCAGTCGACGGTGCCGTCGATCATGTGTACGTCCGACAGGCAGATCCCGCAGGCTTCGACACGGACCAGCACTTCCGTCGGCCCTGGCTGCGGCACCGGCACCTCCTCCACCCGCAATCGGCGGCCGGCACGGGAGAAGCGCGCCGCACGCATGGTCGCCGTCGTCATCGTTCACCTCGGTCACCTGTCGGACTAAATGTCCGATCCTTACCCGTTTGGGAGGGCTGGAACGGCGGCTGTGCGTGATGTTCAGGCTGTCGTGCCGACGGAGAGCGGGCCCGTTTCCGGTCGGCCCGACCCGCGGCAGGTTCAGGGGCTGGGCGCCGTCAGGTAGCGCTGCACCGTGGGTGCGAGCCACGCCACGATCTCCTCGGGGCGGAGTGCCACGGTGGGCGGCAGGCGCAGTACGTAGCGGGTGAGGGCCAGTCCGAGCAGCTGCGAGGCGCAGAGCGCGGCCCGCGTGGGCACCTGCTCGGGGTCGGGGCACACCTGCCGGGCCACCGGCAGCAACTGGTCCCGGAAGATGCCCTGCATGCGCTCGGCCCCGGCCTGGTTGGTGGCGCCGACCCGGAGTACGGCCGTCAGCTCCTCGTTCTCCTCCCACAGGTCGAGGAAGTGGGTCACCAGCGCCCGGCCGGCCTCGTCGCGCGGTACCCGCGTCAGGTCCGGCAGCCGCAGGTCGAGCGCGACGGCCGCGGCGAACAGGCCGTCCTTGCTGCCGAAGTACCGCATCACCATGGACGGGTCGATGTGCGCGTCCTTGGCGATGGCGCGGATGGTGGCCCGCTCGTAGCCGTCGGCGGCGAAGCGCTCGCGGGCGGCGGTGAGGATCGCGGTGCGGGTGGCGTCGGAGCGGCGGCGGGTGCCGGAACCGGAATCTGTGCTGCTGCTGTCACTGCCTTTCATGTCAACGAGCGTAGGCCAACATTCGTAGGCCAACAAGCGTTGACGCCCCTGGAGGGGTGTCGCTACGCTCGTCAACGAGCGTTGGCAAACAAGCGTTGGCATCAGGAGGCCATCATGAGCGGCACCAACACCAACCGCCCCGGCAGCACCAACAGCACCCCGAGCCCCGTGATCATCGTCGGCTCCGGCCCCACCGGCCTCCTCCTCGCCGGCGACCTCGCCACCGCCGGCGTCCCGGTCACCGTCCTCGAAAAGCGCCCGCACAAGATCAGCAACCTGTCCCGCGCCTTCGTCCTGCACGCCCGCACCCTCGAACAGCTCGACGCCCGCCCGTCTCCCACCACCACCCTCAACGGACGCGCTTCGCGCGCACCTCTTTCGCGGAGCCTCGCCGACGACCTGGAGGCTGTCGGTCAGCCCCTGGACCGGCTGCGTCTCTTCGGCCGGCTCACCATCGACCTCGGCACCCTCCCCTCCCGCTTCAACCACCTCCTCGTCCTCCCGCAGTACGAGGTGGAGAAGGTGCTGGAGCGGCGCGCGGTCGAGGCGGGCGTCGATTTCCGGTACGAGACCGAGCTGACCGGCCTCGCCCAGGACGCGGACGGCGTGACTGTGGAGGTACGCGGACCCGAGGGTCGGACGGAGCGCCTGCGGGCCGCGTACGCCGTCGGCGCCGACGGGATGCGCAGCGCCGTCCGGGACGCGATCGGCCTGCCCTTCCCCGGCAAGTCGGTGATCCGCTCCGTCGTCCTCGCCGACGTGCGGCTCGCCGAGAAGCCCCCGACCCTGCTCACCGTCAACGCCGTCGGCGACGCCTTCGCCTTCCTCGCGCCCTTCGGTGACGGCTACTACCGGGTGATCGGCTGGCACCGCGGCCGCAACGTCCCCGACCGGGAGCCGCTGGACCTGGCCGAGGTCAAGGAGATCACCCGTCTCGCGCTCGGCCGGGACTTCGGGATGCACGACGCCCGCTGGATGTCCCGCTTCCACAGCGACGAGCGCCAGGCGCCCGCCTACCGGGTCGGCCGGGTCTTCCTCGCCGGGGACGCCGCGCACGTGCACACTCCGGCCGGCGGCCAGGGCATGAACACCGGGCTGCAGGACGCGGCCAACCTGAGCTGGAAGCTCGCCGCGGTCGTCACCGGCCACGCGGACCCGGAGCTGCTCGACAGCTACCAGGCCGAGCGTCACCCGGTCGGCAAGGCGGTGCTGCGCAGCAGTGGCGGCATCGTGCGCCTCGCCATGGCCAAGCGCCCCTGGACGCTGGCGGCGCGCGCCGCGCTCACCACCTTCCTCGACGTCGTGACCCCGGCCCGTCGCAAGGTCGCCGGCCAGGTCACCGGCGTCGGTTACCGCTACCCCGCGCCCCGTGGCGCCCACCGCCTCACCGGAACCCGTGTCCCGGACGTCACGCTGGCCGACGGTGGCCGCCTCTACGAGGCCCTGCGCGGCGGCCGGTTCGTCCTGATCACCCCGGAGCCGTACGAGGGCGGGCGCGAGGAGCGGCTCGTCGTGGAGCGGTGGGCGAGCGAGCGTCGTACGGCGGTGCTGGTGCGGCCCGACGGATACGTGGCCTGGGCGGCCGACTCGGCCGACTCGGCGCAGATCGGGGCGGCGCTGACCGAATACCGCTTGGCAGAAGCGGCGGCGATGTGAAGTCCGGCGAGGCAGATGGCCGCTGTCTGCCTAGTGCTCCGCCCCCTGTGTCCCCGCGAGCAACTCCCTCAGCAACCCGGACAGTTGGCCGGCCTGTTCGGCGTCGAGGGAGGACAGGGCCGCCGTCTGGACGGCGAGGCCCGCGCCGACCGCCTGGTCGATGACGTCCAGCCCCTTCTCGGTCAGCGTCACCTGGAGGCCGCGACGGTCGTGGGGGTCGGGGGAGCGGCGCAACAGGCCGGCTCGCTCCAGCTTGTCGAGGCGGCCGGTCATGCCGCCGGTGGTCAGCATCAGTGTCGCCGAGAGCTGGCGCGGGGAGAGGGTGTACGGCTCGCCGGAGCGGCGCAGGGTCGCGAGGACGTCGAACTCGCCGCGCGAGATGCCGTAGGGGGCGTAGGCCTTCTCCATGCGGTCGCCCATGGCGCGGGAGAGGCGGTAGATCCGCCCGAAGACCTCCATCGCCTTCGTGTCCAGGTCGGGCCGCACCGCCGCCCACTGCTCGATGATCGCGTCGACGGGGTCCCTGTGCTGCTGCCGGCCTGCACTCATGTGCCGAGTATCGCCGCCCGGACGGTCGCCCGCAAGAAAGTAGCTTGATAGAAAGTTGCTTAGAGGTAAGCTACTTTCCGTCAAGTCATTTCGAAGGGGGAGCCATCGTGAAGCGGAAGAGCGGGGAGAGCGAACGCATACCGGGGGAGTGGGCCCTGCCCGTCGCCGCCGCGGTCAACGGCGTCGGCACCGGCATGTACGTCCCGTTCACGCTGGTGTTCTTCCACTGCGTCACCGGGCTGTCCTTCACGGTCGTCGGCGCCGTGCTCACGGTCACCGGTCTCGTGGGCATCGGCGCCCTTCCCCTCGCGGGAACGGCCGTGGACCGGTACGGCGCGAAGCGCGTGCAGTACCTGCTCTACGGCGTCCGGGTCGTCGGCTTCGCCCTCTTCCCCTTCGCCCACTCCCTCGCCGCCTTCGCGGCCGTGGCCCTGCTGACCGCGGCCGCCGACCGCGCCTTCCCCGCCGCACAGCAGTCCCTGATCGGCGAGGTGGCGCGCGGGGCCGGACGGGACCGGCTGCAGGCGTCGACGCGCGCGCTGCAGAACGCCGGCAACGGAGCGGGCTCGCTGCTGGCCACGCTGGTCATCGCCTTCGCGGGCAGCACCGGTTACACGTACGCGGCCTGGGGCAACGCCCTCTCCTTCGCGCTGGCGGCGCTGCTGCTGCGCCCGCTGAGGCCGGTGCGCGCGGCCGACGAGGCGCCGGCCCCGGCCGCCCTCCCGCGCCGGGCCGGCGCCGGATACCGGCTCGTCCTCGCCGACCGGCCCTTCCTGGTCGTCACCGGCGCCAACTTCCTGAACGCGCTGAGCTATTCGGCCCTCTCCGTCCTCTTCCCGCTGTTCGTCGTGGAGTGGCTGCACGGGCCCGCGGTCTTCACCGGTGCCGCGTTCACCATCAACACCGTGCTGTGCGCGGTGGCCGGCGTCTTCGTCGGCGCGCGGGTCCGGCGGGCCGGTGCCCGGCGCACCCGGGCCGCGGCGCTGGGCGGGGCCCTGTTCGCCGCCGCTTTCGCCGCGCAGATCGTGCTCGGCACACTGCGCCCGAGCTCGGGCACGGTCCTGGGTGTCGCCCTGGTCGCCGTGGTCGTCGTCTACACCCTCGGCGAGCTGATCCACAGCCCCGCCGCCCAGGTGCTCGCCGTGGCCGCGGCGCCCGAGGCGGTGCGCGGCCGGTACATGGCGGCCTATCAGATGTCCTGGTCGCTGGCGAAGGCGGTGGCGCCGTCCCTGTTCACGTCCCTGCTCGCGCTGGACGGCCGGGCGCCGTGGGCCGTCCTCGTCCTCACCTCGGCGGTGGCCGCCGCCCTGCTGATCCGGGTGGAGCGCCGGCTGCCGGCGGAGGCGGTACGCCCCCAGTCGGTGACCGTGACCCACGGCGGCGCCACGACTCCCTCGCCCGTCACGGCGTGACGCCCACTCTCCCCAAAACCGAAGGGACCTGGCCATGAAACGCCCCGTGACCATCCTGCTCACCGCCCTCGCCCCCGTCTCCTGGGGCACCACCTACGCCGTCACCACCGAGTTCCTGCCTCCGGACCGCCCCCTGTTCACAGGCCTGATGCGGGCCCTGCCGGCCGGCCTGCTGCTGCTCGCCCTCACCCGAGTGCTGCCGCGCGGCGTCTGGTGGGCGAAGGCGGCCGTGCTGGGCGCGCTGAACATCGGCGCCTTCTTCCCGCTGCTGTTCGTGTCGGCGTACCGGCTGCCCGGCGGGATGGCCGCGGTCGTCGGCTCGGTCGGGCCGCTGTTCGTCGTGGGCCTCTCGGCCCTGCTCCTCAAGCAACGGCCTGCCGCGCGCACGCTGGTCGCCGGGGTGGTCGCAGCGTTCGGCGTGAGTCTCGTCGTACTGAAGGGAGCCGGCGCCCTGGACGTGATCGGGGTGCTCGCGGCCGTCGCCTCCACCGCCTCGATGGCCGCCGGGACCGTGCTGACCAAGCGGTGGGGCCGCCCGGACGGGGTCGGCCCGCTGGCGCTCACCGGCTGGCAGCTCACCGCGGGCGGCCTGCTCGTCGCGCCGGTCGCCTTCCTGGCCGAGGGTGCCCCGCCCACGCTCGACGGCCGTGCGGCCGGCGGCTACCTCTACCTGGCGCTGGCGAACACGGCGCTCGCGTACTGGCTCTGGTTCCGCGGTATCGGCCGGCTCAGCGCCACCCAGGTCGGCTTCCTCGGCCCGCTCTCCCCGCTGACCGCCGCCGTGGTCGGCTGGGTGGCCCTCGGGCAGGCGCTCACGCCCCTCCAAGTGGCCGGCCTGGTACTGGCGTTCGGGGCGACGCTGGCCGGGCAGCTGGGCGCGGGACGCCGACCATCGTTCAGCTCTACTGAAACAACTGCTCGAAAAGATTCGATGGACCTGACAGGTCAGGCGCTGCGACGGTAGGTGCACACCCACCACCGAAAGGACCTTTGCGGCCACGGCCTCGCACCAGACCGCCACCGCCCCTGTCGACTTCGAGCAACTGGAGCGTGCCGACGCGGCGTTGGCGGCCTATGCGCAGGGTGAGGCGGGGGGAGGTGCGGGTCGGCGCCTTCTCCACGACGGTGCCCGCCCTCGTCGTACCGGCCGTACGTTCCCTGCGGGCGACCCACCCGGGAGTGACCGTACGTGTCCGGGAGGCAGAGGCCGCCGAGGCCTACGACCTCCTGTCCGCCGGCGAGGCCGAGCTGGCCCTCTCCCTCGCCGCCGAGGCCCCGAGCGCGGCCGACCCCCGCTTCACCCGTCTGCCCCTGCTGACCGACCCCCTGGACATCGCCCTCCCCCCGGACCACCCCCTGGCCACCGCCCCGGGATTGACCCTCACCGACCTCGCGGCCGAACCGTGGATCTTCGGCGGCAGCGGTCCCTGGTCCGACATCACCCGCCGCGCCTGCGAGTCCGCCGGCTTCAGCCCCCACCAGGGCCACTCGGCCTCCGGCTGGACCGCGATCCTGGCCATGGTCGAGGCGGGCATGGGCGTCGCCCTGGTCCCCCGGATGGCCGCGGCCCGCCGCGAGGGCGTGGCGATGCGCGAACTGGGCGTGGACCGGCCGGTACGGCATGTGGTGGCGGCGGTGCGGAAGGGGGCGGAGGCGGGGGCGGCGGTGGGCAGGGTGCTGGAGGCTCTTCAGGCTGCGGCCGGTCCGTCGACGGTCGCTCGGGCGTGAACTCGTATTGCAGTTCGTAGAGGTGGCCTGCCTTGACCATGACGGTGGCTTCGATGGGGCGGTCGTCATCGCTGTACACGACGCGCAACGTGCGGAGCACGGGAAGATCGCCGGGCAGGTCAGCCCCTGCCGCATCGGTCAGCGGCTGGCGCCCTCCGGCCACAGAATGCGCACCGGGACGCCGGTCCGCTGCGCATACGCCACGACGTCCGCCGTCCCGCCGAACCCCCACGCCGGTTTCCCGTCCCACACGGCAATCAGCTCACCCACCAGGCCGACGAGGATTTCAGACCCTGCCTGGTGGGCCTCGGAGGTCGACTCGGTCATGCCGGTTTCGTGGACCTCGGCCGCGCGGGACATCAGGGCGTCGTACGTCGGGTGATGCCAGTCCGGCAGCTTCTCGCGGTACTCCTCGGCAGGAACGACCACTTCAAGGCTCCCACCGTGCTTCAACACGGCTTCGGCGAACCAGGAGTCGGGGCCGTCCGCGATGCATGACACTGCGACCAGGTCGGCCGGGTCGTACTCCTTCACCGCCTCGGCCAGCATGCCTCGTACGCGCTCCTCAACGTCCGCGCTGAGCCCGCGGTGACCGGTGATACCAACCCTCATGCCGTGGTCCCTCCCTATAGGTAGATGCCGTGTAGGCGCTCGTCGAACTCCCGCACCACCTTGGGCGGCGTGGTGGTGGTGAGGGTACGGCGCACCGTGCGGGCACGTTCGACGATTCGGCCCGACCGGTACTTGAGGCCGGCGTCCAGCGCCTTCCCGGCGAGCGTGAACGCGGCCTCTACCCGACCGTCAGCGAGGTGCCCGGCGGCGAGGTCCAGCACGATCAGCGCGCGTTGTTTCGCGTGGCCTGTCGTCAGGGCCCTCACGTTCTCAGCGAACACCCATTCCGGCAGTCCCAGGCGGGCACCGCAGGTGACCCGGCAGGCCGCGACCTTTTCCGCGGTGAAGGAGAACACCCACGGCCACGGCGGCGGCTCCGCGGAGGGCGTCAGCGCCTCCGCGCCGGTACGGGATGTGGTCAGGGCCCGGTCTGCTCCGCGCTGGTCCCCGGCTGCCGCGTACCCGAGGGCTTCGACGCTGGACAGCCAGGCTTCGGCGACGGCCGGTCGCTGGTCGCCGAGCACCCGGCGGGCGCGCCGGGCGAGGTTCAGGGCCTCGACGCCGTTCCCGGCGTGTGCCTCGAACTGGGCCAGGGTGCCCGTCTGGTAGGCCGTCAGCAGCGGGTCACCGGCCGTACGGGCGGCTTTGATCGCCCCGCCGTACCACGAGCGGGCCGACCCGTTGTCCCCCTTGTCCCACGCGAGCCAGCCGGCGAACGACGCGGCCTCACTGCCCACCGCCGCCAGTCGCGCCCGGTCCGCATCCCCGCTCGCGGTGCGGGTGATGGTCTGGATCAGCCGAATGTGGCCGTCGACCGCGTCAGCGAGATCACGTGAGGTCGTGGTGCCGTCGAGCCGCCGGTACGCGCTCGTGGTCAGGCGGAGGGCGGCGGCCTGGCCGCCGGTCGCATCGCGCGTGTCTGGCACGGTGGCCAGGATGGGGGCTGCCATCGCGGCGACCGCGCCGCCGAGGACGGTTCGTCGGTACATATCGTCGTCTCTCGCCTGGACCTGCGGCGTGCGCCCATCTGCGAGACCCACCAGCGTCGGCGGGATCTGAAGATGTGCAGCCGCCGCGGTCAGGACGTCTGTGCTGTAGGTGCTGGAGCCGCGTTTCTCCAGACGGGAGACGGCGGACTGAGACAGCCCGATCGCCTCGCCCAGCTGGGTCTGGGTCATGCGCTGACCGTCGCGGACAAACGCGATGACCCGCCCGTAGTCGCCTGCCCGGGACGCATCCCGGATCGGTCCCGACCACCAGTCCACGGCTACCCCCACGCTACGAGTCCACGCGGCATTCGGCGCCTCCCCGTACCCGCTGGGCGCATATCCGTATGCGCATGCCGCATGCGTGATGGTCCCACAGCGCACGGTGATCGTTGACTGGTCGTCATCAGCAACACCGGAGCCATCAGCCGGAGTTGCCGCACTGGGGCTGCCCGCCACCCGCGGGGCGGCCGTTGACGGCTCGCCGACCTCCTCCCCCGTAGGGGACCGGCGAGCGCCGAGATGAGGACGAGGCGACGATGACCACTATGGCTTCCCCCGCACCGCCTGCACTGCGCCCCCTGATGGGCTCGGTCCCGGGGTACGTGCAGACCCTGCCGCTCTACCCGTCGTCGGTATCGGTGGCGCGGCTGAGCGTCCGCACAACGCTGGCTTGTTGGGGTCTGGAGGACATGACCGATGACGTCACACTGATCGTCTCGGAGCTGGTGACGAACGCGTTGCAGCATGCGCGCCCGGCGTGTGCGCAACCGGATGACCCGGGCCGGTGGCGCCTGGTGCTGGAGCGTCCCGAGCCATGCACGGTGTGGGTGTCGATCGCGGACACGTCGTGCCGACGGGTCATGTGCCGGGAGCCGACCGACGACGCCGAGTCCGGGCGCGGGCTGGCGGTGGTGGATGCCCTGGCGGCCCGCTGGCTGGTGCAGCCGTCGCGCACCGGTAAGACCGTATGGGCCGAGCTGAAGGCGGATGCGTGAGTGGGACGCACGCGCGCCGCCGGGTGGGCGTGGCCGAGCCGCGGCCAGTGCTGTGACCGGGAAGGTTTGCCGGGTTGCTCGTTGTGCTGGTCGCATGTGACGACTTCGACTGGCATGGGGAGGCGGGCATGGCGTTACCGGTCAGGGTTCGAAGGCTGACCGAGCAGGAGGGGCAGAAGCTGCAGCAGATCGTGAGGCGGGGCAGCACCAGCTCGGTGCGGTTCCGGCGGGCGATGATGCTGCTGGCCTCGGCGGGCGGCAGCACCGTCCCGGTGATCGCGCGTCTCGTCCAGGCGGACGAGGACACCGTCCGCAACGTGATCCACCGCTTCAACGAGATCGGGCTCGCATGCCTCAACCCTCAGTGGGCTGGAGGCCGTCCCCGCCTACTCAACCGTGACGATGAACACCTCGTCGTCCAGACGGCCACCACCCGCCCGACCCAGTTGGGCAAGCCGTTCACCCGCTGGTCGCTCCGCAAGCTCGCCGATCACCTGCAGCGGAACGTCTCGCGGCCGATCCGGATCGGCCGCGAGGCCCTGCGGTGCTTACTGGCCCGCCGCGGAATCTCCTTCCAGCGCACCAAGACCTGGAAGGAGTCCCCGGATGCGGACTTCGACGCCAAGCTGGAGCGGATCGAGTACGCGATCAACGAACGGCCCGACCGCACATTCGCCTTCGACGAGTTCGGCCCGCTCGGCATCCGCCCGACGGCAGGCTCCTGCTGGGCCGAACGCGGCCGTCCCGACCGGCTGCCGACGACGTTCCGCCGCACCCACGGCATTACCTACTTCCACGGCTGCTACTCCGTCGGCGACGACCAGATGTGGGGCGTCAACCGGCGCCGCAAGGGCATCGACCACACCTGGGCGGCCATGCGGGCGATCCGGGCCGCTCGTCCGGACGGCGCTCCGATCTACGTGATCCTCGACAACTGCTCCGCCCATACGAACTGGCGGATGAAGCGGTGGGCGGCCAAGAACAAGGTCGAGCTCTGCTTCACCCCGACCAACGCGTCCTGGGCCAACCCCATTGAGGCTCACTTCGGGCCGCTGCGGCAGTTCACTTTGGCCAACTCCCACCACCCCAACCACGCCGTTCAGACGAGGGCTCTGCACCCTACCTGCGCTGGCGCAACAAGAACGCCCGCCACCCCGACATCCTCGCCGCCCAAAGACGCGAACGTGCCCGCATCCGCAGCGAGAAAGCCATCCACTGAGGCGGCAGACCCCTGCAAGGAGCGGCATGAGCAAGGCCGATCGCCTCGCTCGCTCGATGGCGGATGCAGTCAACGCGTCAGACGGAAGTGAACGATGGTGGCGTCATCGGTTGACTTGATGTCGGGGTAGTGGAACCGCAGCCTGTCTTGCAGCTCGGCGAGATCACGAAACCCGTCGGCGATAGCGTCCGCCTCGGTCAACTCGGCAACGCTCTTGGAAGTGATCTGAGTGACCACGCCGGACAGCACTACCTCGTCATCCAACTCGAACACCATGTTCACCGGGCCCGTCTCCACTGGGTCGCGGAACCGCACCGTGGTCGTCTTCCGCCCAGTGCGTACAGCCTCGAGATAGGTGCGATGGAAATGCAGGGCCTGCATCGCGGCCGAGCACAGCGCTCCGTCGGACGCTGCGGACTGCTCCCCCCAGACATAAGCATGAGGCAGGAGATCGGTGATCGCGACACTGCGAATGCCACCAGCTGCCGGCACGAGGACGCGGATACCTGGGTGGTAGTCCAGCAGCACCTGCCGGTCCCGGCCACACGGCGCGAGCACGCCGCGCCCCGTGTCACCGACGGCAACAATCGCCGTTAGGTCACGTGCTCCCGCAGCACGCGCATGCCCGAGCGCCACTAACTCCGCGCAAGGTCCGCCAGTGAAGTGATAGAGGTTGATACCACCGAACATCCGGCCCTGTGCGTCTCGCACGGCTGCCCCGACGGTGTGCACCTCACCGTCACCGTTGGTCTCAACAACGCGCTGGGCGAACTCGACCAGCTCCAGATCTTCTTCCGTCGGCAGATTCATCGTGCTGTCCATCCAACAGACACTACTCATACACGTCCCCAAGCCATGTAACCCGGTGAACGTTCGCGGTCAGAGCACTAGTCGACCCGAGGCACGCTCGACCGGCCCCTCTGCCGTGGCGGGACCGGCTGACGCCCGGTCTGGGGCTGCCGGCTGCCGGGTCGCTGGGTGCGAGGACGGCGACGCAGGCCCGTGCGGAGTCTGCCGCCGTCCGCCCCGCCCGTCCGCTGGCGGAGCCGCCCGCGCTCGACCGGCCCGCGCCGAACGTGGACAGGTCCTGCGTCTGGCCGTCGGTCCCCGCTCTGCTGTGGCGCCTCCACGCCCCGCCACAGCACCGGGCTGCGTACGACTCCCGCCCCCTAAGACGCGTCCGACGGCAGGCTGCTCAGATCCAGGACGTCGGCCGCCGCCGGGGGATGAATGTCGAAGCGGTTGTTGAAACCGCTGAACTCCCTGATGGTGCGGTGGTGAGGTTCTCGGTAGTCGATCCTCAGCAGGTACGGCTTGCCCTCGGCGGCTATGTAGAACGTGTAGAGGCCACCCTCGATCATGTCGTCGGTTACTCGGACGGGAACAACCGGCTTGCCGTCGAGTTCGGTCAAGTCGCCCTTCGTGGCCTTGCCCTCAACCAAGGACGAGTATCGCCAGGCGCAGTCGATGAGGTTGTCTGCTCCCTTTGCCGCGCTCGCGGGGCTCTTCAGCCAGGGCTTGTGCCGCATCGCGGGGACGGTCGGCCGCCCCCACAACTCAAGGTACGCGTCGTTGGGGTGGATGTAGTCCGTCTCACCGATCCGGATCTGCTCCATCTTGGCGCCCTGGGACCAGGTCGCCCTCAACGTGCACCTGTTCTCGAGATCGGTCGTCACACGGCTTGAATACCGTAGGCCACCGTCGGTGGACGAGACGTCGGTGACGATGGTCACCGACGTGAGTGCCTTCATGGTGCGGTCGGCCTCGTTGAGCAGTTGGCCGGCGGAGCGTGTCTCAGCGGGGCGTATGTCAGCGGTGTCGCCGGCGTCCGTACAGCCGACTGCGACAGCACCTACGAACAGGCACAGCGCAGCAGTGCTCGCTTTCGTTCGCACAATCCCCCCTCGGGTGTCGAGCGGCACACGGTACTGCAACCGCGATCTCTCCCCACGTCCAGGCGCAGCCGGCCCACAGCGCAATCAGGTGACACCGCCGGGAGGAACGGTGTCTACGTACGGCGCCGCACCTCATACAGAAAGCATCCGAACTCCACCGCCCGCACCTGCACGAGAGCCACCTCGGGATCGGCGAACGCCTCCGCGAACGCCGGCTCGAAGGCGGTCGGGTCCTCGACCAGGCGGCCGCCCAGGATGCGGCCGTCGACGGAGTAACGGCGCACCGTACGGTGGGTGTTGGTGAAGGGCAGGGCGGTGTCGGCCGGGCCGGGGCAGTCGTCGGCGTGGATGAAGACGGGGCCCTGCTCGTCGTAGGCGCCCGGCTCGGCCCCCGTCTCGGCCGCCCAGCGGCGCAGGGGAGCGTACGAGACCAGGGCGATGCGCTCGCCGGGTGTGCTGCGGCGCAGGCAGCAGCGCAGGGGCGCGTCGCCCTCGTCGTCCGTGAAGGGGCGCAGGGGGCGGCCCGCGTCGTCGCTGGTGCGTAGTTCCTTGAGGACGGGAGGTGTCAGTGGTCGTGCGAGGTAGGTGGTCATGGATTCAGCGTGGCGCGTGGCCAGTCCCAGGTCCGGCGGGATTCGGACAGGGCACCCGCCCCCGTAGGATCGCCGCCGTCCGGAGACCGTGACGGGAGGCGCCGTGACCGTGGACAGGTGTGCGAGCTGTGGTGGGCCCCTTTCCGCGCGGGCCGGTCGCCGGGGCCGTAGCTCCGTCTACTGCTCCGCCGCCTGCCGGCAGAAGGCGTACCGGGAGCGGCAGGGTGGCGGCAGCGGGCTGGAGGAGTTGATCGACGCAGTCGGACGGCAGGCGCGGGAGCTGGTGCCGCGGCCCGCCGACGCGCTGTACGCCGGCGTGAGCGAGCTGTCCTCCTCCGTCGCCCGGCTGCGGCGCATCGCCCGGGTCGCCCAGGAGGCCGCCGAACAATCCGTCACGCCGACCGGTGTCACGGAAAGCCCGGCCGAAGGTGCTTTGGTGAAAGCACCTTCACCGAAAGCAACTTCACTGAGACCGACTTCGCCACCCTCACCGAGTCCCACCGCCGTGAGATCCGCGCCCACTGCTACCGGATGACCGGCTCGTACGACGACGCCGAGGATCTGGTGCAGGAGACCTTTCTGCGGGCCTGGCGGGCGAGGGACGGGTATCAGGGGCGGGCCAGTGCCCGGACCTGGCTGTATCGCATCGCCACCAACGCCTGCCTCGACTTCCAGCGCCGTACCGCCCGTCGCCCCCGGCGGTATGAGCCTCTGCCAGGTATGCGGCACGGCAGCGGCGAGCCGCCCGCCCGGGTCACCTGGCTGCAGCCTTATCCGGACGACGAACTGCATGCGCATGACCCGTCGCAACCCCGCCCTCGCCGAGATCGCCGCCACCGCCGTCTTCCTCGCCTCCGGCCACGCGGCCGGCATCACCGGCACCTTCGTCAACGTCACCGGCGGCATGTTCCCGGGGTGACCTGACATCGCGGGTCGCTCTTGACGGGTCCTTCTCCCGACGCTCCCATGGAACCGCTCAACATCGAGCGGCGGAAGTGGAGTTGACATGGGCTATCCGGGCGTCGACGAACTGGAGCGGCGGGCCCGTGCGCTGGTCGCCGCGGCTCCGGGGCTGCTGCGGCTGCGCGCCGTCGGCGAGAGCCGGGGCGGCCGGCCGCTGTGGCTGCTGTCCGCCGGGCACGGGGAGCGGCAGATCCTCACCGTCGCCGGTGCGCACGCCAACGAGCCGGTGGGCGGGGCCTCCGTACTCCGGCTCGCCAGACTTCTCTCCCACCGGCCGGAGTATCTGGAAGCACTTGGCTGCACCTGGCACTTCCTGCTGTGTCTCGACCCGGACGGGGCCCGTCTCGCGCACGGCTGGCAGCCGGAGGAGCCGGTCCCCTCGCTGAAGGAGTGTCACCGGCACTTCTACCGTCCCGAGTTCGCCTGCCAGCCCGAGTCGCTGCCCGTCCCCGGCTCGGGCCGAGTGCCGCTGCCCGAGTCGGCGGCCCTCGTGCGGCTGCTCGACGAACTGCGGCCGGCGGTCCAGTTCACCCTGCACGGCATCGAGGTCGGCGGTGCCTTCACCCTGCAGACCAGGAAGGTGCCCGGTGCCGCGCGCGCCTTCCGTGAGACGGCCGCACTCCTGCGTATCCCGCTCGACCACCGTCCGTACGACGCTCCCGACTGGGAGCCGGACCCGCCCGGCGTCCTGCGGCTCCCGGCCGGGAACACCGGGAACGAACGCGACCCGAGCGGCTACGTCGCCGAGAGCACCTGGCTGTACCCCTGGCGCTACGGCACCCTCACCGTCGTCATCGAGGCGCCGGCCTGGTCCGCCCCCGCGGTCAGCGACCCGCGGCCCGCCCCCGACGCGCGGGAGGAGGTCACCCGGTCGGCCGAGCTGATGCTGGGCCGTACCGCGGAGATCACGGCACTGGCCGGTGACACCCTGGCCCACGACGTGCCCGGGGACCTGCTGCCACTGCGCACCGCCGCCCGGGAACTGCTGCACGTGGTGCCTTCGATCGCCGCCACCTGGGACGGGGAACGCGACGGCTCCCGGGGCCACTTCGCGACCCTCGGCGTCGCCGCCCGCCGTATCCCGCTGCGCGTGGCGGCCATGCTGAGCCGGGCCCTGGCCGGCACCGCCCCCGGGACCGCCTGCGCCCTCACGGAGCTGGTGCACGAGTGGTGCCGGGAACTGGAGAAGACGTACGAGCTGCGGTGGATACCGGTGTCCGCGCAGACCGGACTGCACGTGCGGACCATGCTGGACGTCGCCCGCAGGGTGCGCGCCTGAGCCAAGGGAAAGGGCGCCCGGTGCATGCGCACACCGGGCGCCCTCAGTGCCGTACGACGGCTACGACGGCTGAGCCGGCCGCTACTCGGCCGCCGCGTCCGCCGCCTGGGCCTTCAGCGCCCGCTCGACGCCCGAGCGGGACTCCGAGACCAGCCGGCGCAGGGCCGCGTTGGGCTCGGCCGTGGCCAGCCAGGTGTCCGTCTTGGCCAGGGTCTCCTCGGAGACCTGGACCGACGGGTACAGGCCGATCGCGATCTGCTGGGCGATCTCGTGCGAACGGGAGTCCCAGGCGCCCTTGACGACCTCGAAGTACCTGTCCGTGTACGACGCGAGCAGCTCGCGCTGGTCGGTCTGGACGAAGCCGCTGATCACGGCCTCCTGCACGGCGTTCGGCAGCTTGTCGGAGTCGATGACCGACGCCCACGCCTCCGCCTTGGCCTCCGGGGTCGGACGGGCCGCGCGGGCGGTGGCCGCGTGGCGCTCACCGGCCGCGGTCTTGTCCCGCTCGTACTCCGCCGCGATCTCCGCCTCGTCGAAGCGGCCGACCGCAGCGAGTCGCTCCACGAACGCCCAGCGCAGCTCCGTGTCGACGGCCAGGCCCTCGATCGTGTGGGTGCCGTCGAGCAGGCCCTCCAGGAGGTCCAGCTGCTCCGGCGTACGGGCGGTCGCCGCGAAGGCGCGCGCCCAGGCCAGCTGGTGGTCGCCGGCCGGCTCGGCGGCCCGCAGGTGGGCCAGCGTGGCGTCCGTCCAGCGGGCCAGCAGGGCCTCGCGGGTGGACGGGTCGGCGTACAGGTCGATCGCCAGCTTCACCTGGCGGTGCAGCGACTGCACCACGCCGATGTCGGACTCCTTGGCGATGCCGGACAGGACGAGGGACAGGTAGGCGCGGGCGGGCAGCTCCGCGTCGCGGGTCATGTCCCAGGCCGACGCCCAGCACAGGGCACGCGGCAGGGACGCCTCGAAGTCGCCGAGGTGCTCGGTGACGACCTTCAGCGACTCCTCGTCCAGGCGGACCTTGGCGTACGACAGGTCGTCGTCGTTGAGGAGGATGACGGCGGGGCGGCGCCTGCCGTCCAGCTGCGGTACGGCGGTCAGCTCGCCGTCCACGTCCAGCTCGATGCGGTCGGTGCGCACCAGCTTGCCGCTCGCCTCGTCGAGGTCGTACAGGCCGATCGCGATGCGGTGCGGGCGCAGCACCGGCTCGCCCTTGGCGCCGACGGGCAGGGCCGGGGCCTCCTGGCGGACGGCGAAGGAGGTGATGACCCCGTCGGCGTCCGTGGCGATCTCGGGGCGGAGGATGTTGATGCCGGCCGTCTCCAGCCACTTCTTCGACCAGGTCTTCAGGTCGCGGCCGGAGGTCTCCTCCAGGGCGCCCAGCAGGTCGGACAGGCGCGTGTTGCCGAACGCGTGCCGCTTGAAGTAGGCCTGCACGCCCTTGAAGAACTCGTCCTCGCCGACGTACGCGACGAGCTGCTTCAGCACGCTCGCGCCCTTGGCGTACGTGATGCCGTCGAAGTTGACGAGCACGTCGTCCAGGTCGCGGATGTCCGCCATGATCGGGTGCGTGGACGGCAGCTGGTCCTGCCGGTACGCCCAGGTCTTCATCGAGTTGGCGAACGTGGTCCACGAGTGCGGCCACTTCGAGCCGGGCGCGGAGGCCTGGCAGGCGATGGAGGTGTAGGTGGCGAACGACTCGTTCAGCCACAGGTCGTTCCACCACTCCATGGTGACCAGGTCGCCGAACCACATGTGGGCCAGCTCGTGCAGGATCGTCTCCGCGCGCACCTCGTACGCCGCGTCGGTCACCTTGGAGCGGAAGACGTACTGGTCGCGGATGGTCACCGCGCCCGCGTTCTCCATCGCGCCCGCGTTGAACTCGGGCACGAACAGCTGGTCGTACTTCTTGAACGGGTATTCGTAGTCGAACTTCTCCTGGAACCAGTCGAAGCCCTGCCGGGTCACCTCGAAGATGGCGTCCGAGTCCAGGAACTCGGCGAGCGAGGGACGGCAGTAGATGCCGAGCGGCACGCTCTGCCCGTCCTTCTCGTACACGCTGTGCACGGAGTGGTACGGGCCGACGATCAGCGCCGTGATGTACGACGAGATGCGCGGCGTCGGCTCGAAGGCCCAGACGTCGTCCTTGGGCTCGGGCGTGGGCGAGTTGGAAATGACCGTCCAGCCAGTCGGTGCCTTCACCGTGAACTGGAAGGTGGCCTTCAGGTCCGGCTGCTCGAACGAGGCGAAGACCCGGCGGGCGTCCGGCACCTCGAACTGGGTGTAGAGGTAGGCCTGCTCGTCGACCGGGTCGACGAAGCGGTGCAGGCCCTCTCCGGTGTTGGTGTAGGCGCAGTCGGCGACGACCCGGAGGACGTTGCGGCCCTCCAGCAGGCCGGGCAGCGCGATCCGCGAGTCCGCGAAGACCTCGGCGGGGTCGAGCGCGTCGCCGTTCAGGGTCACCTCGTGGACCGCCGGGGCGACCAGGTCGATGAAGGACGTGACACCGCTTTCGGCGACGTCGAAGCGCACCGTGGTCACGGACCGGTAGGTACCGCCCTCCTGCGCGCCGGAGAGGTCGAGATCGATCTCGTACGAGTCAACGGTGAGCAGCGTCGCCCGCTGCTGCGCCTCTTCGCGAGTCAGGTTTGTGCCAGGCACGCGGTCATCTCCTCGTTATGTGTGCGTTCGGTCATCCTTCCACGGGACCTGCACGGGAAACGACGTCCAGAGGCCCCGCGGCACGGTCGTAGGGAAAGCCCTCTACCTGAACCGCGGGCCGGCCGCCCACCGCGCCGCGGGGCGGGCCGCACACAGCAGGGCGGGCACCCGCACGGGTGCCCGCCCTGACATGCCCTGCCCGAGCCGTCAGCCCTTGAGCTCCGCCGCCACCAGCTCCGCGATCTGCACCGCGTTCAGCGCGGCGCCCTTGCGCAGGTTGTCGTTGGAGATGAACAGGGCCAGGCCGTTCTCCACCGTCTCGTCGCGGCGGATGCGGCCGACGTACGACGGGTCCTGGCCGGCCGCCTGCAGCGGGGTCGGGATGTCCGACAGGACGACGCCCGGGGCTCCCGCGAGCAGCTCGGTGGCGCGCTCCGGGGAGATCGGGCGGGCGAAACGGGCGTTGACCTGGAGGGAGTGGCCGGAGAAGACCGGGACGCGCACACAGGTGCCGGAGACCTTCAGATCCGGGATCTCCAGGATCTTGCGGGACTCGTTGCGCAGCTTCTGCTCCTCGTCGGTCTCGTTCAGACCGTCGTCGACGATCGAGCCGGCCAGCGGGAGCACGTTGAAGGCGATCGGGCGCTTGTAGACCTGCGGCTCGGGGAAGTCGACCGCCTCGCCGTCGTGGGTCAGCTTGTCGGCGTCGGCGACCACCTTCTGGGCCTGCCCGTGCAGCTCGGCCACGCCCGCGAGACCGGAGCCGGACACCGCCTGGTAGGTCGCGACGACCAGCGCCTCGAGCCCGGCCTCCGTGTGCAGCGGCCGCAGGACCGGCATCGCGGCCATCGTGGTGCAGTTCGGGTTGGCGATGATGCCCTTGGGGCGGTCGGCGATCGCGTGCGGGTTCACCTCGGAGACCACCAGCGGGACCTCGGGGTCCTTGCGCCAGGCCGAGGAGTTGTCGATCACCACGG
This sequence comes from Streptomyces sp. NPDC001450, assembly GCF_053597295.1. Taxonomy (NCBI): domain Bacteria; kingdom Bacillati; phylum Actinomycetota; class Actinomycetes; order Kitasatosporales; family Streptomycetaceae; genus Streptomyces; species Streptomyces sp. NPDC001450. Next base: position 98,905 of record NZ_JBSFHY010000013.1, read on the forward strand.
CACCCTGGGACGCGACCTTCTCCGCCAGCGCCTTGGAGGTCGCGCCGCCCGCCGAGAAGAGCACGATGTCGAGGCCGGTGTAGTCGGCGGTCGCCGCGTCCTCCACCGTCACGCCGTCCAGCACGGTGCCGGCCGAGCGGGCCGAGGCGAACAGGCGCAGCTCGGTGACCGGGAAGTTCCGCTCCACGAGGATCTTGCGCATGACCGTGCCGACCTGACCGGTGGCTCCGACGATTCCGACCCTCACGGCGACTCCCTCTACGTGACTCTTGCTGTGTGCCTCTGCATGACCGGGGCTTTTCCATCATGCGGCCGACCCCGGTCCACCTGTCCAATTCTTTGCGATGTGTGCCCGAGGAGTGGGACACGATCACCCGGCGGACGGTTCCCGACGTCCGCCGCACCCCCCGCTGAGCTGGAGATGTTCCCTTGCGGAGGGCCGCGCACCGCAAGCTGTGCTGTCCGGCCCCTGCCCGCCCGGACCCCGGCCACGCGCGGTGTGACGTACGCCTCTGCGGAAGCGATCGAACGTTTCCGCCCCCTGCGGCGTCGTAGGGGCAAACGCAGGAGGGGGTGGCTTGTGCTGCGCGGAGGGGCGCGCCGCGAGCAGGGGGCGTACGCCGGTGCCGACCGGACCGGCCGTACCGATGACGATCCCCTGGACGCGGCTCAGGAACGCCGGGTGCGGGCGGTGCTCGCGCTCGGTGGTGTGCCGCAGGCGGACCTGCCGGACGGGGTGCAGCAGGTCCGGCTGCGGCTGCTGGAGCGGGCCGCGAGCGGGCGCGAGGCGCCGCGGGACGTGTCGGCGTGGGCGGCGGTGGTCGCCTCCAACCTCGCCATGGACTGGCACCGGGCCAAGCGGCGCCAGGAGCGGCTGGGGGAGCGGCTGGCGTCGCTGCGCGAGCCCGTGCACCCCTCCGGCGAGGAGACCAGCCTGCTCTCCCTCGCCGTCGCCCGGGGCCTGGACGAACTGCCTGACACCCAGCGGCAGGTGGTGATCCTGCGCTTCTTCGCCGACCTGCCGGTGCGCGGGATCGCCGAGGAGCTGGGCGTTCCCGAGGGCACGGTCAAGAGCAGGCTGCACACGGCGGTCCGCGCGCTGCGCGAGAGGCTGCACGAGGACGAGGTGGTGTGACGTGACCGCCGAACACGAGGGCGCGGGGGAGTACGCCGGCATGGACGCGCTCATGGCCGCGATCACGGGCGAACCCCTGCCGGAGGAGGCCCGCGAGGACGCCGCCCGCCTGAGCGAGCACAGCTCGGCCGAGGCCGACGTGGCGCTGTTGAAGGAGCAGCTGACCTGGCTCGCGGAGGCGCTGACCGGGGAGGAACAGGGGGAGGAGCAGGCGGCCGTACCGGCAGTCGAGGAGGCCGGGTCCACGGCGGGCTCCGCGCGGAGCGCTTCCGCGAAACGCCCGCGGAGCACCACGCGTCCCGTCGGTCCCGTCCGCCCTGCCCGCCCGGGGCGCCCGTCCGGCCCGCGCCTGGCCCTGCGCCTCGCGCTCGGCACGCTCGTCGGTGCGGCGGCGCTCGGCACGGTCTTCGGGCTCGGATGGCTCATGACGCACGCGGGAGCGGACGACTCGATGAACGGGGGCAGCAGCGCGGATGCGAAGCGCGAGGACCAGGCCCCGGCGTACTCCGGCGACGGCGGGCGGCCCTCCGCCCCGGCGACGACCCTCGCCTGCTACCGGCTGGTCGCCGAGGGCACGGTGGCCGCGGTGGATCCGCAGCCGCAGACCCCCTGGACCCGGATCGTGCTGACCGTGACCCGCTCCTACAAACCCGCCCACGGCCCGGCCGAGGTCGGCGTCCTCCTCGACGACGGCGCGAAGCCGGCGCCGCGCAAGGGGCAGCACGTGCTCATCGGCGTCGACCAGGGCCGCAAGGCCGCGAGCCTGTGGGCCGTCGGCGACACCCGCGTGGCCGCCGACCGTGCCTGGATCACCGAGGCGCTGCCGGGGTCCCGGCACATCACGTGCCCGTCCGAGGAAGCGCCGACCGGCAAACCGTGAGGGGCGGGTGTCCTCCCGGACACCCGCCCCTCACCTCACCTCAGGGCGCCGCGTTACGGCGTGACCTTCTCGATCTTCACGCTGCCGACGCCCGCGACCGTGCCGCGCGCGTTCACCAGCTGCAGCCGGCCGAAGAACTCGCGGCCCGCGGGGGCCTCTGCGGCGGCCGTGACCTGGCCGGTCACCGTGGCCGAGTCGCCCGTGCCGAGCTTGACCGGGGTCGAGTCGTCGACCGTGACGGTGCCGAGCGTGGGAGAGAAGAACACGTCCCGGTAGTCGTAGTCGGTCGCACCGGACGGGACCGAGTAGCCCACGACCTTGATGGTGTACGTGCCGGCCGCCGGGGACGGGACGGAGACCGCCTCCTCCGAGTCGCCGTCCGCGGACTGCGCGACCTGCTTGCCGCTCGCGTCGTACACGGTCAGGTCAAGATCGGCGGCCGCATCAGAGACGTTGCCGATGGCCACGTCCAGGGACTTGGCGCCGGCCGGGACGTCCACCGTGGTGGTCTGGGTCTCGCCCTCCTTGATCGACGGGCGGGCCGTCTTGGCGGAGCCGAGCGGGCCGCCGACCAGCTTGCCGTCGAGGGCCGCGTACTTGTTGGTCACCTTCCAGGAGGCGGTGGCCGGGGTGCCGACCTTGGCCTCGGGCACGGTCACGGTCTCCGGGTCGAAGGCCGCGCCGAGGACGGAGACGTCCAGCGTGTACGGGTTGTCGAGCAGCGGCGAGGTACGGCGCGACTCGACCTCGATCTCCCAGACACCGGCCTGCGGGTCGGTGTAGGAGCGGACGTCCGGCTTGCAGCCGTTGCCGTCGAGGTAGTTGTTGTAGCAGTACGGGGTGCCGGTGTTGTCGACCGGAGTGCCGTACGGGTGGATCGCGATGAACCGGGTCTGGCTCTTGTCCTTCAGCCCGCTCATCGCGACCTCGAGGGACTTGGCGCCCGCGGGCACGTTCAGGAAGTACGACTGCGTGCTGTTGCGCTGCACCGAACCCGACGCGGAGTAGGTGTAGTTCACCGGGGCGGAGACCACGACGGTGGTGAGGATCTGCTTGTCGATCCCCTCGGTCCGCGGGTCGTCGACCTCCAGGATCGCGCTCTTGATGCCCGCCGACCGCGGCGCCGCCTGGACCTTGACGGTCACCGGCTGGTTCAGCGGCAGCCGCACGACGTCGTCGCCGAGGATCCGGAAGGTGTCACCGGCGTTGTTCTCGAAGTGCAGCTCGTGCCACACGGCCTTGTCCGGGCCGGAGGTACGGGTGATGGTGACGTCGTACGTCTTCTTCTGACCGGCCTTCAGGCCGCCCTCGCGGTCGTACAGACCGGTGCCGTAGCCCGGCGTCTTGAGCGCCTGGTCGAGCGCGGTGTCGACCGGAGCCTTCACCACGTAGTTATCAGGCGCAGTGTCGTGCGAGGTCGCGTCGTCGCGGATCGCGTCCCACGCGTCCACGATGTTGATGCGGCCCGCGCCCTCCTCGTACGCCTGCACACCCTTGATGTGGTCGGCGGTCGAGGTCAGCGCCGTGCGCAGCGTGGCGGGCGTCAGGTCGATGCCCTTCTGCTTGGCGGCCGACAGCAGCAGCGCGGAGGCGCCGGTGGCCTGCGGGGAGGCCATCGAGGTGCCCTGGAGCATCGAGTAGCCGGCCGGCAGGGAGTACCCCGACTCGGCGACCGGGGAGCCCGGCAGCCAGGTCTGGGTGGTGTTGATCGCGGCGCCGGGCGCGACCAGGGTCGGCGTGAAGCCGCCGTCCTCACGCGGGCCGCGCGAGGAGAACGGCATCATCGCGTACCGCTTCTCCACCTGCGAGCCGTAGTTGGCGGCCCAGGTCTGCCTGGAGATGGCCGCGCCGACCGAGATCACCTTGTCCGCGAGGCCCGGGTCGCCGATGGTGTTGGCGCCGGGACCGGAGTTGCCCGCGGAGATGACGAGCTGGACGCCGTAGGTGTCGATGAGCCGGGTGTAGAGCTCGGCCCGCGCGTTGTTGCCGTCGTTCAGCGCCGGGAGGCCGCCGATCGACATGTTGACGATGTCGACGCCCCGGTTGGCGACCAGGTCGATCATGCCCTCGGTGAGGGCGACGTTGGTGCAGCCGCCGGTCCAGGTGCAGGCACGGGACGAGACGATCTTCGCGCCGGGGGCCGCGCCGTTCATCTCGCCGCCGAACAGGCCGTTGGCGGCGGTGATGCCGGCCACGTGGGTGCCGTGCTCGGACTCGATGACACCGATGTTGACGAAGTCGGCCTTCTTGCCGACCCAGGACCCGCCGTAGGGGTCCATCGGGACGTCCTTGCGGATCTGCACGACGAACGGCACACGCTCGACGACGTCGGTCTTCGGGTCGTCGGCGCCGAAGTAGCCGACCTGGTAGCCGTCCTTGTACGGCTTCATCGGCGTGTCGTCGGTGAAGTCGTGGTTGTTGTTCAGGTCGACCGTGACCGTGCCGGCCGCCGCGTCGTACAGGACGCCCCAGCTGTCGGTGGTGTCGCCGTCCCGGTTGAGGTCGCCCTTCTCGTCGCCGCCGGTGGTCGCGGACTCCTTGAAGGTGCTGATCCCGTACGAGCCCGCCGGCGCCGTCCAGGTCTGGCCGCCGTAGCTGAAGCTCGGGCCGGAGACCGAGGTGACCATGGGCCGCCAGGTGGCGTCGCTGTCCAGGATCGGGTCGGTCGCGGTCACCCAGTCGACGATCTTGCGCTCGCCGGTGGTGGTCTTCTGCAGCGCCGGGTGGCCGAGGTCGACGCCGGAGTCGAGGATGCCGATGGTGACGCCCCGGCCGTCCGCCTTCGGGTGCTCGTCGACGAAGTCGACGGCGCCGGTCTCGAAGGAGGGGTTGTACGGGTTCTCGGCGGGGGTGTCCTTGCCGGGACCCGGGTAAGTCGTGGTGGTCTTCGCGGACTTGGCGGTGTCCGCGTTCGGCGTCGGGTCGTCGAGCGCGATCTCCTGGCGCAGGTCGATGGCGTGCACCGAGGACAGCTTCGCGGCGGCCGCGATCGCCGACTGCGCCTTCGCGGTCGGGACGGTGGCGCGGACGTAGCCGAGCTTGTCGTAGACACGGCCCACCGAGCCGCCCTTGACCGCGTCCAGCTCCCCGGTGACCTGCTCGGTCTTCCCGGGCGCGGTCGCGATCATCATCGTGACGTTCTTGTCGCCGTCCGCCCTGGCCTCGGCGAGCAGATCGGCGTCGTCCGAACCGAGCTTGTCGTGGGCGGACTTGACGCCCGGGTCGGTGGCCGTGGCGGGCGGTGCGTCCGCGGCGAGGGCCAGGGGTATCGGCCCGGTCGCACAGAGAGCGGCCACCACGCCCACGGCCAGGCCTATGCGGGTCAGGCGTCTGTGGCCGGGTATCGGATCGCGCTCGGGGGTGTGGGTCATCGGCATCCCTTGTAGGTAAAGAATCCAGTGCCGGACGAGGGCACAGCTTTACCCAAAGGGCTGAAATTTGGGGACCGTTGACCGAATCGATATGGATGTATGGGGAAAACCCGCGATGGGGTTTGAGCGGATTGGACCCGTCTGGTTCGGGATTCGCTCAGCTCTCCTTCGAGCGGGCGTAATGACGGGAGGCCTTCGCCCGGTTGCCGCACGCGGCCATCGAACACCAGCGGCGGGTGCCGTTCCTGGACGTGTCGAAGAAGTGCAGGATGCACGTCTCATGGGCGCAGGTGCGGATCCGGTCCGGGGCCTGCGCCAGCAGCTCCAGGTAGTTCCGGGCGGCCAGCCAGGCCGGACCCCAGGCCGGGTCGGTGAACTCGGGCTCCTCGGCCGCCCCCCGCTCGGTCAGCCGGGCCCGGATGCGCCCGTGCGCGAGGACGGCGTCGACGAGCGGCGCCCCCTCGGCCAGTGACCCGTCCACCGCGGCCTTCAGTGCCTCCCGTGCCTGGCGCACATGCGCCAGTACGTCCGCGGCGGCCGCGTGGGCGCCGTCGAGCCCGTTGCTCGCGAGCCACACCGCGAGCCCCTCGGTGTCGGCGAGCAGGTCCTGGGTGACGCCCTCCCGGTTCCACCGGGTGTTGATCAGGTCGAGGGCGAGGGGCTCACCGGTGAGCGGGCGGGGATCGCGGGCGGCGGACATCGGGCACTCCTTCTCGGCTAACCGCTCAAGAGTACGTGACCGGTTGCATCTCTGCTTCTAACCTTCTAACCTGATGTCAGAGGTTACAAAACCTGAAAGGGGAGTCATGACTCTGCGCACCGGCCACACCGGCCTGAACGTCACCGACCTCGACCGCTCGCTCGCCTTCTACCGGGACGTCCTGGGCTTCACCCTGCTCGCCGAGGGCAAGGAGGACGACCGGCGCTACGCGTTCCTGGGCGAGGCCGGCGAGGGCCCCGTCCTCACCCTCTGGCAGCAGGCGCGGGGGGCGTACGACGGCGGCCGGGCCGGACTGCACCACCTGGCGTTCACAGCCGACTCGATGGACCGGGTCCGGGAGTACGAGACGGCGCTGCGCGACGCCGGGGTGGAGTTCGCCCACGAGGGCGTGGTGGCCCACCGGGAGGGGGCGGCCTCGGGCGGGATCTTCTTCCACGACCCCGACGGCACCCGCCTGGAGATCGCCGCACCCCTGGGCGCCGAGACCGCCCCAGCCCCGCACGCCTCCGCTCCGACCTGCGGTTTCTTCTAGCCATGAGCGTCTATCACGCCGGTTCGCGCGCCCTGCAGGACCTGGTCGGCGTCCGGGACCGCGCCGACCACGTCGGCCGCTCCCTCGGCCAGGACATCAAGCCGGTCGCCGCGGCCTTCCTGGGCATCCAGCCCCTGCTGGTCGTCGGCGCGGCGGACCCCGGTACCGGCCGGGTATGGGCCTCGCCGATCACCGGCACCCCCGGTTTCGTCCGGGCCACCGGGGTCCGGCAGATGTCCGTCGCGGGCGGGCCACCCCCGACCGACCCGCTCGCGACGGCCGTGACCGCACCGGGCACCCCCGTCGGCACCATCGCCCTCGACCCGCGCACCCGCCGCCGGATGCGCCTCAACGGCCGGCTGCGGCCCACGGCCCGGGGCTTCGCGGTCGAGGCCGACCAGGTGTTCTCCAACTGCCCGAAGTACATCCAGCGCCGGGAGTCGTACGAGCGGGTGCCGGGCCGCGAACCGGGCACACCGCGGACGGAGACCCGACTGACCTCCGCACAGGCCGGGTTCGTCGCGGCGGCCGACACCTTCTTCCTGGCCACCGTGCACGCCGACGGCGCCGACGTCAGCCACCGCGGCGGCAACCCCGGCTTCGTCCAGGTCCGTTCACCGCACGAACTGAGCTGGCCCGACTACTCCGGCAACGCCATGTTCCTCACCCTCGGCAACCTGCGCACCGACCCGCGTGCCGGGCTGCTCTTCCTGGACTGGACGACCGGCACGGTGCTGCAGCTCACCGGCGAGGCGCACACCGAGTTCACGGCCGACGGCGAGCGAACGGTCCGCTTCGGCATCGCCGAGATCATCGAGACCCCCGCCGCCCTGCCGCTGCGCTGGTCCGCGCCCGAATATTCACCCGCCAACCCGGAGCCCACCCGCTAACGTCCGTCCATGCGACGGAAGCTGAGGGTGGCGGCCTACGCCGTGTGCGTCCGCGACGGACAGATCCTGCTCGCCCGCTCGCCCGGCCGCGACGGCACCCCCGAGTGGGTGCTGCCGGGCGGTGGTATGGAGCACGGCGAGGACCCGTACGACACCGTCCGCCGCGAGGTGGCCGAGGAGACCGGCTACCGCATCGAGGTGACCGGCCTCCTCGGCGTGGACTCCCTCAGGCTCACCGGCTCCCGCCGGTTCGGCCGCCGTACGGACCACCACGGCGTGCGGATCGTCTACGCGGGCGAGGTGAGGGACGGTGAACTCCGGCACGAGGTCGGTGGCTCCACCGACTTCGCCGCCTGGCAGGACCTGGCCGCCGTACCCGGTCTGAACCGGGTGCCGCTCATCGACACGGCGCTGCGGCTGTGGCGCGAGCGGCCGGCCGCGGGGCGGGTGGAATAGCTGCACTACCCCGGAAGATGAACACGGAGTGACCGCTGCCCGGCCGCCCGAGGAGCGGTCGTGGGCGCGAAAGGTGGCCAGAGATCCACGTACGGTGATCGGCGCTGCGCGTTGCTGTCGTGTTCACGCACAGGTCATCCCCGATGCCAAGCATCCAGAGCGAGCGGGATGTTCGCGAGAGCGATCGCCCGCGACCACTGCCGACGCGTTCGCACTCGGGGAGATCGCGCCATGTCGCGCACACGCTCTGTCGCCACCTCCGCACCGGGGGTCCACCGCCGTACCGTCCTCGCCGCCGCCGGAGCGGTCTCGCTCTCCGCGGGGGTCGGCTACGCCCTCCGCCCCACCGACAGCCAGGCCGCCGCCGCAACCGCCGGGGCGCCCGTCGCCCACTCCCGGCAGGCCGCCGCGGGGACCGCACTCGCGCCCTACACCAAGGGCACCACCCTCTCCTCCGTCGCCGCCCCCCGCACCGGCTCCGGCTACCGGCGCCTCGGCGACGGCGCGGGCTGGAAGCGGGTCGTGCGCAGCGAGCTTGCGGCCCCCAAGTCCGGCCGCGCGTCCCGCCGTACGCCCCTCGCCGCCTTCGTGCAGTTCACCGACCTGCACCTGCAGGACGTCCAGCACCCGCTGCGTCTCGAGTACCTGCGCTCCACCGACCCGCACGCCTGGCGCCCGCAGGAGGCGCTGACCGTGCAGGGCGCCATCTCACTCGTCGAGCGGGTCAACGCGCTGCGCGGCGCCCCCGTCACCGGCTCGCCGCTCCACTTCGTGATGACCACCGGCGACAACACCGACAACAACGCCCACTCCGAACTGGAGTGGTTCATGAAGGTGATGAGCGGTGGCCGCATCACCCCCAACTCCGGTGACCCACGGCACTTCGAGGGCGTGCAGAACAGCGGCCTCAAGCTGTACTGGCAGCCCGACTCCACCACCCGCGACGGCGACAAGGCGCTCGGCTTCCCTTACCTGAAGGGCTTCCTGGCCGCCGCGATCCGCGAGGTGCGCAGCCCCGGCCTCAACCTGCCCTGGTACTCCACCGTCGGCAACCACGACGCCCTCCCGCTCGGCTGCTACGGCTCCCACGGCGACCCCTACCTCGCCGAGGCGGCCATCGGCGGCAAGAAGCTGATGAACGTCACCGCCGCCGAGGCCAGGAAGATCCAGGACGCCATCAAGAACGCCACCGACCCCAAGGGCGTCGGCTACCGCGACTTCCTCAAGGCCCATGCCCGCTCGATGCGTTCGGTCACCCCGGACGAGAAGCGGGCGCCGTACACCTCCGCGGACTATCTGAAGGCCCACCTGGACCCCGCTCACCAGGGCCTCGGCCCGGTCGGCCACGGCTACTCCTCGGCGAACCTGGACGCGGGCACCCAGTACTACGCCTTCCGCGTCTCCGAGGACGTCATCGGCATCAGCCTGGACACCACCGACGCCGGCGGCCACTACGAGGGCTCCGTCGGCACCGCCCAGCTGAAGTGGCTGGAGAGGACGCTCAAGGACAACAAGGACTCCTACGCCGTCGTCTTCAGCCACCACACCAGCAAGACGATGACCAACACCCGCCCCGACCCGGCCCGCCCGGGGGAGCGCCGCCATGGCGGCGCCGAGGTGGTCTCGGTCCTGTCCGCCCACGCCAACGTGCTGGCCTGGGTGAACGGCCACATCCACAAGAACGTCATCACCCCGCACCAGGCGTCCGGCGGCCGCTCCTTCTGGGAGATCTCCACCGCCTCGCACGTCGACTACCCGCACCTCGCCCGGATCATCGAGCTGGTGGACAACAAGGACGGCACGATCTCCCTGTTCACCACCCTGATCGAGTCCGCGGCCCCGCACCGCACCGACTTCGCCGACCTCTCCCAGACCGGCCTCGCCGCCCTCTACCGCGAGCTGGCCTACAACGCCCCCGGCGCCAGGACGACCCTCGCGGGCGCCGCGGCCGACCGGAACACCGAGCTGGTGCTCAAGAAGGGCTGATATTCACTCAACCGGCCCACAGGCAGGCAACCTTCGCACACCACCACAGGTCCCTCCCCCCGACCGAACCGAACGGCACAGTTTGGGGGAAGACATGCGCGCACGTACGACCCTGGTGGGCGCCACCGCACTGCTCCTGTCGGCGGCCCTGGCGGGCCCGGCCTTCGCGGCCGGCCCCGCCACGGGCGGGCACTTTGCCACACGCAAGGCGATCGAGGCGGCCGTCCAGGCCGGTGTGCCCGGCGTGACCGCCACCGCGAAGGACACCCACGGCACCTGGTCCACGACGGCCGGTGTGGGCGACACCCGCACGGGCGAGCCGCGCTCGACGGCCGACCGCTACCGCGTCGGCAGCATCACCAAGACCTTCGTCTCCACCGTCCTGCTCCAGCTGGAGGCGGAGGGCCGGCTGTCGCTCGACGACGCGGTGGAGAAGTGGCTGCCCGGGGTGGTGCACGGCCACGGCCACGACGGGAGCCGTATCACCGTCCGCCGGCTCCTCAACCACACCAGCGGCATCTACAACTACACCTCCGACGAGGACTTCGGCCGCACCTACTTCACGAAGGACGGCTTCTTCGCGCACCGCTACGACACGCTCACTCCGCGCGACCTGGTCGCGATCGCGATGAAGCACGAACCGGACTTCGCGCCGGGCACGTCCTGGCGGTACTCCAACACGAACTACGTCGTGGCCGGCATGGTGATCGAGAAGGTGACGGGTCACTCGTACGCCGACGAGATCACCCGCCGCGTCATCCGCCCCCTGCACCTGACGGCGACCTCCCTCCCCGGCACGCGGGTCACCGTCCCGCGGCCCAGCAGCCGCGCCTACTCGAAGTTCACCGAGACGGCGCCGGGCCCGTCGTACGACGTCACGAAGCTCAACCCCTCCTTGGCCTCCTCGGCCGGCGAGATGATCTCGAACTCCGCCGACCTGGACCGCTTCTACAGCGCCCTCCTGCGCGGCAGGCTGCTCCCGCCCCGGCAGCTGAAGGAGATGAAGACCACGGTGAAGGGTGCCGGGTACGGCCTCGGCCTCGCGGACTACGAGCTGAGCTGCGGTGTCCACGTCTGGGGCCACGACGGCGGCATCCACGGCTCCGCCTCCGCGGCGGTGACGACGGCCGACGGCCGCCACTCCCTGGCGGTCAACTTCAACGGGGACTGGGCCGGGGACATGATCGCCGTGGTGGAAGGGGAGTTCTGTTAGCCAACGTTTCATTCGCGTAGTTCTGTGTTAACGCGTACGTAATGTCCATACCGCCTCATATCGGCTAACCCGCTGTGGACGGGGTTGGCTCGATCTTCTCGATCATTTATGCAAGGCGGGTGGTCGTGTGCGTACGAGGCACGGACTGCGTGTGCTGTCGGTCTACGAGGGCTTCTTCTCCGGAGGAGCCAGGATCGTGCACAGTGACGTCGTACTGGGACTGGCCGAGGGCGGCCAGTCCCACCAGATACTCAGCATCCATGGTGAGGTCCACCGCGAGGCCACCCGGCAGCGCATGGAGGACGACCACTGCTACCGCGCGCTGACGGCCGGCGAGGTCGGCGTCACCTCGCTGGGCCGCACCGCCGGCCTGGTGGACGGCGCGGTCGCGGCGTCCGTTTTCAGCGGACCGGAGCTGGCCGAAACCGCCAGGGCCATGGCCGGGGCGGATGTGATCCTCTCCCTCAAGGAGCAGCCGCTCGCCCTGCTGAACCAGGCCGGGCTGCCCCGCCGCCCGGTCGTGGTCTGCCTGCACCGCTCCGACCCCGAGAACCAGGGCCCCGCCCTGGACGAGCTGAAGGCCGCGATCGCCGACGGCACGGTGGCGGCGTGCGTGTGCTGCGCCGAGTCGACGCGTGCCGCCTACGAGGCCGCCGGCATCCCGGCCGACCGGCTGCACGTGATCCCCAACGGCGTCGACCTGCTCCGCTTCCGCCCGGACCCGGCGGCCCGGCAGGCCCTCCGTGCGTCCCTGGGCGTTCCGGCCGCCGCCCCGGTGGTGGTCTTCGCGGCCCGGTACGCGCAGATGAAGAACGTGCCCCTCTTCCTCCGGGCGGCCCGCGCGTGGCTGGCGCGCGAGCCCGAGGGGCACGTCCTGATGTGCGGCGCGGGCATGACCGACGGGAACCCGGCCCTGTGGGCCGACATCGAGACCGCGCTCGGGGAGGACCGGCGACTCGCGGAAAGGATTCGGCTGCTCGGCGTACGGCACGACATGGAGGCCGTCTACGCGGGCTCCGACGTCGTCGCCCTGACCTCCGTCTCCGGGGAGGCGGCGCCGCTGTGCCTGATCGAGGGCATGATGTGCGGCGCCGTCCCGGTGACGACGGACGTCGGCGACAGCGCGGCGATCGTCACCGGCCACGGCTTCGTCACCCCGCCCGACCCGGGCGCGATCGCCCTCGCCTGGTCGGCGGCGATCGCGGGCCGCGCCCAGCTGGCTCCCGCCCTGGAACGCAGCCGTGAGCGCTTCAGCCGTACCCGCATGGTCGCCGCGTACGCCGCGCTGCTCGACGACGTGTACGCCTCACACGTGGGCGGGCAGCCGGTCGCCGCGCAGCACGCTGTAGGCGACGCCGTCGCGCCACTTGCCGTCCCGGAAGACGATGCCGCGCAGTACGCCCTCGCGCGTGAAGCCGGCCTTCTCCAGGGCCCGCTGCTCGGCGATGTTCTCGGCCTCGGTGTCCGCCTCGATCCGCATCACGGGGGTGTGGGCGAAGAGGTGGCGGACGAGCTGTAGCTGGGCCCGGGTGCCGATCCCGCGCCCGCAGGCCTCGGGCAGCAGCTGGGCGCCGATGTTCCAGCAGTGGGTGGAGGGCGAGACGACGCGCTTGCGCCAGGCGACGAACCCGAGCGGGTCGGCGGCGGCCTCCACCATCAACAGGCCGCCGTCCTCGCCCAGCAGCCCGTTCTCGGCGAAGCGGCGCCGGAACCGCCCGGGGTCCGACCAGCCGTACCACTGGAACGGTCCGGCGGTCTCCGGCTCCAGCAGGAACCGTTCCAGCACGGTCAGGTCGTCCTCGCGGGCGGGACGCAGTACGACGGCTTCATCGCTCATCCCGTCACAGTAACGCGCATGCATGCGACGGGAGTTGGGCATGAAGAGGGGCCACCGGCGTCGCCCCGGTGGCCCCTCCTCTCCCCTCCTGGTGCGTGCCCGGTCCGTCACTACCGGGGCAGCGCCACGACATAGGCGGCCGGGTCGCGGTCGCCGGATGCCATCAGGGCCGTGCGGACCACCGTCGCCTGTTGCTCCAGGGACTCCCGGAGCTTCTTGGGGGTGATGTAGACGACCGTGATGCCCAGGCGTTCCAAGTGCTCGCGCTTGCGCGCGTATTCCGACCAGAGGGCGTCGTCGTCCTGCCGATGGCCTTGGCGGGGTGCCCGGGTGTCCAGTTCGACCGCGACCGCCTGCTCGGGCCAGTACGCGTCCAGGCCGCCGAGGTGGGGGCCGCCGGGCAGGCGCAGGTCCACGTTCCAGACCGGGTCGGGCAGGCCGTACTCGGCGACCATCCGGTAGAGGCGGTCCTCCGCGATCGCCCGGCCCTCGGCCAGCAGCGAGTTCACCGCGTTCACCACGTGCGGACGGTTCACCAGCTTGGCCTGGGTCAACTCCCGTACCACGGCCGCCGGTTCGCAGTGTGCGGCGCGTACCGCCTCGGTCAGCAGCCGGCGTACCGCGCCCGCGTCCGTCAGCTCCGCCACCGCGTCCGCCAGCGCGCGCGGCACCGGCGCCACCGGCAGGCCCGTCACCGCGCAGGCGGTGGGCAGGGAGGGGGTGCGCAGGACGCGGACGTAACCGCTGGAGCGCAGCCGGCGCGGGCGGGGGATCAGCACGTCGACGCGGTCCAGGGAGAGGAGCGGCGGGGTGGAGGAGAACCCGTGCAGGGTGAGGGCCGCCAGGCCCGTGATGACGGCGTCCTCGTACACCGGGCGGTGCGGCTCGCCGGCCGTGGGCTGGGCCGGGACGCCCGGGGCCGACTCCCGCGCCGCGTACAGCAGGGCCCCGTGGAGTCGCTCCTCGCTCGTCGCCGGGCCGGGGCGGAGCAGGACCACGCCGGGCAGCAGCTGCTGCCAGGGGCCGCCGGGACGGCACTGTTCGTTCAGCTCGGCCGTGGAGACACCGTGGGAGCGGAGCTGGCCCGCCGTCAGAACACGGCGGTGGACCTCGGAGAGGTGACGGAGGGGGCGGGGGGAGAGCGGGGTGTTGTGCGTCATGGCGTCGGGATTCCCGCGCCCTGTCCCCTCTTTAACCGCTGTTACACGGCCGTCGATAAATGCAGACAAGGCGGTACTAAAGGACGCGTGTTCGGGTGCCGAGTAGGGACGGAAAACCCCTGGTCCAATCGGGTGCGGACCAGGGGTTACGGCTGCTATTGCCTGAATTCCGTAACGGTCACCGACCGGGAAAGCTCAGGCCAAGGATCAGGCTCCGGCGGCCTGAGTGTCGCACGCCTGTGCGCGCAGTGACCGCGCCAGGTCGTCCCGCGCCTCCAGCACCAGCCGGCGCAGCGCGGGCGCCGCGTCCGCGTGGGCCGTAAGCCACGCGTCCGTCGCGTCCAGCGTCTCCTGCCGGTCCTGGAACCCGGGGAACAGGCCCCGTACGACGTCCATGCCGATCTGGATCGACCGCTCCTGCCACACCCGCTCGATCGCCGCGAAGTACTTCTCGGCGTACGGTGCCGTCAGCTCCCGCTGCGAGGGCTGGTCGAAGCCCGCGATCGTCGCCTCCACCAGTGCGTTCGACAGGGCGTCGGACTCCACGACCTGCGCCCAGGCCTGCGCCTTGACCGCGGCCGACGGGCGCGCGGCCAGGCAGCGGACCTGGTGGCGCTTGCCGGACGCCGTGTCGTCGCGGGCCAGTTCGGCCGCGAGGACGGACTCGTCGGCCACCCCGTGGGCCGCCAGCGGCTCCAGGAACGCCCAGCGCAGCTCCTGGTCCACGTCCAGGCCCTCGACCGTCTCCGTGCCGTCCAGCAGGCCCTTCAGCAGCGCGAGGTCCGTCTCGCCGGAGGCGACCGCCGCGAAGAAGCGCGCCCAGGCCAGCTGGTGCTCGCTGCCGGGCTCGGCCGCCTGCAGCTCCCGCAGCGCGCTCTCGGCGAGCAGCTCCTCGCCGGTGGCCCGCCACTCGGGCGCCGCGTAGTGCACCAGCGCCGAGTTCGCCCACGCATGCAGCATCTGCAGCACGCCGATGTCGGACTCCCGGCCCGCGAACCGCAGCACCAGGTCCACGAAGTCCCGTGCCGGCAGCAGGGCGTCGCGGGTCAGGTTCCACAGCGCCGACCAGCACAGGGCGCGCGCCAGCGGGTCGGTGAGCGCGCCGAGGTGCTCGCGCAGGGTGGCCAGCGAGGTCTCGTCGAAGCGGATCTTGCAGTAGGTCAGGTCGTCGTCGTTGACCAGCGCCAGCTCCGGGGCCTCGGCGCCGGCCAGCTCCGCCACGACCGTGCGCGGACCCTCGACGTCCGTCTCCACGCGCGCGTACCGCTCCAGGGCGCCCTCGGGCGTACGGCGGTAGAGGCCCACGGCGACCCGGTGCGGGCGCTCCTCGGGGTGCGACTCCGGCGCCTCCTGCACCACCGCCAGCTCGGCCACCCGGCCCTCGGCGTCCAGCAGCACCTGCGGGGTCAGCGAGTTCACCCCGGCCGTCTGCAGCCAGGAGCGGGCCCACGCGGACATGTCCCGGCCGCTGGTCTCCGCCAGCACCGACAGCAGGTCGCCCAGGCGCGTGTTGCCGTACGCGTTCCGCTTGAAGTAGCGGCGGGCGCCCTCCAGGAACGCGTCCTGGCCGACGTACGCCACCAGCTGCTTGAGCACGGAGGCGCCCTTGGCGTACGTGATGCCGTCGAAGTTGAGCTTGGCGTCCTGCAGGTCGCGGATGTCCGCGGTGATCGGGTGCGTGGAGGGCAGCTGGTCGGCGCGGTAGGCCCAGGCCTTGCGGCGGTTGGCGAAGGTGATCCAGGCATCGGTGAAGCGGGTCGCGCCGACGTTCGCGAACGTGCCCATGAAGTCCGCGAAGGACTCCTTCAGCCACAGGTCGTCCCACCACACCATGGTGACCAGGTCGCCGAACCACATGTGCGCCATCTCGTGCAGGATGACGTTGGCCCGCGCCTCGTAGGAGGCCTGCGTCACCTTCCCGCGGAAGATGTACTCCTCGCGGAAGGTCACCATCCCCGGGTTCTCCATCGCGCCCAGGTTGTACTCGGGCACGAACGCCTGGTCGTACTTCCCGAACGGGTACGGGTAGTCGAAGTGCTCGTGGAAGAAGTCCAGGCCCTGCTTGGTGACCAGGAAGACGTCGTCGGCGTCGAAGTAGGGCGCGAGTCCCTTGCGGCACAGGGCGCCGAGCGGGATCTCCAGCTTCGTCCCGTCCTCGAGGGTGCGCTCGTAGGAGTCCGTCACATAGTGGTACGGCCCCGCCACCACGCACGTGATGTACGTCGAGATCGGCTTGGTCTCCGCGAACCGCCAGGCGCCGTCGGTCTGTTCGCCGGCGCCGTTGCTCCACACCGTCCAGCCCTCGGGCGCCTGCACCTCGAAGCGGTACGGCGCCTTCAGGTCCGGCTGCTCGAAGTTCGTGAAGACACGGCGGGCGTCGGCCGGCTCGTACTGGGTGTAGAGGTAGACCTCGCCGTCCTCGGGGTCCACGAAGCGGTGCATGCCCTCGCCGGTGCGGGAGTAGGCGCACTGCGCGTCGACCGTCAGCTCGTTCTCGGCGGCCAGGTCCTCCAGGGCGATCCGGGTGCCGTCGAAGACCTCGCCCGGGTCCAGGTCCTTCCCGTTGAGCGTGACCGACGTCACGCTCGGCGCGACCAGGTCGGCGAACGTGGACGCGCCCGGCTCGTTGCAGCGGAACCTGATCGTGGTCACCGAGCGGAAGGTGCGCGGCTCGCCGTCCCCGTCGCCCACGGCGGAACGCAGGTCCAGCGCCACCTCGTACCCGTCGACGGACAGCAGGGCGGCCCGCTCCCGGGCCTCGTCGCGGGTCAGATTCTCACCGGGCACGGGCGGCACTCCCTTGTGATCGCTTGGATGGGGTGGATTTGGATGGGGTGGATCAGGACCGATCCTGCCACGCACTCCTGACACGGGGTACCAGGGAATGGCGGTGGCGAAGGGAATGTTGACCTTTCAAAAGCCCGTTTCGCTGAGGAGAAGCATGTCCGAGACCGTGACCACGAGCGGCAAGACCCCCGTGGACTTCTGGTTCGACCCGCTGTGCCCTTGGTCCTGGATGACCTCCCGCTGGGTGCTGGAGGTGGAGAAGGTCCGCGAGATCGAGGTCCGCTGGCACATCATGAGCCTCGCCGTCCTCAACGAGAACAAGCTGGACGAACTGCCCGAGGGGTACCGGGAGATGCTCGCCGTCAAGGCGTGGCAGCCGGTGCGCGTGGTCACCGCGGCGTGGCAGAAGCACGGCGCGGACGTCCTCGGCCCCCTCTACACCGCGCTCGGCACCCGCTTCCACAACAACGGCGAGGGCGCGACGCCGGAGGCCATCGCCGGTGCGCTCGCGGACGTCGGCCTGCCCGCCGAGCTGATCGAGTACGCCGAGCAGAAGGACTTCGAGTTCGACGCCGAGCTGCGCGCCTCCCACAAGGAGGGCATCGAGAAGGTCGGCCAGGACGTCGGCACCCCGGTCATCGCGGTCCCGGGCCCCGACGGCGAGCAGATCGCCTTCTTCGGCCCGGTCGTCACCCCCGCCCCCAAGGGCGAGGAGGCGGCCCGCTTGTGGGACGGCACCCTCGCCGTGGCCTCCGTCCCCGGCTTCTACGAGATCAAGCGGACCCGCACCAAGGGCCCGGACTTCAGCAACCTGTAGGTCCTGCACCTGTAGGTCCTGACCTGTAGGTCCTGAACCTGTGAGTCCTGCCGAACGGGCCCGGTCAGCGCCGGGCCCGTTGCCGTGCCTCCGCCAGTCGCCCGAGGTGCTCCTCGTACCCCTTCGCGTAGTACGCGGCCCGGTCCGCGTCCGGCTCGACGACACGGGTCGGCTCGGTCCAGGCCGCCGCGTCCAGGGCCGTGCCGAACCGCTCGGCCGCCGCCAGCACCGCGCCCCGCGCGCCCACCTCGCCCTCCACCACCCGCAGCGGGCGGCCCAGCACGTCCGCCAGGAGCCGCATCCAGGCGGGGCTGCGGGTGCCGCCGCCGCACACCGCCAGCGTTCCGGTCAGGCCCGCCGCCGCCAGGCAGTGCCGGGCCGCGTAGCCGATCCCCTCGCAGGTGGCGCGGATCAGGTCGGCGGGCGTCGACTCCAGCGAGACACCGGTGAGTTCGGCCCGCAGCCGGGGCTCCACGAAGGGGGCGCGCTCGCCGGAGGGCGCGAAGTACGGCAGCACGCGCACCCCGTGGGCGCCCGGCGGGGTGGCGGCCAGCAGGGCGTCGACCTCCTCGTGCCGCACGCCCGTCGTGTTCAGCACCCAGTCCAGGGCCGCCGTGCCGACCATCGCCGGCAGCGCGCGCAGCCAGTGACCTGGCCGGTCGGTGGAGATGTACAGGCCGGCCGGTTCGCCGCCGAGGTCCAGGTCGGTGGTGGCGACCAGCGCGGCCAGGCAGGTGCCGACGATCAGCAGACCGTCACCGGGCGCGGTGACGCCCGCGCCGAGCGCACAGGCCGGCAGGTCGTACGGTCCGTTCGCCAGCCGGGTGCCGGGCGGCAGCCCCACGCCGCGCGCCGCGCCCGTCGCCACCGGATCGCTGACCGGCGCGAGCAGGCCCCGGCGGTGGGTGAGGCCGAGCAGCTCCACGACCCGGTTGTCGTAGGACCGGGTGCGCGGGTCCAGGAACGGCATCGACGCGTCCGACACGTCCGTCACCGCCCGCGCCGCGCCGGTCAGCCGCTGGAAGACCATGTCCTTGCAGTAGACGGCCGCCGCGGCCGCCTCCAGGGCCTTCGGCTCGTACCGGTCCAGCCACGCCAGCAGCGGGCCCGGACAGCCCGGGAACATCGCGCCGCCGGTGCGCCGGAAGACGGTCTCGAAGGTGCCGTCCGCCAGCCACTGGTCGACCAGTTCATGGGCCCGGCCGTCCATCCAGGAGGCCGCCGGCCGCACCGGCCGGCCCGCCGCGTCCACCAGCCACACCCCGTCGCCCTGCCCGGTCAGCCCGGCCAGCTCCACCGGCTCCGGCACCCGCGCGGTCAGCGCCCCCAGTACGGCGACGACCGCCCCGTACACCTCCTCCATGTCCTGCTCCACGGCCCCGCCGCGCAGGTCGAGCCCCACCGGCCGTGCCTCGACGGCCAGTTCGCGCCCACCGCCGTCGAAGGCGGCGGCCTTCACCATGGACGTGCCCACATCGATCCCGATGTACATGAACGGCTCCCCTTCACGTCAGACAGTGCGCGAGCGGCTCCCCGCGCACCCAGCGGCCCACCTCGGCGGCGGCGATCCGGGCCGCCTTCTCCGCGACCGCCCGGCTGGCCCCGCCCAGGTGCGGGGTGAGCACGACGCGGTCGGCGAGGCCCGGCAGCCGGGAGTCCGGCGGGAGCGGTTCGCGGGCGTAGGTGTCCAGGGCCGCCGCCGCGAGCCGCCCGCCCTCCAGTGCGTCGCACAGCGCGTCCTCGTCCAGCAGCGGCCCCCGGGCCGCGTTGACCACCACCGCTCCGGGCGGCAGCAGAGCCAGTTCGCGGGCGCCGATCAGACCGCGGGTCTCGTCGGTGAGCCGGGCGTGCAGGGTGATGACGGCGGAGCGGCGCAGGAGGTCGTCCAGCGAGGACACGCGCAGCCCGTGCACCTCCCCGCGCACGTAGGGGTCGTACACCATCACCCGCGCCCCGAAGGCGCACAGCACCCGGGCCACCCGGCTGCCCACCGCGCCGTAGCCGACGAGTCCGACCGGCAGGTCCTCCAGCTCCAGGCCGCTGTGCTCGTAGGTGTAGTACGCCGACCCGGCCCAACTCCCCTCGCGGGCGAGGAGTTCATGGGCCTGGGGGATGCGGCGCAGGGCGGCGAGGAGCAGGCCGACGGTGAACTCGGCGGTGGCGGCGGCGTTGCGGCCGGGCGCGAAGCACACCCGGACGTCGTGCCGCCCGGCCGCGTCCAGGTTGACGTTGACCGGACCGCCCCGGCAGACCACGACCAGCCGCAGCTCCGGGCAGGCGCCGAGGACGCGTTCGGTGACCGGGCCCATCTGCGTGACCAGGACCTGCGCACCGGCGAGGGCGCCGATCAGCTCGTCCTCGGCGTCACTGGCCTCGCTCACCTCGGCGACCGGCCCGAAGGGTTGCAGAGGCCAGCCGAGGGTCAACTCCCGTACGTCACAGGCGGCTTCCTTCCCGAGGGCGGCCGTGATGAGGGACGGCAGGACGAAGTGGTCGCCGGCGGCCACCACACGCACACTGGAGGTCATCGCAGGGTGTCTCCCGTCTCGGCGTCGAAGACATGGGTGAGTCCGGCCGCCACCCGGACCCGTTCGTCGTGCGCGAGGCGGACCTCGGGCCCGGTGAGCACCACCAGGTGCCGCTCCACCCCGTCGAGGGCGAGCGTGGCGATGCCCGACTCCAGCAGGGGTTCGTGGGCCACGACCCGGGCGGGGATGCCGTCGGCGCCGGTGAGGCTCAGGTCCTCGGGGCGGATGCCGACCACCACGGCCCGGCCCTCGGCCGCCGGCACCGGTAGCGCGATCCGCACCCCGGCGGACAGGCGCGCGTGGCCGCCGGCGGTGGCGGTGCCGGGCAGCAGGTTGATCGCGGGCTCGCCGACGAAGTCCGCCACGAAGGCGGAGGCGGGGCTGTCGTAGATCTCGTAGGGCGTGCCGAGCTGCTGGATCGCACCGTCCCGCATGACGGCGATCCGGTCGGCGAGGGACAGGGCCTCCTCCTGATCGTGCGTGACCAGGATCGTGGTGTGGCCCAGGTCGCGCTGGATGCGCTTGAGCTCCCGGCGGGTGGTGTCGCGCTGGGCCGCGTCCAGATGGGACAGCGGCTCGTCCAGGAGCAGGACGTCCGGTTCCCGGATCAGCGCGCGGGCCAGGGAGACGCGCTGCTTCTGCCCGCTGGACAGTCCGGCCGGGCGGGCGTCGAGGACGTCGGTGAGGCCGACCCGCTCGGCGATCTCGGCGACCTTGCGCCGCACGTCCCCCCGAAGGCTTCTCCGCCGGGCCTTGAGCCCGAACGCCAGGTTCTCCGCGACCGTCAGCGGCGGATACAGCGCGTAGTTCTCGAAGGCGACACCGATGTTCCGCTCCTGTGCCGGACGGCCGACCACGGAGGCGCCCCCTACCAGGATGTCCCCGCCGGTCACCGCCTCAAGACCCGCGATCATCCGCAGCGTGGTGGACTTGCCGCAGCCCGACGGGCCCAGCAGTCCGAGGAGTTCACCGGACGTCAGACCCAGGTCCAGGCCCCGGACCGCCTCCACCGCCGGGCGGCCCCGCGCTCGGTACGTCTTGCGCAGCTCACGTAACTCCAGCGCGGTCATCGCCCTCCCTCGGATCCGTGGCGCACACCTCGTAGCGCACCTTGTGCTCGTCCAGGTCGCGCAGCGCCCGCGGTGACGCCCCGTCGTCCACCAGCAGCAGGTCGAAGCGGGAGAGCGGGGCGACCCGGTGCAGGGCGACCCGGCCCAGCTTGGTGTGGTCGACCAGCAGCACGTTGCGCGCGGCCGCGTCGAGCATCGCCCGCTTCACGGAGACGATGTGCTGCTCCTGGTGGTAGGCGTAGCCGCCGTGCACGCCCGACGTCGACACGAAGCCCACGTCCACCCGCAGCTGCTCGACCGCCTCCACGCAGGACACCCCGAGGAAGGAGGAGTGCAGCTGGTCGTAGTCGCCGCCGAGGGCCATCAGATGGATGCCCCGCCGGCCGGCGAGGAGGTTGATCGCCTCCAGGAAGTTGGTGACGACCGTGAGCGGGGTGATCTCGCCGAGCCGCAGCCGGCGGGCTATCTCCAGGGTGGAGGTGGAGTCGTCGAGGAGGATCGCCATGCCGGGCTCTATGGACTTCAGCGCCCGCTCGGCGAGCGCGGCCTTCTGCGGGCGCATGGTCTTCAGCCGGTACTGCACGTTCGACTCGAACACCCCGGACGGCTGCGCGGTCACCCCGCCCCGGAACTTCCTTACGATGCCCTGCCGTTCGAGTTCGTCCAGGTCCCGGTGGATGGTCATCAGGCTCACCCCGAAACGCTCGGCCAGCTCGGCCGCGGAGGCCGAGCCCTCGGCCAGCACGAGTTCGGCCATGGCGGCCTGCCGGGCCGCGGGTCCCTGCTGTGCACCTGTGCTCATCACGTGCTCTTCCCGATCCGTCGTCCTGGACGCCCTGGCCGGTCGGCCTCGAACACCAGCAGGTTCTCAGGCCGGACGGCCGGGCGGACCGGTTCGTCGGGACGCAGCCCGGCCGCCTCGCTGCGGGGCGCGACGAGCGACAGGTGCTGCGCGCCGATCCGCACGGTGACCTCGACGGACCGGCCGAGCACCTCGGTGACGTAGACGGACCCGGAGAGCCGGTGGCCGTCCCCGGCCAGGGAGACGTCCCGGGGCCGTACCCCGACCAGCACCTCGCTGCCGGCGGGCGCCCGCACGGGGAGCGGCAGTTCGACCGCGCCGTCCGCCGACCGGAAGGCGCCGGTCTCCGTCGCCGTCCCCGGCAGCAGATTGATCCGCGGCCGCCCGAAGGCCCGCGCGACCTCGGTGTCGCAGGGGCGGTACCAGATGTCCTCCCGGGTGCCGGTCTGCACGACCCGCCCGTCCCGGACGACCCCGATCCGGTCCCCGAGCGCCAGCGCCTCGACGGAGTCATGGGTGACGTAGAGCGTGGTGGTGCGCCGGACGGCCCCGATCGCCTTCAGCTCGGCCCGCATCTGCTGGCGCAGCTTGGCGTCCAGGTGGGAGAGGGGCTCGTCGAGGAGGAAGGCGCGGGCCGGACGGACCAGCGCCCGGCCGAGGGCGACCCGCTGCCGCTGCCCGTTGGACAACTGCCCCACAGACCGGTCCAACAGCCCGCTGATACCGAGCAGTTCAGCGATCGCTCCGACCTGCTCCCGGGCCTCGGCGGCGGGCAGCCGGTGCCGCGGGGAGCGCAGCGGCGAGACGAGGTTGTCGTACACCGAGCGGTGCGGATAGAGCGCGTAGCTCTCGAAGCACATGGCCACACCCCGGTCGCAGGGCTCCACGTCCCGCACGTCCCGCCCGTCGATCTCGACGGTCCCGGAGTCGGGCCGCTCCAGACCGGCGACGGTCTTCAGCGTGGTGGTCTTGCCGGCCCCGGACGGCCCGAGCAGACAGAAGAACTCGCCCTCCTCCACTCGCAGTTCGATCCCGTCGAGGGCGGTCGTCCGGCCGTAGGACTTGTGGACGTCCCGCAGCGCGACGCTCACGACTTCACCGCCCCGAACGACAGCCCGCGCACCAGATACCGCTGGATGGTCAGCGCCAGCAGCAGCGGCGGTACGACGGAGACCAGCGCGGCCGCGGCCGTCAGGTTGTACTTGGGCCGGTCGCCGCCCAGGAAGGACAGCGCGCCCACGGTCACGGTCTGCGCCGAGCTGGAGGTGAGGATCAGCGGGAAGACGAAGTTGTTCCAGGCGAAGATGAACGCCAGCAGCGACACGGCCGCGATGCCCGGCTTCACCAGGGGCAGGGCCACCTTGAAGAAGGCCTGCTTGCGGGAGTAGCCGTCGAGCAGCGCGGCCTGCTCCAGCTCCGGGGTGAGATCCGCGAAGTACGACCGCATGATCCACACCACCAGCGGCAGCGTGACCAGTTGCAGCACCCACACCATGCCGACGTACGTGTCGAACAGCCCCAGCTTCTGGTAGAGCACGAACAGCGGGATGATCACGGTGAGTTCGGGCGCGAACCGGAAGGACAGCAGCGTGAACATCAGGTTCTCCGAGCCCCTGAACCGCCAGCGCGCCGAGGCGTACGCCGCCGGCAGCCCGACCACCAGCGAGAGCGCGACCGCGCCCACCGACACCACCAGGCTGTTGACGAAGAACCGCACGAAGGGGATGCCCTCGCTGTCGCCCAGCACGGTCCGGTAGGAGTCCAGCGTCGGGGTGAACGAGAAGTAGGTGCTGAAGAGCTGGTCGGCCGGCTTCAGGGACAGGATCACCATCCAGGCGACCGGGAAGAGCGCGAAGAGGAAGTAGAGGACCAGGGCGGCATCGGCCAGCCACCCCGACAGGCGCTTCTTGTACGTCACTTGACCTCGGCCGCCTTCCGCTGGATGCGCCCCAGATGCCGGACGAGGACCATCGCGGCCAGGTACACCACGGCCCACAGCACGATCGTGTAGCTGATCCCGAAGGAGTACCGCTGGAAGCGGATCGCCTCCAGATACGCCCGGATCTGCAGGACGACCGTGGAGTCGCCCGGACCGCCCTCCGTCAGGGCGTAGATGATGTCGAAGACCTTCAGCGAGTCCATGAACCGGAAGATCACCGCGACCAGTACGTACGGCCACAGCATCGGCAGGGTGAGCCGGCGGAAGGTGTACCACCAGCCGGCGCCGTCCACGGCCGCCGCCTCGAAGGGGGAGGCGGGCAGCGACCGCAGACCGGTCAGCGCCAGAATCGCCACGAACGGGGTGTAGACCCAGACGTCCACCGCGATCGACGACAGCAGGGCGCCCGTGGGCGTGTCCGTCCACTGCACTCCGCCGAGCCCGAACGGCCTCAGCAGGTGGTTGACCACGCCGACCGACGGCTGGAGCATCAGCTTCCAGATGATCGCGGCGATCACCGGGGCGATCATCAGGGGCAGAATCAGGATCTTCTCCAGGATCCGGCCGACCAGGGACGAGCGGTGCAGGAGCAGGGCGACGGCGACCCCGAGCACGGTCTCCACGGCAGCCGCGCCGACCGCGTACAGGACGGTCACCCAGGCCGAGTTCCAGAAGGCGTCCTGCGTGAAGACCGTCTCGTAGTTGTGCAGCCGGACCATGTCGGGCTGCGGCTTGCTCGCCGAGAAATCGAACAGCGTGTAGTACAGGCCGAGCGCGAACGGGTACAGAATCCCGCAGGTCAGCAGCAGCGCCGGGACGACGAGGACGTACGGCCGCAGGGCGGCCCGCCAGCCCATCGCGCTCACCCCACCTTGGACTTGAGGTCGCCCGCCAGCCCGTTCAGCACGGACCCGGCGTCCTTCCCGCCGTAGATCTCCTGGAGCGCGGCGGCCCAGCTGGTGGTGGCGTCGAAGAACTGGGCCTGCGGGGTGAACTGGATCTTCGTCTGGTCGACGACCGTCTCGAAGGTCTCGATGAAACCGGGCAGGTGCCGCATCTTGTCCTTGTAGGCGCCGTCCTGGCTGACCGACTTGCGCACGGGGTCGATGTGGTTGTTCGTGAGGGCGGCCCGGCGCAGGTGCTCCTTCCCGGTCGCCCACTGCAGGAAGAGCCAGCCGGCGCTCTTCCGGCTGCTCCTGGCGTTCATGCCGAGCGACCAGATCCACATGTTGGTGGCGAGCGACCCGTCCGGTCCCTTGGGCCCGGGGTGGAAGGCGATCTTCCCGGAGGCGGGCGAGGCTCCCTTCACGGCCTGGAAGTAGGCGGCCGTGTCCGCGTCGAACAGCATCGCGGCCTTCTTCGCGCCGAGGTCGCTGGAGCACTGGTACCAGGTGTACGACGTCCAGGACGGCGGCCCGCCCTGCTTCACCATGCCGGCCCAGTCCTCGGTGAAGGCGACGGCCTTCGGGGTGTTCATGGCGGGGGTGAGCTTCCCGCCCTCGACGGTGAAGTCGTGCAGCCCGTTGCGGGCGTACATGGTCATGAACCCGGGGTGGATGGTGGCCCAGCTCCTGGACCCCCGTACGGCGATCCCGTACATGCCGTCGAACCCTGCCCCGGGAGCCTTCTTCCTGATCACCCCGGCCAGCTCGCGCAGCTCGTCGAAGCTCTCGGCCGGCTTCAGCCCCAGCCTGCCGAACACCTCGGTGTTGTAGGCGACCACGTTGGTCTCCCAGCCCCACGGCAGCGCGTACTGCCCGCCCCGGCCGAGCGGGGCGCCCGCCTTCAGCGACCACTGGTCGGCCTGGAGGAGGTTCGGGAAGAAGTCGGCCTGGTCCCATTCGGCGCCGGTGGCCGAGGAGTTGCGCATCCACGGCCCGAGGTCCTCCAGCCACCCCGGTGGCCCGTACTGCCACACCATGTAGGCGCCGAGCATGAAGACGTCGTAGGAGGCGCGCCCGCTGGACAGGTCGACGGTGAGCTTGTCGAAGTAGTTGTCCTCGGGGAAGACGTCGTACTGGACCTTGATGCCGGTCTTCTCGGTGAAGGACTTCAGGTCGGCGATCAGGGCGTCGGTGTACGGGTGCTTGTTGAGCAGCGCCTTGACGGTCGTGCCCTTCTCCCGCTTCCAGTCGAAGGAGCCGGTGACGTCGTCCGCGGCCGAACCACCGCCCTTGTGGCTGTCGTCGCCGCCGAAGCCGGTACCGCAGGCGGACAGCAGTGGGGCCGCGGCGGTGGCGGCGGTGAGGGCTCCGGTGAGCGCGAGAAAGCGCCGGCGGTCGTGCACGTGCCTGTTCATCCGTGACCTCCGTCGGTGGGGCGGTGGGGTCGGGCCGGGTTAACAGTGCGAGTCGACTCGATAACAGAGGGTGTAACGGCGACGGAAGGCCGTCAATCCCTTGCGCACGGGGAAAACAGGGGGAAATCTCGGAGGTAGGTGGGAAGTTCTCAGAGCCGTTCGCTATCTGCGGGAGGTCCGGATGGGGTTGGCGTGGCTCGGGATCGACCTCGGGACGCAGGGGGTGCGTGCCCTGCTCGTGACCGCCGACGGCGGCGTTCTCGGCAGCGGCGCGGCGCCCCTGCGGCGCGGGCGGCGGGAGGGGGCGCGGCACGAGCAGGACCCGGAGGAGTGGTGGGAGGCGGTGTGCGCGGCCTGCGGGCGTGCGCTCGACGGGGTGCGGGTGACCCTGGGCGGGGTCGCGGTGTGCGGGACCTCCGGGACCGTCCTGCTCACGGACGACACCGGCCGCCCGGTGAGTCCGGCGCTGATGTACGACGACGGGCGGGCGGCGGCCGAGGCGGGCCGGCTGCGGTCGGCGGGGCTCGCGGTGCAGGACACCTGGGCGCTGCCGAAGGCGCGCTGGCTGGTCGACCGGTACGGCCCCGGCCGGGTGGCGCACCAGCCCGACCTGGTCACCGCGCGGCTCGTGGGCAGGCCCGTCCCCGCCGACTCCAGCCACGCGCTGAAGACGGCTTACGACGTGGAGCGCGACCGCTGGCCGGACCTCACCGGCCTCCCCGCTGGCGCCCTCCCGGACGTCGTACGCCCCGGCACCCGGCTCGGCGAGGTCTGCCCGGCCGCCGCCGAGGCCACCGGCATCCCGGCCGGCACCCCGGTCATCGCGGGCATGACGGACGGCTGCGCGGCGCAGATCGCCTCGGGCGCGCTGCGGGAGGGCGCGTGGAACTCGGTGCTGGGGACGACCCTGGTCCTCAAGGGAGCCGCCACGGATCCGATCCGCGACCCGACCGGCGTGGTCTACAACCACCGTGCGCCCGACGGCACTTGGCTGCCGGGTGGCGCCTCCAGCGTGGGCGCCGGTGTCCTCGCGGCCCGCTTCCCGGGCGCCGACCCGGCCGCGCTGGACGCCGCGGCCGCCGCCTTCGAGCCCTCGAACGCGGTCGCCTACCCCCTCGTCTCCCCGGGCGAACGCTTCCCCTTCCACGCCCCGCACGCCACCGCCCTCCTCCTCGGCGTCCCGGAGTCGGACGCCGACCTGTGGGCCGCCCTCCTCCAGGGCATCGCCTTCACGGAACGCCTCTGCCTGGACTACCTCCACCACCTCGGCGCCCCCCTGCACGGCCCTCTCACCTTCACCGGCGGCGCGGCTCGCAGCCCCTACTGGTCCCAACTCCGCGCCGACGTCCTGGGCCGCCCGGTCAGGGTCCCCGAACAGCCGGAACCCGCCCTCGGCATGGCCGCACTGGCCGCCTACGGCACCGGCACCACACCCACGCTCGCCGACGCGGCCGAGCGCATGGCCCGCCCCGGCGCGACCGTCGCCCCACGCCCGGACCGCTCGGCCCGCTTCACGGAGCCGTACGCCCGGTTGGTGGGCGAGCTGGAGTCCCGGGGGTGGCTGCCGAAGGAGGTCGCCGCACATGCGCGGGCGCGGCTGGCCCGGGATACTCCAGGCTCATGAGTACGACCCTCCTCCTCGCCCGCCACGGCCAGACCGTCTGGCATGCCGAGAACCGGTACGCCGGGGTGAGCGACGTGGCCCTGACCGACACGGGACACGCCCAGGCCGAGGCGCTGGGCCGCTGGGCCGCCGCCCACCCCGTGGACGCGATCTGGACCTCGCCCCTCTCCCGGGCGATCGCCACCGCCGAGCCGGCCTGCCGTGCCCTCGGCCTCACCCCGCACCGCGAAGTCGGCCTGCGGGAATGCGACTTCGGGGTGGTGGAGGGCCGTACGCTCGCCGAGTTCGCGGCGGATAACCCGCAGGCGGCGCAGGCCTTCCGCGCCGACCCGGTGGCGCACCCCTTCCCCGGCGCCGAGGATCCGCGCGCCGCCGCCGCCCGGGGCGCGGCCGCCCTGTGCCGGATCGCCGCCGCGCACCCCGGCGAGCGGGTCCTCGTCGTCGCCCACAACACCCTGCTCCGGCTGGTGCTGTGCTCGCTCCTGCACATCCCGGTGGCGGAGTACCGCCGCGTCTTCCCGAGGTTGCGCAACGCGGCGGTGAGCGAGATCCGGATCTGCGGAGTGGACACCGCGTTGCTGTCACTCAACGTCCCCTGCGTGTAGCCGCTCACGGCCGTCGCAGCCGGTGCGTCCTGACGGTGGACCAGGAGATGACGAGGCGGCGGTCGGTCCCGGCGTCGGCGAGGCCGTCGGCCGCGGCGTTCAGGACGCCGGTTCCGCGGTCCGGTCCGCTGTGCCACCCGGAGCCGGGCGCGGACACGACGTTGACGGGCCCGCACGGAGGTTTGGGCCGCAAGCTCCCCGCCCGAGGCGGTGACTGAGACTCGTGTCACGGGCTGGTCGGCCGACGGATGGGTGCGGTACACGGCGCTGCGTCAAAGCGCATCGCTCAAGACCTGCCGGAGGCGAGCTGCGTAGGCTCGTGGGTGGCTGGTGTTTCCGTTGTGGCCGCCGGGGAACTCCGTCAGTTCGTGTCCGAGCAAGTCGGCCAGGGCCCTCGCGCACCGGTAGTCGAAAACGGTTCGGGGAGTGGTGCGTCCGGCGGCGGGGGCGATGCGGGTGCCGGCGTTCTTCAGCGCGGCGACGTCGAGTGTGTCGTGGATCGCCGCAGTGAAGTCGTGCCGGATGAAGTAGTCGAAGTTGGCGGTGCGCAAGGCGTTCATCGGCTGCGGTGTCAGATCGGGTTCAGCGTCCGCGTTGGTGGTGTCGATGCCCAGGGTGCGGGCGATCTCAGGAAGGGCGGCGCCGAGGCCCTCCCGGACGTAGAGGTCCTGAAGGGCGGCCAGTTCGCGCTCGTGGCGGACGCGCTCGTCGTCGGGCAGCAGGCGAGGGGCGACGGGCTCGTGGGCGACCAGGGTGCGGATCTGTCCCGGGTGCCGCACAGCGACGTGCATCCCGATGACGGCTCCGAGGCTGCAGCCGAGCATGAGGGCAGGGGCGTCGGTGAGGCTGGTCAGGAGGCGATGGACGTCGTCGGCATGGTCGGCCAGTGTGCCGCCCTGCCCCGGGGTGGCCGGCCGGCTGCGCGAGAGCCCGCGACGGTCGTAGGTGACCACGGTGTAGTCGTCGGCGAGCTGGGCCACGAGGTCGGTGCTGCGGTCGGCATCGCCCTCCCCACTCTGTGAGATCAGCAGCGGTGGGCCGGTGCCCCGGACCTGGTAGTGCAGTACCGCTCCGGGAACGTCCAGCGTGCCGTCGGTGCCGGGCATGGTCCTCCCCCTTCTGGTGCGACGGTTGTCCGCCGCGTCCTGCACTCAGCGTATTGCATCGAAATGGATGTATCAAGTTCGATGAATCTGATCCGATGTACGTTGGTCGGCGTGAACGGAGTCGAACTGTTCTTGCTGGGGCGCGTCCTCATGAAGATCGGCGAAGAGGCGTTGCCGGAGCCCCCCGGTGGCGCCGGCAGGTATGAGGGCAGTGCCCGCCTGGTGCTGGTCGTGGCCAGCGATATCTCCGGCCATCCGGACAGTGCCGTTGGTGAGATCGCTGCCCGCACCGGTCTGCCGCAGAGTCAGGTGTCCGCGGCCGTTGCCCGGCTGAAGGAGGCCGGATCGGTGCAGACCATGCCGGACCCCAGCGACCGGCGTCGCGTGCTCGTGCGTCCGGCCGCTGAGGTGTCCGAGCGAGTGGCGCATGTCCGCGCCACCGGCATCGAGAGCGCTCTTGCCGCGGCGCTGGGGTCCGGAGACCCGCAGCGACTGAGCGAAGTCACGGGAGCGTTGGAAGTGCTCGCCCGCAACCTCATGCCGACGACGGCCGGCCGGCTCTGAACACGGGACTGGTGGGCGCGACCGTGCCGTCTCGCCTGTGTTGCATGGTGACGTGTGCCCCATGAAGAGGGCCCTCGCGAGTCACGTCCTCGCGAGGGCCCTCCTCTTTATCCGCCTGCCGCGTGAAGGGTGAGAAGACGATCACGAGCAGGACCCCTCATGGCCGGCTCATGGCGCCGGCAGCAGCACGTCTGCGCGGGACTTGGCGGCCTTGTGGCGGCGGGCCACGTCCTGCCAGTTCACGACCTGCCACATGGCCTCGATGAAGTCGACCTTCTGGTTCCTGTACTGGAGGTAGAAAGCGTGCTCCCAGGCGTCGAAGACGAGGAGCGGCACGGAGCCCTGCCCGACGTTGCCCTGGTGGTCGTAAACCTGTTCAACCATGAGTCGGCCGCTCAGCGGCTCGTACGCGAGGACGCCCCACCCGGAGCCCTGGGTGGTCGCGGACGCCTTGGTCAGCTGGGCCTTGAACCCGGCGAAGGAGCCGAACGACTCGGTGATGGCATCCGCGAGTTCGCCCACTCCGTCCACGGCGAGAGGTTCGCCGCCACCGTCGCCGCTCATGTTCGTCCAGTAGACCGAGTGCAGTACATGCCCGGAGAGGTGGAAGGCCAGGTTCTTCTCCAGGCCGTTGATCGAGCCCCACGACTCCTTGTCCCGCGCCTCGGCGAGCTGCTCCAGCGTGTCGTTGGCGCCCTTCACATAGGCCGCGTGGTGCTTGTCGTGGTGCAGCTCGATGATCTCGGGGCTGATCACGGGGGCGAGCGCGGAGTAGTCGTAGGGCAGGTCGGGCAGCGTGTAGACGGGCATGGGTGGTCCCCTCCGAACCTCTTATTGCAAAGAGCTTGCAACTGCACGCTAGCAACAAAAAGACCCCCGCGGGTGCACCGCGGGGGTCCTTCGGAGGAGCTCGAACAGGAAGGGCGAGGTCAGGGCCTGGCCCGCATCCGCTGCCACAGGTACCCCACGACCGCCAGGAACAACGTCATCCCACCGGTCGAGTACAGCTGGACCCGAGTCCCCTCCTCCCGGGCCATCAGCACGAAGATCGCCGCCATCCCCGCCAGCGCGACCCACGTCAGGAACGGGAACGCCCACATCCGGACGACCAGCTTCTCCGGCGCCTCCCGCTCCACGCGCCGCCGCAACAGCAGCTGGGAGACCGCGATGAAGATCCAGACGACCAGGATCACCGCGCCGATCATGTTCAGCAGCCAGGGGAAGACGTCGTCCGGCCGCCAGTAGCTGAGCAGCACGCACACGAAGCCGAAGACGCTGGAGGTGAGGACGGCGATGCGCGGGACGCCGCCGGAGGCCTTCGCCAGGGCCCTGGGACCCTGACCGCGCTGCACCAGCGAGTAGGCGATGCGCGAGGAGCCGTAGATGTTGGCGTTCATCGCGGAGAGCAGGGCGACCAGCACGACGACCTGCATCACCTGGCCGGCGCCGGGAATGCCGAGATGGTCGAGGGCGGCGACGTACGGGCCCTTGTCCGGGTTCGCGATGTCCTTCGAGTCCCATGGGACCAGCGTGACCACGACCGCCATCGACCCGACGTAGAACAGCGCGATGCGCCACATCGCCGTACGGACCGCGCCCGCCACGCCCTTGACCGGGTTCTCGGACTCGGCGGCCGCGATCGTGACCGTCTCCAGGCCGCCGTAGGCGAAGACGGAGGCGAGCAGACCGATGACCAGACCCTCGCCGCCGTGCGGGAACAAGTCGGTGAGGTTCGAGGCGCCCGGGGCGTCCGTGCCGGGGAGCACGCCGGCGATGGCCAGCCCGCCCAGGACCAGGAAGAGGCTGATCGCGCCGACCTTCAGCGCCGCGAACCAGAACTCGAACTCGCCGAAGTTCTTCACCGCGGCCAGGTTCGCCCCGCAGAACACCAGCATGAACAGGGCGACCCAGGCCCACTGCGGGGTGCCTGGCAGCCAGCCGGTGACGATCTTCGCGGCGGCGATGCCCTCCAGGCCGACGGCCGTGCACAGCAGCACCCAGAAGGACCAGCCCGCCGCGAAGCCCGCCCAGGGGCCCATCGCCCGCTCGGCGTGCGCGGAGAAGGAACCCGAGGACGGGTAGGCGGCCGACATCTCGCCGAGCATCCGCATCACCAGCATCACCAGGAGGCCGGAGAGAGCGAAGGCGATCACGATGGACGGTCCGGCCGCGGCGATACCCGCGCCGGAGCCGACGAACAGGCCCGCGCCGATCACACCGCCGAGGGCGATCATCGACAGGTGGCGCTGCTTGAGGCCGTGGGAGAGGGCGACACCGTCCTGCTGCTGCGGAGGCGTCTCGGTGGTGGTGGTGCTGGGCATGGGCGCGGCTCGTCCAGTCCAAGAGAGCGGGCAAAAACGCCCACAGTCTGGGCGGCCTGTCCGCTCAGACGAGCGAGCAGCCCAGTATGCGGACAGCTGATGTACGCAGAGTGAGACCCTGGTTACGTGACCCCGATCAATCATCGCCGGGCTTTTGGTGGAACCCTACAGACGAGGCGTCAGGTCCCCCGTACCGTGCACCACTTCACCTCAGTGACCGGTATCACGCCGTACCCGGTGTAACCTGCATCCTTTGTCCGGAGCCCACCAAGGGCCGGTTCCCGCCTTTGTCGAGCACTGACGGTGATCGGCGTGCGGCGGCCGGTATAGCGTCACGGTGTTCCCACGTGCCCACACCATTCGCGGAGTCCCCATGAGCACCGCCACCGTCGCCGCCCGCCCCGGCGCCGTCCTCGCCGACCTCCTCCCCGCGTCCCGCGTGCGCGACGCCGCCCTCGTGCTCGGCGGCGCCGCGCTCACCGGTCTCGCGGCCCAGCTGTCGGTTCCGGTGCCCGGCTCCCCGGTCCCGGTGACCGGCCAGACCTTCGCCGCGCTGCTCGTCGGCACCGCGCTCGGCGCCCGCCGCGGCTTCCTCTCCCTCGCCCTGTACGCCGTGGCGGGTGTCGTCGGCGTGCCGTGGTTCGCGGGCGGCACCTCCGGCTCGGGCGCCGTCTCCTTCGGCTACATCCTCGGCATGCTGCTCGCCTCCGCGATGGTGGGCGCGCTGGCCGCCCGCGGCGCCGACCGTTCCCCGCTGCGCATGGCAGGCACGATGATCCTCGGCGAGGCCGTCATCTACGCGGTCGGCGTCCCCTACCTGGCCGTGGCGGCCGGCCTGTCCGCCTCCCAGGCGATCTCCCTCGGCCTCACCCCGTTCCTCATCGGCGACGCCCTGAAGGCCGCCCTGGCGATGGGCCTGCTGCCCGCCGCCTGGAAGTTCGTCGGCAAGCGCTGACGCCGTGGCTCCCGCGGAAGAGGTTCGCCGGTACCGCTCCTTGAGCCCGGCGAGCCTCTTTCGCGTCTCCGGGTCGTACAGACCCGCACTCCGGTCCCCGGCCTCGAAGGCGAGGTTCAGCGCGCGGCCGAGGATGTCGTCGGCCGGCAGCGCGAACGCCGGGTCGAGCACGGCCCGCGCCTGCTCCCGCCTGCTCCCGCTCTCCGACCGTCAACAGCCGCACCAGGAACCTCCCTTCGCGGTACGGCACCGCGCTGACAGCTTCCGTCAGGTCATGCGGCCGGCCGTGCGCCCTTGTGGCTCAGGCCTCCTGCCGCCGGCGCTGCGACCACCACACACCGGCTACGCCGGCCGCGATCAGTGCGGCGCCCAAGGCGCCCAGGGGCAGCACGTCACGCCCCACACCGGTCTTCGGCAGCTCGTCGCCGCCCGGTGCGACCGGCTTGTTGTCGGTGCCGAGGAGCAGCGGGGTGGCCGGGGCGTTCGGCGACGGGTTGGTCGTGCCGAAGGGCACCGGGCCCTGCTGCCAGAAGGTCTTCTTCCCGTCCGTGGTCTGCACGGGCAGACAGATCTTGCCGGCCTTGCTCAGGTCGTAGGTGGCCTGGACCGCGTACGACTTGGACTTCCCGGCCGCGAGCGTCCCGACCGGGCAGCTGAAACCGCTGTTCGAACCTTCCGGCAGGTCCTTTTCCGCGATGGCCGAGCAGCCCCGAACACCCGTGATCTTGAGTGCGTCGAATCCGACGACCAAAAGCCGGATGCCGCCGCTGTCCTTGCTGCCGTCGTTCTTCACGGTGGCGGTAATCGCCGTCTTTTTCGAACTGTTGTCGACCGAGATCTTCTCCGGCAGCAGCGTGCGCAGCTTCACGCCCGCAGGTGCCTCGTCGACCGCCTTTCCTCCCTTGTCGCTGCCCGTTCCCTGGTCATCGGCGGCAGCCGCGCAGCTGAGGATCAGCACGGCTGAAAAAGATGCCGTGACCAGCGATCCCGCGACGCCCACCCTGCGACGAGAACTCATGTTCGCCCCCCTTGCAACCCCCTGGACTGCGCCTGAATTCGCAGTACTTGAAGAGGTACCACAAGATTTCCCCGCACTATGCTGGTACGGCTCGAAGTGTGACCGTTGTGTTTCAGTAGAGACGGTCGTTGAGGGGGGTGTGACGCATTGCCGGGAAATATGGGGGAAGTGGGAGAACCGGGGGCCGGCGGGATTCCGGGGCTGCTGGTGAACGCGCGCTATCGGCTGGTCGAAAGCATCGGGCAGGGGGGAATGGGGCGGGTGTGGCGGGCCGTCGACGAAATGCTCGACCGGCTGGTCGCGGTGAAGGAGATACGCGTCGACGGGCAGGCCGCGGAGGACAGCCGCACCCACCGTGAACGCACCCTGCGCGAGGCCCGGGCGACGGCCCGGATCGACCATCCCAACGTCGTGCGCGTGTACGACGTGGTGGACCAGGGCCAACGCCTCTGGATCGTCATGGAGTTGGTCACCGGCCGCTCACTGGAACGGATCATGACGGAGGAGGGCCCGCTGAGCCCGCGCGAGACCGCGCGCATCGGACTGGGCCTGGTGGCGGCGCTCCGCCAAGTACACGCCGGGGGCGTCCTGCACCGGGACATCAAACCGGGCAACGTCCTCGTGGAAACGGGAGCGGGCCGCGTCGTCCTCACCGACTTCGGCATCGCCGCGATCCAGGACGCCAAAGCCCTCACCATGGTCGGCATGCTCGTCGGCTCCCCCGACTACATGGCCCCCGAACGCATCTCCGGCCGCCGCCAGGGGCCCCCGTCCGACCTGTGGTCCCTGGGCGCGACCCTCTCCGCGGCCCTGGCGGGCAACTCCCCGTTCACCCGCGACACCACCCTCGCCACCCTGCACGCAGTCCTCTACGAGGAACCCCGGCTCCCCCCGTCGGCAGGTCCCCTGCACCCCCTACTCACCGCCCTCCTGACCAAGGACCCGTCGAACCGTCCCGGCCTGAGCGAGGTGGAGCGGGCCCTGAGGGCGGTGGCGTATCCGTCGCCGACACCGACGGTTCCCATGGGAGAGGTGCCGGTGGTGGGGGAGGGGCCGGCGGGGCCGGCGTCGACGAAGCCTGGGTCGGCTGGGCCTGGGGTGGCGGCTTTTGGGGTTGTGGGGCCGGAGTCCGCTGGGGCTGGCGCGGCCGGTGTTGCGCTCGTGGGTCCCGGATCGACGGGCGCGGGAGAGCCAGGATCTGGGCCGGTGGGTGCTGGACCAGCAGCCGGAGTTGAGCCATTGGGACCTGGACCGGCGGAGATCGGGCCGTGTGGAGCCGGGGCGGTGGGGCTCGACCTGGGATGTTCCGACCCGGGGGATCCCGCGCTGCGGGGAGCCCGGTCGGCGGGAGACGGGCCGACCGGAGCCGGGCCGGTGGGAGCCGAGCCGATGGGCCGGGGCTGGGGCGAGGCTCAGGCCGGGCAGGGACTTACCCCCCCTGTCAGTGGCGGTCATGCTCCCTCCGGCCATGGCCCCGCCCCCGTCGGCAGCGGCTCAGGCCCTGCCGGTGACCGTGCCGGACTCCTCGCGGCCCCGGATGAAGCTGTGGCCGGGGTGCCCGGAGGTGGTCCAGGACGGACGTCTGCCGGGGCTCTCGTGCGTGCCGGTGCGGTGACCCGGCGTCGGGCGGGCGCGCCGTCCGAGTCGGCCGGGACGACCGAAGTGCACGGCGGCCCGCACTCCCGTCGTACCGCCCTCCTGGCCGTTCTCGGGGTCGTCGCCGTCGGTGTCGTGATCGCCGTGTTGGTCGCCACCTCCGGCGGGGGCGGGCGGCGGGACGGGGCACAGGGACAGGGCGGGACCGCTACGGCTTCTTCGCCCACGGCCTCGGACTCCGAGGCCGTCTCCCCGGCCAACTCCCCGACCAACTCCCCGACCGTCGACGGGACCTCGCGGCCGCACAGCGCGCCGCCCGGCTCCAGGACGGAGGCGGGCGGGTTCGCGTGGATTCCGCCCAAGGGGTGGCGGCGGGACGTGAAGACGGGGGCCGAGGTGCACTACACCTCGCCCGACGGGCGGCAGGAACTCGTCGGCAAGTCGTCGCTGGCCCGGGGTGACCTCCTGGACACCTGGACACGCTCCGAGAAGGACGCCCGGCAGGGACGCGACTACGTCAAGATCCGGCTGGCGGAGACCAGATTCCGGGGGTACCCGGCGGTCGTCTGGGAGTACACCTTCACCCTGAGGGGCACCCCCTGGCACGCCCGCCTCCTCGGCTTCGACGCGGACGGGAAGTCGTACCAGATCAACACCTGGTACCAGCCGGGCATCGAAGCACAGGCCCTGAAGACGTACAGCACGGTGAAGGAGACCTTCACCGTGCTGTGAGCCGGAAGCAGTCGGATCAGTCGGACGTCAGCCCGTGGTGACCTTGTCGGCCGCCTCGGCCTCGGCCGCGGGCACCTCGGTGCCGCGGCCCGCCGTCACCTTCTCCTTGATGAACGCGACCGCCAGCACGAGCGCCGCGACCAGCAGCGACAGCAGCACCGTCTCCTGCCCGTCGTGCTTCGTGTCGAACAGCATGTACACCAGGACGCCCACGATCAGACCGGCCGTCGCCCAGGTCAGGTACGGGTACAGCCACATCCTGACGAGGAGCTTCTCCGGCGCCTCCCGCTGGATGATCTTGCGCATCCGCAGCTGCGAGAAGCAGATGACCAGCCACACGAACAGCGCGACCGCACCGGACGAGTTGACCAGGAAGAGGAAGATCGTGTCGGGGAACTTGTAGTTGAAGAAGACCGCGACGAAGCCGAAGAGGACGGAGGCGATGATCGCCGCCATCGGCACGCCCCGGGACGTCGTACGGGCGAACGCCTTCGGCGCGTCGCCGCGCTGACCGAGCGAGAACGCCATCCGGGAGGCCGTGTACAGGCCCGAGTTGAGGCAGGACAGCACCGAGGTGAGCACGATGAAGTTCATGATCTCACCGGCGTGCGCGATGCCGAGGGAGTTCAGGGCGGCGACGTACGAGCCGTCCTTCGCGATCGAGGGGTCGTTCCACGGCAGCAGCGAGACGACGACCAGGATCGAGCCCAGGTAGAAGACGCCGATACGCCAGATGATGCTGTTGGTGGACTTGGTGACCGCCCGCTGCGGGTCCTCCGACTCGCCGGCCGCCAGCGTCGCGATCTCGCTGCCCATGAAGGAGAAGACGACCAGCAGCACACCCGTGAGGATGGCGCCGGGTCCGTGCGGCAGGAAGCCGCCGTGCGAGGTCAGATTGCCGAAGCTCGCCTTGTCGGCGTGCACGCCCGGCAGGACACCGAAGATGGCCAGCAGGCCCACGACGATGAACGCGCCGATCGCCACGACCTTGATACCGGCGAACCAGAACTCGAACTCGCCGTAGGAGCTGACCGAGACCAGGTTGGTCGCGGTCAGGACGATCATCACGATGAGCGCCCAGCCCCACTGCGGTACGGCCGGGATCCAGCCCTCGAGGATCTTCGCGCCGGCGGTGGCCTCGACGGCCAGCACGACGACCCAGAAGAACCAGTAGAGCCAGCCGATGGAGAAGCCGGCCCAGCGTCCGAGCGCGCGGTCGGCGTGCGCGGAGAAGGAACCGGAGGTCGGGTTGGCGGCGGACATCTCGCCGAGCATGCGCATCACCAGCACCACGAGCGTGCCGACGAGCGCGTACGACAGGAGGATGCCGGGTCCCGCGGTAGCGATACCGGAACTGGAACCGACGAAGAGGCCGGCTCCGATGACGCCACCGATCGCGATCATCGACAGATGGCGGTTCTTGAGTCCTGCTTGGAGGCCCGAACCAGGGGTCATGGACGGATTTCCTTTACGCCAGGGGGAGCAGCCCGCACGAGCGGTGTACGAGCCGGTCCAGTGAAACCGAGGCGAACGAATCCGGGAACCTCTGAATCCAGATCGTTACTTGAGGTTTCCTTGAGGTTCTATGGTTTCAGTCACGTTTTTCGGGCTCGACACCCGAGGCTGCTGACCCGAAACAGGCGTGTCACACTCGTCCCATGCGCGTGTATCTCGGCTCCGACCATGCGGGCTACGAACTCAAGAACCACCTCGTCGAATGGCTCAGGGCGGCGGGGCACGAGCCCGTCGACTGCGGGCCCCTCATCTACGACGCCCAGGACGACTACCCGCCCTTCTGCCTGCGTGCCGCGGAGAAGGCGGCCGCGGACCCCGAGGCTCTCGGCATCGTGATCGGCGGCTCCGGCAACGGGGAGCAGATCGCCGCGAACAAGGTGAAGGGTGTGCGGGCGGCTCTCGCGTGGAGCGAGGAGACGGCGGCGCTGGGGCGGCAGCACAACAACGCGAACGTCGTGGCCGTGGGTGCGCGGATGCACAGCACGGAGGAGGCGACCAAGTTCGTCGAGGTCTTCCTCAACACGCCGTTCTCCGGTGACGAGCGTCACGTCCGCCGCATCGACATGCTGTCGGCGTACGAGACGACGGGCGACCTGCCCCCGATCCCGGCCCACCACCCGCAGCAGTAACCCTGGGGGGCTCCCCCCGGACCCCCCCTTGCCCGCCCTTTTCACCCGCCCGGCTCGGCCGGCTGAAAAGGATGGGCAAGGGGGGATTCGCTGCTCCCGCCCGTCACCCACCCCTCTGCCGGCCGAGACGCGTCTCACCCCTCTGCCGACGGAGACGGGTCGGCGGGTGGGAGACTCACGGCAGGAAAGGACACCTCAGCCGTGCCAGAAGGGCACACCATCCACCGGCTGGCCCAGGACTACGCCGAGCGCTTCCAGGGCACCGCACCACGGGTGACCAGCCCCCAGGGCAAGTTCTCGGACGCGGCCGACCTGCTGAACGGCGCCCTCCTCACCGGCACCGAGGCCCACGGCAAGCACCTCTTCCTCCGGTTCCGCGACACCGACTGGGTCCACATCCACCTCGGCCTCTTCGGCAAGGTCGACTTCGGTCCCGCTCCCGCACCCCCGCCCACCGACACCGTCCGCCTCCGCCTCGCGAACACCACCGCGTACGTCGACCTGCGCGGCCCGACGACCTGCGCCCTCATCACGGACGACGAGAAGCGGGCGATACACGACCGCCTCGGCCCCGACCCGCTGCGCGCGGACGCCGACCCGGGCACGGCGCTCCGGAGGATCTCCCGCAGCCGTACGACGATCGCCGCGCTGTTGATGGACCAGAAGATCATCGCCGGCGTGGGCAACGTCTACCGCGCCGAGGTCCTCTTCCGGCACCGGATCGACCCGTACCGCGCGGGCCGGGACATCACTCCGGCCGAGTGGGACGCCATCTGGGCCGACCTCGTCGCGCTCATGCGCGAGGGCGTGCGCAACAACCGCATCGACACGGTCCGCCCCGAGCACACCCCGGAGGCGATGGGCCGCCCGCCCCGCGTGGACGACCACGGCGGCGAGGTGTACGTCTACCGCCGGGCCACCCTGCCCTGCCACATCTGCGGCACCGGGATCCGCACCGCAGACCTCGCCGCCCGCAACCTCTTCTGGTGCCCGACCTGTCAGAAGCCCTGAACAGGAGCCGTCAGAAGCCGTGCGGCAGCCACGGGACCACCGATGAGGCGAACGCCACCGACGCCTCCGTCAGCGCCCCCTGCCGCAGCTCCCGTACCCGGCCGGCCGCCGCCAGCGACAGCAGGTTCACGCCGCCGAGGTAGGCCGCGCCCAACTCCCTCACGGACAGGGCGAGATCGGCCGCGTCGGTCGTGCGCTCGCAGGACGCACCCTTGGTGTCGCCGGTCAGCCGCCAACGCCCCGCGTTCCAGGGGCAGAAGTCGTCCGCCACCTCGAACACGACGTCCACCGGTGCCTGATAGGTGCGTGCCGCCAGCGCCGTACCGACGTCGACGAGACGGACGTAGCACGAGTCCCGCAGTCGCGGCACGCAGCGCCGGATGTCGGAGACCAGGTACTGCCACGGGTCGTCGACCGGCCGCCCCCGCACGGTCAGGTTCGTCATCAGGTCGATGTCGAACAGGAAACGCCACAGCGC
This sequence comes from Streptomyces sp. NPDC001450, assembly GCF_053597295.1. Lineage (NCBI taxonomy): Bacteria > Bacillati > Actinomycetota > Actinomycetes > Kitasatosporales > Streptomycetaceae > Streptomyces > Streptomyces sp. NPDC001450. Next base: position 139,482 of record NZ_JBSFHY010000013.1, read on the forward strand.
CGCACCGGTCGCCGGGTCCAGCGCGGCGAGGTCCTCCAGTTTCACCGTGCCGTTGTGCCCGGTCGGCCCCCAGCCGAGCTTGGTGCGGAAGCGGGCGTACCCGGTGACCTCGCCGTCCCGCTCGGCGACCACGCACTGCAGCGCGGACGCGCCCTCCCGCTGGCTCTCCGGGTCGAGCAGCCCCGCCCGCTCCCAGCCGGGCCGGCGGGCCAGCATCCCGGGCCGGCGCGGCACCAGCGCCGCGTACACCGCCTCGCACTCGGCGAGGACGTCGGCGGGCGGCGCGTACCGCAGTCGTACGTCTTCGGTACCGGCGGGCAGCGCCAGCCTCACCCGGCTCGTGTCGATCTCGGCGTGCAGCTGGAAGGTGGCGGCTCCGTACCCGAAGCGGCCGTAGATGGCGGGCTCGGAGGCCTGCAGCACCGCGAGCGGCTCGCCCAGGGCGCGCACGTCGTCCAGCTGACGCCGCATCATCGAGGTCAGCACGCCGCGCCGCCGGTGCGTGGCGGCCACGCTCACCATGGTGACGCCCGCGGCGGGCACCAGGGATCCGCCCGGCACGGTCATCCGGAAGCTGAACGCCCCCGCCGTGCCCACCAGCACGTCCCCGTCCCACGCGGCCAGGGAACGGTCGAACTCGGTGAGCGATCTGTCCAGTTCGCGCTCCTCGGGCGACGCCGGACCCGCGCCGAAGGCGCGGAGCAGGTTGTCCCACCACCCGTCCCACTCCTCGGAGCGCAGCACCTTCAACTCGGTCGTACGGTCAGTCGCCATGAGCCATGCCTATCAGGGCATTGCGGGACGAGCCAGCGAATTTCTCCCGGTCGGCGGCGCGATGGCCCTCCGTGCCGTTCACTGTGAAGTTGAACCGCGAAGTTGAGCCTCTCACGGGGGACAAGTGGGACCTCCCGTGCCAACAGGCTTGTCTGATCGATAGGGTCCCGAACTAATGGCAGCAGGACGAGAGCGGCGCGCGAAGGCCGAGACGTTCACGGCCCGGTGGAAGATGCAGTGGCACCGGGTCCGCGTCGGCCTGCGCAGAAGCGCCGTGGACTACTTCCGCGGCGACGGCTCGGACTGGATCGCGCTCGTCGGTCTGCTGCTCACCATCCCCGTCCTCGCGGCCATGACCCTCGCCAACTCGGTGTGGTGCTCCCCGGCCACCCTCGTGCTGCCGATCGTCGCGGGCGGCCTGCTGCTGCGCCCGGCGAGCCTGCTCGGCCTGTACGCGGCCGCGGCCACCGCGCTGATCGTGGAGTCGGTGCGGCTCGGCCCGTACACCGAGGGGCCCTCACGGGTCACCCCCGGTGTGGTCCTGGTGGTCGCCGCGTGCGGCTTCTTCGGGCTGCTGACCGCGCAGTTCCGCAGCCGGGTCGGCGTGCCCTGGCGGCGCGGCGGCACCATGCTCTTCGACCTGCGCGAGCGGATCCGGGTACAGAGCAAGCTGCCGAAGCTGCCGCAGGGCTGGCACCACGAGATGGCGCTGCGCCCGGCGGGCGGCCAGTCCTTCTCGGGCGACTTCGTGGTTGCGGCCCATACGAACAACGGCCGCACCCTGGAGGTCGTGCTCACGGACGTGTCCGGCAAGGGCATGGACGCGGGATCGCGTGCGCTGCTGCTGTCGGGCGCGTTCGGCGGACTGCTGGGCTCCCTCGCCCCGCACGCCTTCCTCCCGGCCGCCAACGGCTACCTGCTCCGCCAGGACTGGGACGAGGGCTTCGCCACCTCCATCCACCTGGTGCTGGACCTGGACTCCGGGGACTACGAGCTGTACTCGGCGGGCCATCCGCCGGGCCTGCAGCTGAGCGCGGGCAGCGGCCGCTGGGAGGAGAAGGCGGCCGAGGGCCCGCTGCTGGGTGTGTACGACGGCGCCCAGTTCGACCCCGTGAAGGGCTCGCTGCGCCCCGGGGACGTGTTGATGCTGTTCACGGACGGACTGGTGGAAACCTCCGACCGCGACATCGTGGAGGGCATCGACCGCCTCACCGGAGAGGCCGACCGCTATGTCGCCGGCGGCTTCCACGGCGCCGCCTGGCACCTCATCGAGGCGGTCGCGAAGGACGTCAACGACGACCGGGCCCTGCTCCTGATCTGCCGCCAGGCAGCGCCGGCGACGGCCCGCTGAGCCAAGCCGAAGGAATGCCGGGGGTGGGGTTTTCCCCCGCCCGGATCCGCCAGCCGTCCACATGGTCCGGCCACCCTCCGTATCCGTACGGTCGAGACACGTCACCGAACGCCCACGACCGGAGGGACCCCCCCATGCCAAGCGACCGGGCCGTAGAACTGCACGGAGTCACGCGCCGCTACGGCCGCGGCGGTTCCGCCGTGCACGCCCTGCGCGGCATCGACCTCGCCCTGCCCTCCGGCACCTTCACCGCGGTGATGGGGCCCTCCGGCTCCGGCAAGTCGACGTTCCTGCAGTGCGCGGCGGGCCTGGACCGCCCCACCACGGGCCGGGTCCTGCTCGGCGGCACGGACATCACGGGCCTGAGCGAGAACAAGCTGACCGCCCTGCGTCGCACCCGCCTCGGCTTCGTCTTCCAGGCCTTCAACCTCCTGCCCTCCCTCACCGTCGAACAGAACATAGTCCTGCCCGTGCGGCTGGCCGGCCACCGTCCCGACCACCGCCGCTCGGCCGAGGTGCTCGCCCAGGTCGGCCTCGCCGACATGGCCCGCCGTCGCCCGAGCGAGCTGTCCGGCGGCCAGCAGCAGCGCGTGGCCGTCGCCCGGGCCCTGGTCGCCCGCCCCGACGTCGTCTTCGCGGACGAGCCCACCGGAGCCCTGGACACCACCACCGCCGCCGAGATCCTCGCCCTGCTCCGCGACGCCGTGGACACCCAGCGCGCCACGATCGTCATGGTCACCCACGACCCGTCGGCCGCGGCCTGGGCCGACCGGGTCCTGTTCCTGGCCGACGGCCAGATTGTCGACCACCTGGACCGAGCCCCCGCAGCCCACATCGCGTCCCGCATGACGACCCTCACCACCCACGCGGCCCACACCCGCCCTGCGGCCTGACGCCCCCGCCCCCTCGCACCGCCACACGCCCCACGAGCCACCGACGGTGAGCCCCTCCACCCCCTCGGCACGGTGCTGGACCGGGCCGGCTGTCCACGGCGCCCTCGCCGGCGGCATCCTGCTGCTCGGGCTGACCGCGGCCACCTCCCGGCCCGGGCGGCGCTGCGCCGGGAGACACTGGTCGAGTGACCGAGACACCACTCACCCTGGCCGAGGTCGAGAGCCTCGCCCGCACCGCGCACGCGGGGCAGACCGACAAGGCGGGACGGCCGTACGCGGAGCACCTCGCGGCCGTCGCCGACGGGGTGCGCGCCAGTGGCGGGGACGCCGAGCAGATCGCGGCGGCCTGGCTGCACGACTCCGTCGAGGACGACGCGCTGAGCGAGGAGTGGCTGACGGCGGCCGCCCTGCCCCCGCGCACCAAGGCCATCGTGCGCGCCGTCACCAAGCGGACGGGGGAGGAGCCGGAGGCGTACGCGCGCCGGATCCTCGCCACGCCGGGCGCGCTGCTGGTGAAGCAGGCCGACCTGGCGCACAACGCCGACCCGGAGCGGCTCGCTGCCCTGGACGAGCCGACGCGGAAACGACTGACCGAGAAGTACGCACGGATGCGCGCACTTCTCGGTCTGGAGCAGCGAGGCTAGACGCTCGAGCAGCGGGGCCAGACGCTCAAGCAGTGGGCTAGACGCCGACCTTCTGGCGCTCGCGCTCCTGCTGCTGGCGCTCGCGAGCCAGTTCGGCCGCGTCCTGCTTGAACGCCCACTCCATCTTCGGCTCCATCGCGAACCGGAACACCCGCTGCGCCGGCCGGGTGCACAGCAGCGTGACGACGGCGGCCGCGACGGCGGTCACCGCGATCTCGCCGAGCGGGCGGTGCAGCCAGGCGTGGTCGAACCAGCCCCGGTAGTCGGCGAGCTTCACCAGGAAGCCGTGCAGCAGATAGCCGTACAGGGTGCCCGCGCCCAGCGCCGTGAACCACATCTGCCGGCGCGGCACCCAGGCGAAGAAGCAGGCCGTCAGCAGCAGCGAGCAGCCGAGCATCGCGAGCACCATCACCGGGCCGCACCACCACGGCGCGCCCAGCTCCTGCGCGGAGTCGCGGTGGTAGAACCACGCGGTGTTCATGCGCGGCACCGCCCACCAGCCGACCGCCAGCGCGACGGCGAAGACGGGTACCGAGGCGATCCGCACCGAGCGGCGGCGCACCAGTTGGAAGTGCTCGGGCTTCATGCACAGGCCGAGTACGAAGTACGGCAGGAACTGCAGGACGCGCTGGAGGTCGAGGTCGTCACCGATGCTCGGCGTGATGCTGGCCAGCATGGCGAGGCCGACGGCCAGCGGCAGCGGCCAGCGCACCAGTTTCCAGATCGGTGTCGTCAGCCGCCAGACGAACAGCGCGACCAGGAACCAGGTCAGGTACCAGGGGTCGAGGAGGCTGATCGGCTCGTGGGAGTCGTCGACGGCGTTCTTGAAGAGCGGGTACGCGGTCTCGAAGAGGACGTACGGCACGGCGACACCGGTGATCAGTCGCTTCAGCCGGTCCGGGCGCATGTCGAAACTGCGCGAGAAGAAGCCGGAGATGATGATGAACGCCGGCATGTGGAAGGTGTACACGACGGTGTACACGGCCTCCAGGATCCGGCTGTCGCCCTTCAGCGGTTCCCAGGCGTGCCCGATCGCGACGAGCACGATCGCCAGGTACTTGGCGTTGTCGAAGAACGCGTCGCGCTGTTTGCCCGGTCTGTCCGCGGGCGGCTGACGCTTCTGCGTACTCATCGGGGTACGCGGACTGGGCACTCCGTCCGCCGGCGACTGTGCCGGGGGGAGCGGCCTGCGGCTGTGGCCGGGGGACGAGGCGGCGTCGAACATCTCAGGCACCCTAGCGTCGACTGTGGGATTTCGTAAAACCCCCGTGGTCATTCCTGGTTATCACCTTCGGGTACCCGCTGATTTACATGACTTGTCTCCCCTGTCCACGTGATGATGGGCACAACCAAGCCCTCTGTTCAGCCTCAATGTACCGATTCATCCCGACTAATTGGGGCATAGTGCGCCCCTGTGTCATCAATTCGAATTCCCTGCGCACATGATGTGTGGGCACCGAAACGAAGCTTCGCAATTCCCTGTGGAGTCCGGCGCGGGCGTCCCGTCGAATTACTGTGCGGGGCGTCGCCCGCCGCGGGTGCTTGTCGAACGTTGCGTCACGAACCGCATACGGCGGCCGGGTTGGTGGCACGATGGTTCTGGCGGGGGTGCGGGGCCGTACCCCCGGGCCGGGAGAGCGGACCGACCGAGGGTGTGATCAGTTGTGGCCATTTCACTGTCTGTGGTGCTGCTGTTGGCGATCATCCTGGTGGTGCTGATCCGAGGCGGGAGCATCAAACCGGGTCCGGCCATCGTCGCCGTCCTCTTCGGTTTCTTCCTCGCCTCCACGGGCATGGCGCCCTCCATCAACCGGTTTCTGAACTCGATAGCGGAGACCATCAACCAGATCAGGTTCTGACCCCGGCGGGGGCCGGCGGAACTGGACAACTGAAACAACGGGGGGATGTGCGGGGATGGCGCTGCGCGACTCGGATCCGCGGGAAGTGGGCGGCTACCGGATCGAGGACCGCCTCGGCAGCGGCGGCATGGGAGTGGTCTACCTGGCCCGCTCCGCCTCCGGCCGCCGGCTCGCCGTGAAGGTCGTCCACGGCCAGTACGCCGACGACGACGAGTTCCGTATCCGCTTCCGCCGCGAGGTGGCCGCCGCCCGTCAGGTCAGCGGCGCCTTCACGGCACCCGTGGTGGACGCGGACGCCGACGCGCCGCGCCCCTGGATGGCCACGCTCTACATCCCCGGCGAGGATCTCGGCACCCACGTCCGCCGCCACGGACCCCTGCCGCCCCACCGCCTGCGCGCGCTCGCCGCCGGCCTCGCCGAGGCCCTGCGCGACATCCACCGCGCCGGCGTGGTCCACCGCGACCTGAAACCGGCCAACGTGATGCTCGCCGACGACGGCCCCCGGGTCATCGACTTCGGCGTCTCCCGCGCGGCCGAGTCGGCCGCCGCCGACGCCCTCACCCAGACCGGGCGAGTGATGGGCACCCCGCCCTTCATGTCCCCCGAGCAGTTCTCCTCCCCGCACGAGGTCGGCCCGGCCGCCGACATCTTCTCCCTCGGCGCGGTCCTGGTGTACGCCGCCACCCGGCACGGCCCCTTCGACAGCGCGAGCCCCTGGGAGACGGCCACGAAGGTCGTCGAGAGCGAGCCCGAACTCGACGGCCTCACCCACGATCTGCTCCCCTTCATCCGGCTCTGCCTGGAAAAGCACCCCAAGTCCCGGCCGACCCCCGACGAGCTCCTGACCCTCCTGCGTGAGGGCCGCCTGCCGGACCCGCGCCCGGAGCCCGAGCCGCAGGAGAGCGCGCCCACCCGCCCGCGCACCCCGCGCCGCAGACTCTGGCCGGCCGTGACCGCGGGCACCCTGGTGCTCGCGGCGGCGGCGTCCGCGGCCGCACTGCGAGTGACCGGGGACGAACACGGCTCGCGCGGCGACCTGCCCCCGGGGTGGCACGCCTGGCAGGCCCGGGAGACCGACAAGGCGACCACTCCCGGCGGGGCGTTCACCTCCTGCGCCGCGCTCGACGGCGGGCTGGTCTGCGCCGGCGACGGTCTCAAGGCCGTCCGTTTCTCGCTGGCCACCGGCAAGGTCGCCTGGAGTCTCCCCGAGGAGGATCACCCCGACCCGAGCACCAGCGGCAGCGGCTACCCCGACAGCGGAGTGATCGGCACGCACGGACACGACGTCTACACGGTCGCCGACCGCAAGGCCCGCTCGGCCGACAACAGCCGCTACGTCTTCCAGGCCGTCGACGCCCGCACCGGAAAGGTCCGCTGGAACAAGCCCCTCGGCGAGGCGAAGCCCACCGCGGTGGAGGGCACGGTGACGGTCACCGACGACGGACCCGTCGTCACCTACGGCAAGGACGGCAGGACGTACTCCCTGCTGGACACCGCCCGCGGCACGCCCCGCTGGAAGCGCACCATGCCCGCGAACGACACCTGCGGGCTGCGCAGCGCGAACGGGAACGGCTACCTCGTGTGCGTCGACGGCAACAGCACGCACACCACGATCACCCGGATCGACCCCACCCACGGCACGGCCCGCTGGACCGCCAAGGTGGCCGGCCCCCTCACCCTGGCCGGCCAGACCGGCGGCCGCCTGGTCCTCATCACCTCCCCGGACTCCCCCGTGGGCCCGGAGGAGTCCGCGATTCCCCCCTACCGCCGCATCACCCTCCTGAACCTCGCCGACCGCTCACCACACGTCGTCCCACTGGACCGATCCGTGCCCTGGGCCGCCACACCCACCATGGCCGACGGCACCCTCTACTTCGTTCTCGAAAGCGGCGAGGTCCGCGCCGTCGCCCCGACCACCGGCCGCACCCTCTGGAAAACCCCCTCTTCCGTCGAACGCCCCGGCGCCCCCGTCGTCTCCGACACCTACGTCCTCCTCGCCTCCCCGGGCGGCCGCCTCGCCGCCCTGGACCGCCGCACCGGCAAGGAGACCCACAGCGTCCCCGGCCGCGGCACCGGCCTGGAACCCTTCACCGGCTACGCCGGCGCACCCCCGGTCCTCCAGGGAGACGCCGTCTACGTCGCCTACGGCACCCGTTCGGTGTACAGCGTGAACATCAGGGCCCTGTGACAGGTGGTGGTCGTGGACGCTGTGCAGCGGCGCCGCCGGCCGAAGGGGCACGCGGCGGACACGCAGGGTTGAGAGGCCCCGGGGACGACTGAAGGCCCCGGCAGAGGAAAACCACCTCTCACCTGGGCCTTCGGCCTTCGGAGCGGGCGACGGGAATCGAACCCGCGCACGCCCCTACGGACCCGCGCCCGCCAACGGCGCCTGCTCCATCCCGGTGCCGGCCGATCCCCCGCCGGAGGCATCGCTCCGACCGGGGCCACTCTCTGCGGTGATCGACTCGGCCACCGGCCCTATCCACATGTCTTGTCTCGGTTGATGCTTGACGTTGTGGCTTCACCTGATGCTTGACACCGCTTGCCTCGGCTGGTCGGGATAGCCGTGATCAGTCCGGTGTCTCCAGAGGCTGTCGTATGCGTCGCCCAGGTCCGGCAGGTGGTCCATCGGGTTGCCTCCGCCGAGGCGCAGCAACCACCGCAGGAGCGCAGCCATCGACAGAGCGACGATGGGCATCTCGCCCACCAGGCCGAAGCTGTCCCATGCCGTGAGATAGCAGCGCCCTACGCGTTGCGGGTGCAGATCGATATCCACCAGCTGGCCGCTTGTGGCATCCGGCGACTCCATCAACTGAGACTCGGCAGACCTTAGGGTGCCCGACGGATCGGCGCAGTCCCTGCGACTCTCCTGACTACGCTCGCATGGGAGCGCCCCGCGGCGCGTGGCTGCGGGGCGCCTTGTGGGGTTTAGTCGATCTTCTCCCCGTCGTACATACCGCCCTTGCAGGTGTTGTCCGTCAGATCGGCCGTTCCGCCGCCCTGCTTGCACTGAGAAGGGGTGACGTAGGATGGGGCACCCTGTGCGGTGGCGGCGGTGGCGGTGGCGGCGCCTGTGAGGCCGAGTCCAGCGAGGGCTGCCGTGGCGATGACGGCGGCGAGGATTCGTCGAATGTGCATTCGATTTCCCTTTCACGGATTGCCTCGGTTGGGGCACTAGTCAGCTTGATCTTCACCCATGTGGGTGGCACGTCATGTTGCGCCATTCGGGTGACAGCGCTGCCGGGGGCGGGGTGGGTCCGAACGAAGCGCGAGGCGGATGACTGGCTCGCCGACATGCAGACAGAGCTGCGGCAGGGCGACTGGCGGGACCCGGACGCGGCCAACGTGCCGTTCGGGAAGTACGCGGTGGGCCTGGGTGAATGAGCGTCCGCTGGCAGTCAGCACGGCCGAGCTGTACGCGATCCTCGTGCGGGTGCACCTGGCGCCCGCCTTCGGGCGTCTGGCCATCGCCGGCATCACCCCGGCCGCGGTCCGTACCTGGCGCCGTGCACGCCTGGACGCGGGCACCGGACCGACCACGGTCGCCAAGGCCTACTCCCTGCTCCGCACGATCATGGGCACGGCCGTAGAGGACGGCCTGATCCGCCGCAACCCGTGCCAGATCAAGAACGGCGGCACGGTGAACATCCCGGAGCGGCCCACGGCCACGGTCTCGGACGTCTTCGCCATCGCGGATGCCTCGCAGCCTCGCTACCGTGCCCTGGTCCTGACAGCGGGAAGCACATCTACAAGGCGCCGAAGAGTGAGGCGGGCAAGCGGTCCGTGGCCATCCCGCGTTCGATCCTGCCGGTCGTTGTCACCCATGTGGAGCAGTTCGTCGAGCCTGGCGCGGACGGCCGGGTCTTCGTCGGCGCGAAAGGCGCCACGCCTCGCCGGAACCACTTCAACGGGTTGTGGCACAGGGTGTGCAAGGAGGCGGGGATCGAGGGGCTCCGATTCCATGACCTCCGGCACACGGGCAACACCCTGGCGTCCCAGACCAACGCCGGCACGCGCGAGCTGATGACCCGGCTCGGTCATAGCTCGACCCGGGCGGCGCCGATCTATCAGCACACCTCGGAGAGCCGTGATCGGGAGATCGCCGACGGCGTGGACGCCGTGATCGTGGACGCTGTGCAGTGGCGCCGCCGGCCGAAGGGGCACGCGGCGGACACGCAGGGTTGAGAGGCCCCGGGGACGACTGAAGGCCCCGGCAGAGGAAAACCACCTCTCACCTGGGCCTTCAGCCTTCGGAGCGGGCGACGGGAATCGAACCCGCGTAGCTAGTTTGGAAGACTAGGGCTCTACCATTGAGCTACGCCCGCAACAGCGCGCCGCAGGTCGGCGACCGCGGCACTGCTGAGCATCGTAGCGGGTCGCCCGCCACGGAGGCCAACGTGTTTGGACTGCGGCGATGCCACGCGAGCCGTAGCCGGCAAAGGGGCCGACGGATCCGGCCCGGGCATGTACCCTACGTGTCGCACCAGACGGGGTGTGGCGCAGCTTGGTAGCGCGTCCGCTTTGGGAGCGGAAGGCCGTGGGTTCAAATCCCGCCACCCCGACCACCGGCTCACGTCACCGTGTGATCGCCTTTTGGGGCGCTGAGCGGCTGCGGTTACTATGCAAGCTGCGCGCCCGTGTGTCCCGGCCCACTCGGCCTACGAACTCCTCCGGGCGGCGAAATCCGCCGGACCAGTCTGGCTCCGGCAGAAACCAAGAAGTCAGCCACAAGGAGACCGAACCGTGAAGAGCGCCGTGGAGACCCTGAACCCGACCCGGGTTCGGCTCACTGTCGAGGTGCCCTTCGAGGAGCTCAAGGACAGCCTCGACGCGGCGTACAAGAAGATCAACCAGCAGGTCACGGTGAAGGGCTTCCGCAAGGGCAAGATCCCGGCCCGCGTCATCGACCAGCGGTTCGGCCGCGGTGCGGTGCTGGAGGAGGCCGTCAACGACGCGCTCCCGAAGTTCTACACCGAGGCGGTCAACGAGGCCGAACTGAGCCCGCTGGGCCAGCCCGAGGTCGACATCACCGAGCTGAAGGACGGCGAGACGCTGAACTTCACCGCCGAGGTCGACGTCCGCCCGGCCCTCGAGATCCCGGACTACTCCGGCATCGAGGTCGAGGTCGACGCCGTCGAGGTCACCGACGAGGACATCGAGAAGTCGGTCGAGCAGCTCCGCGAGCGCTTCGCCTCCACCTCCCCGGTCGAGCGCGCCGCCGAGGACGGCGACGTCGTCACCATCGACCTGGAGGCCAAGGTCGACGGCGAGGTCCTCGAGGACGGCATCGCCAACGGTGTCTCCTACACCATCGGCTCCGGCGAGCTGCTGGACGGCATCGACGACGCCGTGAAGGGCCTGGAGGCCGGTGGCGAGTCCACCTTCACCTCCGAGCTCAAGGGCGGCTCCGCCGCGGGCAAGGAGGCCGAGGTCACCGTCAAGGTCACCCAGGTCGCCGCCCGCGAACTGCCCGAGCTGGACGACGAGTTCGCGCAGCTCGCCTCCGAGTTCGACACCCTGGACGAGCTGAAGGCCGACAGCCGCAAGCGCCTGGCCAACATGAAGCAGTTCGACCAGGCCACCCAGGCCCAGGAGCGCGTCCTGGAGAAGCTCCTCGAGCTGGTCGAGGTCCCGGTCCCCGAGAAGCTGCTCGAGGACGAGATCAACACCCGCAAGCACAACCTGGAGCACCACCAGCTCGGCCAGATGGGCCTCACCCTCGAGAAGTACCTGGAGATCCAGGGCAAGACCGTCGAGGAGTTCGAGACCGAGACCCGCGAGGCCGCGGTCAAGGGCATCAAGACCCAGTTCGTCCTCGACGAGCTGGTCAAGAAGGAGAACCTCAACGTCAACCAGGAGGAGCTCACCGAGCACCTCATGCGGCGTGCGGCCTCCTCCGGCATGTCCCCCGACCAGTTCGCCCAGGCCGTCGTCGAGGGTGGCCAGGTGCCGCTCCTGGTCGGCGAGGTCGCCCGCGGCAAGGCTCTGGCCGTCGTGGTCGAGGCCGCCACGGTGAAGGACACCAACGGCGAGGTCGTCGACCTGGACGACGAGGACGAGACCGAGTCCGCCATCGAGACGGTCGAGGCCGCCGAGGGCACCGAGGACGCCGCCGAGGAGAAGACCGAGGGCTGAGCCCCACGGCGTCTCTGACAGGCGTACGACGGGCCCCTGGGGGAGTTTCTCCCGGGGGCCCGTCTGTCGTACCTGGCGGCTGCCGCCCCAAAGGGGCGCGGGGCTGTACCGAGGCGCGGGGCTGTATCGACATGCGGCTCCGCCGGGGGCGCGACCAGCCCCTACGCACCCGCGGCCCGACGATCTCCCCACCACCCCCCGCAAACCGCACCGGCCAAACCGGCGGAGCCCTCCGCTACGCCCCCGGCGAACACCCGCTTCTCCGGGATTCACCGAAGCGGCCTGAGCGTTAGGGTCCATGAATACGAGGGCAAGCTGGAGTTCCCGCTAAGCCCCGGCAGGACTACGTGAGACGGCCCGGCGCCGTCGCAAGACGAGCAGGTGGATACGTGACGAATCTGATGCCCTCCGCCGCCGGCGAGCCTTCCATCGGTGGTGGCCTCGGCGACCAGGTCTACAACCGGCTGCTCGGCGAGCGGATCATCTTCCTCGGCCAGCAGGTTGACGACGACATCGCCAACAAGATCACCGCTCAGCTGCTGCTCCTTGCGGCCGACCCCGACAAGGACATCTACCTCTACATCAACAGCCCCGGCGGTTCGGTGACGGCCGGCATGGCGATCTACGACACCATGCAGTACATCCCGAACGACGTGGTCACGATCGGCATGGGCATGGCGGCCTCGATGGGCCAGTTCCTGCTCACCGGCGGCACCGCCGGCAAGCGCTTCGCCCTGCCGCACACGGACATCATGATGCACCAGGGCTCCGCGGGCCTGGGCGGTACGGTCTCGGACATCAAGATCCAGGCCCAGTACCTGCTGCGCACCAAGAAGACCATGTCCGAGCTGACCGCGCTGCACTCCGGCCAGACCGTCGAGACGATCATCCGCGACGGCGACCGCGACCGCTGGTTCACCCCGGAAGAGGCCAAGGAGTACGGTCTCATTGACGAGATCATCACGCACGCCTCGGGTGTTCCGGGAGGCGGCGGCACCGGTGCCTGACCGGCCTGGCCACGCCACGCACCGCCGAGACCCCAGCCCCCCGAACGCCACCAGGACGGTGAACCCCATGAGCAACTTCCCCGGCGCCGCCAGCGGCATGTACGAAGGGCCCCGGCCCGACAGCCGCTACGTCATCCCGCGTTTCGTCGAGCGCACATCCCAGGGCATCCGCGAGTACGACCCGTACGCGAAGCTCTTCGAGGAGCGCGTGATCTTCCTGGGCGTCCAGATCGACGACGCCTCCGCCAACGACGTCATGGCGCAGCTGCTGTGCCTGGAGTCGATGGACCCGGACCGGGACATCTCGATCTACATCAACAGCCCCGGCGGCGACATGACCGCCCTCACGGCGATCTACGACACGATGCAGTTCGTGAAGCCCGACATCCAGACGGTGTGCATGGGCCAGGCGGCCTCCGCCGCGGCCATCCTGCTCGCCGCCGGTACGCCGGGCAAGCGCATGGCGCTGCCGAACTCGCGCGTGCTGATCCACCAGCCGGCAGGCTCCACCGGCCGCGGTCAGCTCTCCGACCTGGAGATCATCGCCAACGAGTTCACCCGGATGCGTGAGCAGCTGGAGAACATGCTGGCCAAGCACTCCAACCAGCCGATCGAGAAGATCCGCGAGGACATCGAGCGCGACAAGATCCTCACGGCCGAGGAGGCGCTCGAGTACGGCATCATCGACCAGATCATCTCCACCCGGAAGATGAACAACGCCTCGGTCCGCTGACGCGGGTCGGCGTCTTCGTCGACGTATTCTCTGCCCCTCTTGGCACGGTGCACGTCAAAGTGAACCCTGCCAAGGGGGGCCCGAACACAGGGCCCGGCAAGGTACCGTCGGACATAAGGCAGCACCAGGAGCCGCTGGATTCGAAAGCGTCCAGGCGTCTCCCAGGCGAAGGGGAAGCACACCGTGGCACGCATCGGTGACGGCGGCGATCTGCTCAAGTGCTCGTTCTGCGGCAAGAGCCAGAAGCAGGTCAAGAAGCTCATCGCAGGGCCCGGTGTGTACATCTGCGACGAGTGCATCGATCTCTGCAACGAGATCATCGAGGAGGAGCTCGCCGAGACGAGCGAGGTGCGCTGGGAGGAACTCCCGAAGCCCCGCGAGATCTACGAGTTCCTGGAAGGCTACGTAGTCGGCCAGGAAGCGGCGAAGAAGGCCCTCTCCGTCGCGGTGTACAACCACTACAAGCGGGTCCAGGCAGGCGAGAACGGCGGCGCCCAAGGCCGCGACGACGCCATCGAGTTGGCGAAGTCCAACATCCTTCTGCTCGGCCCCACGGGCTCCGGCAAGACCCTCCTCGCGCAGACCCTGGCCCGCATGCTGAACGTCCCGTTCGCCATCGCCGACGCGACGGCGCTGACGGAGGCGGGCTATGTGGGCGAGGACGTCGAGAACATCCTGTTGAAGCTGATCCAGGCGGCGGACTACGACGTCAAGAAGGCCGAGACGGGGATCATCTACATCGACGAGATCGACAAGGTCGCGAGGAAGAGCGAAAACCCTTCCATCACCCGCGACGTCTCGGGCGAGGGTGTCCAGCAGGCCCTGCTCAAGATCCTCGAGGGCACCACGGCCTCCGTCCCGCCCCAGGGCGGCCGTAAGCACCCCCACCAGGAGTTCATCCAGATCGACACGACGAACGTCCTGTTCATCGTGGGCGGTGCCTTCGCGGGCCTGGAGAAGATCATCGAGTCCCGGGCCGGCGCTAAGGGCATCGGCTTCGGCGCGACGATCCGCTCCAAGCGCGAGCTGGAGGCCAAGGACCAGTTCGAGGACGTCATGCCCGAGGACCTGGTCAAGTTCGGCATGATCCCGGAGTTCATCGGCCGCCTGCCCGTCATCACGAGCGTCCACAACCTGGACCGCGAGGCCCTGCTCCAGATCCTGGTCGAGCCCCGCAACGCGCTCGTCAAGCAGTACCAGCGCCTCTTCGAACTCGACGGCGTGGAGCTGGACTTCGAGCGCGAGGCCCTGGAGGCCATCGCCGACCAGGCCATCCTCCGCCAGACCGGCGCCCGCGGCCTGCGCGCCATCATGGAGGAGGTCCTCATGTCGGTGATGTACGAGGTCCCGTCCCGCAAGGACGTGGCGCGGGTCGTCATCACGGCGGATGTCGTCCACTCGAACGTGAACCCGACCCTGATCCCGCGGGACGCCCGCGGGCGGGGCTCGGGGGAGCAGAAGACGGCGTGAGAACCTGGGGCATTGCCCCCTGATACGGAAAGACCGCCACCTCTTGCGAAGTGGCGGTCTTTCCGTGTCGCTCCCGGTCCGCGCAGGTCCGTTCGGCGGCAGGTAGCTCAGTGGGCGCGGATGCAGGCCACCTGAGCGATTCCGTTCTCGACCCCGATCTCGACGAGCCCCTTCCAGCAAAAGGGGTTCGGGGACCAGCCCACCAGATGAAGCGCCTTGTTCGAACAGGCGGCCTTCACCTTGGGGCCCACGACGTAGCCGTGCGCCGCTACATAATTGGTGCAGCCAGAGTAGTAACTGGCCGCTGCCGTCGGCGTGGCCGCTGCCGCCGGCGTGGCCGTTGCGACCGGTACGAGGACGGCGGCCGCAGTGATGCCCGCTGCTGCCAGCGCTTGGCCAACCCGCAGTGATCTCATCGCAAATCCCTATTCCGTAGAGTCCCTCCTGACGCGGACAAGACAAACATGAATCGGTCGCGTGTGCGGATGGGATTGTGCGGCTCTTGGCTGAAATGTTCTGTTGTGCGGGGCGTGTTCATCGGCGGAGACAGAGGGGTTGAGGGACAGCGATCCGGCACCTGCTGCCCAGGGTGCTGTGGTGGGCCGTCCGGCGGAGCGTAGGGCGAGCGCTTGCTGCGGATGTGCCGATATGGCTGGTTTTCCTTGCCGGTGCGAGGCCTTCGTGCGATGTGTACGCCCTCGTGCTGCTTCCTGGTGGCGCCTACGGCTGCCTGCCCGTGGCGCGCGAAGGGCCCCGGTCGCTCGACCGGGGCCCGTTCCTGGAACGACTGACGGTGTCAGGCCTTGACGCGCACGTCGTCGCGCAGCTTGGCAGCGACCTGCGCCGTGTCGTCGATCGAGCCGCCTTCGCCCGAGGCGAGGGAGGCGACGCTGTACGCCGAGACAATGGCGACGGTGCTGTGGTCGCCCCAGATGCACACCGGCATCTTCATCGTCTTCGGCACCCCGGCCTCCGAGGACGAGCTGCCGCTGTCGAGCTGAGCCACCTGGCACTTCATGATGCCGTTGGAGAAGCCTGCCGGGTGGACGGTTTCGGGGCTGCCGATCAGCTTGCCCTTGACGTCGGAGTCGCTCTGGTCCTTCTCGGACTCCGACTTGACCTTGGCGAACATGGCGTCGATGACCGCGCCAGGGTCGTCGACGGTCCCGTACACACCGCTGAAGGTGAGACCCTTCATGGTCAGGCCCTTGCCGTTCTCGTACTTGGCGCTCACCTGCTTGGGGTTCTTCACCCCCCACTTCTCGAAGTCGGACGCGTCCGAGTCGCTCATGTCGTTCGAGGACCCCGAGTCGGCGGACTTCGAGTAGGTCTGGCTGATCACCCTGTCCGGCGTGATCAGCTTGTGCGGGCCGTCGTCCGCGACGTCGCTGCTGCCGCTCTTGTTGAGCAGGAAGGCCGCGCCCACCGCGACCGCCGCGACGACCGCCACCGCCCCGATGATCAGGCCCGTCTTCTTCTTGCCGCCGCCCGGAGCCGGCGGCTGCGGGACGCCGTAGGGCTGCTGGCCGTAGGGGCCGGGCTGCTGGCCGTACGGGTTCGGCTGCTGCGGCACGCCCTGCTGCGGGTAGCCGTAGCCGGGCTGCGGCGGGGCCGGAGGAGCCTGCTGGGGGTAGCCGTAGCCGGGCTGGGGTGCCTGCGGCTGCTGGCCGTAGGGACCCGGCTGGCCGTAGGGACCAGGCTGCCCCGGCTGACCGTAGGGCGGCTGCTGGCCGTACGGGCCCGGCTGGTTGTTGCTCATTTCTGGGTTCCCCTCCAGATGCTTATGTGTTCCTGACATCCTGGACCAGGCACAGGAAGCACACGGCACCGGGGGCCGCACCGTTACAGAACAAACGCGTTTCGGGACCACCCCGTGACACCTCTAAACTGACCCCCGTGACCGAGAACGCTCAGCAGCAGCCACCCGCGCCCGACACCGAACTGCCGACCCAGTACGCGCCGGCCGATGTAGAGGGGCCGCTGTACGAGCGCTGGGTAGAGCGGGGTTACTTCGAGGCGGACGCGAAGAGCGACAAGCCGCCGTACACGATCGTCATCCCGCCGCCGAACGTCACCGGCAGCCTCCACCTGGGCCACGCCTTCGAGCACACCCTCATCGACGCCCTGACCCGCCGTAAGCGCATGCAGGGCTACGAGACGCTGTGGCAGCCCGGCATGGACCACGCCGGCATCGCCACCCAGAACGTCGTCGAGCGCGAGCTCGGCAAGGAGGGCAAGTCCCGGCACGACCTCGGCCGCGAGGCCTTCGTCGAGCGCGTCTGGCAGTGGAAGGGCGAGTCCGGCGGGCAGATCTCCGGGCAGATGCGTCGCCTCGGTGACGGTGTCGCCTGGTCGCGCGAGCGCTTCACGATGGACGAGGGCCTCTCCCAGGCCGTCCAGACCATCTTCAAGCGGCTCTACGACGACGAGCTGATCTACCGCGCCGAGCGCATCATCAACTGGTGCCCCCGCTGTCTGACGGCGATCTCCGACATCGAGGTCGAGTACCAGGACGACGACGGCGAGCTGGTCTCCATGAAGTACGGCGAGGGGGACGACGCCATCGTCGTCGCCACGACCCGTGCCGAGACCATGCTCGGTGACACCGCCGTCGCCGTTCACCCCGACGACGAGCGGTACAAGCACCTGGTCGGCAAGCAGATCCGGCTGCCGCTCACCGACCGCTTCATCCCGGTCGTCGCCGACACGCACGTCGACCCCGAGTTCGGCACGGGCGCCGTCAAGGTCACCCCGGCCCACGACCCGAACGACTTCGAGATCGGCCAGCGGCACGACCTGCCGTCCATCACGATCATGGACGAGCACGCCGTCATCACCGCCCACGGTCCCTTCCAAGGCCTGGACCGCCTCGAGGCCCGCTCCGCCATCGTCGCCGCGCTGCGCGCCGAGGGCCGGATCGTCGCCGAGAAGCGGCCGTACGTCCACAGCGTCGGCCACTGCTCGCGCTGCAAGACCACCATCGAGCCCCGCCTGTCCATGCAGTGGTGGGTCAAGGTCGGCCCGCTGGCGAAGGCCGCCGGTGACGCCGTCCGCGAGGGCAAGGTCAAGATCCATCCGCAGGAGATGGAGAAGCGGTACTTCGACTGGGTCGACAACCTCCACGACTGGTGCATCTCGCGGCAGTTGTGGTGGGGCCACCGCATCCCCGTCTGGTACGGCCCGAACGGCGAGGTCGTCTGCGTCGGTCCCGACGACGAGGCCCCGACCGGCGAGGGCTGGCACCAGGACACCGACGTCCTCGACACCTGGTTCTCCTCCGGCCTGTGGCCCTTCTCCACGCTGGGCTGGCCCGAGCAGACCGAGTCGCTCGCGAAGTTCTACCCGAACTCCGTCCTGGTCACCGGTTACGACATCCTCTTCTTCTGGGTCGCCCGGATGATGATGTTCGGCCTGTACGCGATGGACGGCACCCCGCCGTTCCACACCATCGCCCTGCACGGCATGGTCCGCGACCAGTTCGGCAAGAAGATGTCGAAGTCCTTCGGCAACGCGGTCAACCCGCTGGACTGGATGGACAAGTACGGTTCCGACGCACTCCGTTTCACCCTCGCGCGCGGCGCCAACCCCGGCGTCGACGTCCCGATCGGCGAGGACTGGGTCCAGGGCTCCCGCAACTTCGCCAACAAGATCTGGAACGCGACGCGCTTCGCGCTGATGAACGGCGCGACGGTGGACGGGCCGCTGCCGGACGCCTCCGCCATGTCGGCGACGGACCGCTGGATCCTCTCCCGCCTCAACTCCGTCATCGCCGAAGTCGACGCGTTCTACGACGACTTCCAGTTCGCCAAGCTGTCCGACGCCCTCTTCCACTTCGCGTGGGACGAGGTCTTCGACTGGTACGTCGAGCTGTCCAAGACGACGTTCCAGGCGGGCGGTGAGGCGGCCGAGGTCTCCAAGCGGGTCCTCGGCGAGGTCCTCGACGTCACCCTCAAGCTGCTGCACCCGATCGTCCCGTTCGTGACGGAGACCCTCTGGACCACCCTCACCGGTGGCGAGTCGGTCGTCATCGCGGACTGGCCGACGGACAGCGGCTTCCGTGACGCGGCCGCCGAGCGCGAGATCGAGTCGCTCCAGTCGGTCATCACCGAGGTCCGCCGCTTCCGCGCCGACCAGGGTCTGCAGCCGGGCCAGCGGGTTCCGGCCCGCCTGACGCTGGACGGCACGGCGCTGGCGCCCCACGAGGCCGCCATCCGCCAGCTCCTGCGCCTCCAGCCGGAGGGCGAGTCCTTCACGGCCACGGCCACCCTGCCGGTCGCGGGTGCCGAGGTCGCGCTCGACCTTTCCGGCACGATCGACGTGGCCGCCGAGCGCAAGCGGCTCGCGAAGGACCTGGCCGCCGCGGAGAAGGAGAAGGCCCAGGCCAACGCCAAGCTCGGCAACGAGGCGTTCCTGGCGAAGGCCCCGGACCACGTGGTCGACAAGATCCGCGGGCGCCTGGCCAAGGCCGAGGAGGACATCACCCGCATCCAGTCCCAGCTGGAGAAGCTGCCGCAGGCGTAGCTGCTCGTACGGTGGCGAAGGCCCCGGAACTGCGAGGTTCCGGGGCCTTCGCGTACCCGGGGGTGGGGACCCTTGCCCGCGCTGGCAGGGTGCCGCTGCGCCCACCCTCCCCCAAGCTCTCGGCTTCGCTCGAGCAGGGGGACCCCCATCGCCCCAGCGGCACGAATGCCCGCAGCTACGTGAGGGCGACGGACGGGCCCGCGGCCGGCTGCGGCTGCGTGGCTACGGCGCCCATGCAGCGGACGGCGCCGCAAATCCCCACGGGCGCGGGGTTGTATCGATTTGCGGCTCCGCCGCGTGGGCGCGACAAGCCACGACGCACCCGCACCCGAACGGCAAGCCGAGCCACCCCGAACCGGCCAAAAGAGCCACCGCATCCTTTGTCGGCGCGGCTCCGTAGACTGGCCCTGTGAGCGACCTCCCACACGAAAACGACCAGCCCGACCCCCTCGACGCCTTCGAAGAACTCGTCGCCGAAGAGACCGACCGCGACCCGGACCTCGCGGTGATCGAGGCCGGCAGCCGCACCCTGCGCACCCAGGGCGGCCCGCCGCAGGCCGACGTACCCGCGCGGCCGGAGGACCCGGAGGTCGACAGGGCCCTGCGCGAGGTCGAGGCGGAGCTGGCAGGCCGCTGGGGCGAGACCAAGCTGGAGCCCTCCGTCAGCCGCATCGCCGCGCTGATGGACGTGCTGGGCGAGCCGCAGCGGTCGTACCCCTCGATCCACATCACGGGCACGAACGGCAAGACCTCCACCGCCCGCATGATCGAGGCCCTGCTCGGCGCCTTCGAGCTGCGCACCGGCCGGTACACCAGCCCGCACGTGCAGTCGGTCACCGAGCGGATCAGCCTGGACGGCGCCCCGATCTCCGCCGAGCGGTTCATCGAGACGTACCAGGACATCAAGCCCTATGTCGAGATGGTCGACGGCCAACAGGAGTACCGGCTCTCGTTCTTCGAGGTCCTCACCGGCATGGCGTACGCCGCCTTCGCGGACGCGCCCGTCGACGTCGCCGTCGTCGAGGTCGGCATGGGCGGCAGCTGGGACGCGACGAACGTGATCGACGGCGACGTCGCGGTGATCACCCCCATCGCCCTCGATCACACCGACCGGCTCGGCGCGACGCCGGGCGAGATCGCCGGTGAGAAGGGCGGCATCATCAAGCAGGACGCGACCGTGATCCTGGCGCAGCAGCCGGTGGACGCGGCGCAGGTGCTGCTGAAGAAGGCCGTCGAGGTGGACGCGACCGTGGCCCGGGAGGGGCTGGAGTTCGGCGTCGTGGCCCGGCAGGTCGCGGTCGGCGGCCAGCTGGTCACCCTGCGCGGTCTGGGCGGCGAGTACCCCGAGGTGTACCTGCCCCTGCACGGCGCCCACCAGGCGCACAACGCGGCCGTGGCGCTCGCCGCCGTGGAGGCGTTCTTCGGGGTCGGCGCGCTGCGCGCGGAGCAGCTGGACATCGACACCGTGCGCAAGGCCTTCGCGGCCGTGTCCTCGCCGGGCCGGCTGGAGGTCGTACGGCGCTCTCCCACGATCGTGCTGGACGCGGCGCACAACCCGGCGGGCGCCGAGGTCACCGCCGAGGCCGTACGGGAGGCGTTCGACTTCAGCCGGCTGATCGGTGTGGTCGGGGCGAGCGCCGACAAGAACGTACGGGGGCTGCTGGAGGCTTTCGAGCCGATCTTCGCCGAGGTCGTCGTCACGCAGAACTCCACGCACCGCGCCATGGACGCGGACGAGCTGGCCGCGATCGCCGTCGAGGTGTTCGGCGAGGACCGGGTCCAGGTCGAGCCGCGGTTGCCCGAGGCTCTGGAGGCCGCGATCACGCTTGCCGAGGAGGAGGGCGAGTTCGCGGGCGGCGGGGTGCTGGTCACCGGTTCGGTCATCACGGTGGGCGAGGCCCGCCTGCTCCTGGGCAAGGGCTGAGGTTCCGTCGTGCGTACGCTCTGTTCATCGACGCTGATCGGCGAGTTCTTCATCATCGGGTTCGCCGGGCTGGTGGCCATGAAGGACCCGGACCTGTCCACGTCGACGGTGTGGCTGGTCAGCGGTGTCGCCATGGTCCTGTGCGTGCTGCTGTGCGGCATGGTGACCCGGCCGGGCGGCGTGGCCCTCGGCTGGGCCCTGCAGCTCGCCCTGATCGCCTCCGGTGTCTTCGTCCCGACGATGTACTTCATGGGCGCGGTCTTCGCGGCGCTGTGGTGGGCGTCGGTGCACTACGGCAGAAAGGTCGACGAGGCCAAGGCCCGTTTCGCGGCGCAGGCCGAGTCCTCTACACCTGACGCTGCGTGACAGCGACACGGACACGCCCTGTAACCTCGTCCCACCGCACACGTCAGTCGTAAGGAGCCCCCGTGAGCCAGCGCACCCTCGTCCTGCTCAAGCCCGACGCCGTCCGTCGCGGCCTGACCGGCGAGATCATCAGCCGTATCGAGCGCAAGGCCGGCTGGCAGATCACCGCGCTGGAGCTGCGCACCCTGGACCAGGACACGCTGGAGCAGCACTACGGCGAGCACAAGGGCAAGCCCTTCTACGAGCCGCTGGTGGAGTTCATGTCCTCCGGTCCGGTCGTCGCGCTGATCGTCGAGGGCGAGCGGGTCATCGAGGGTCTGCGCGCGCTCGCCGGCCCGACCGACCCGATCGCCGCCGCGCCCGGCTCCATCCGGGGTGACTACGGTGTGATCGTCCGCGAGAACCTGATTCACGCCTCCGACTCGGAGGAGTCGGCCGAGCGCGAGGTGAAGATCTTCTTCCCGGGCCGCGCCTGAGTCCCGAGGCGCGCCTGAGCGCCATCCGGCGGATTTTCCGCGAATTTTTCTGAGGGGACGTCAACTCCGCTCGGAGTCCTGACCAGGGGCGGCCGTACGTTTTCGGCCGTCCTTTGGCATATGCGTTGCCGATCGGGGGAACGTGTGCCCCCGATGGGCCGTCTCCACAAGCGAGGCGGCGCGCCATCTGCTGACAATGGCGAAGACCCTCGCGCAGTGTTCGTGCAGGCGCGTTTACGATGGAAGCCTTCACGTCACAGCACCCGCCTCGCCGACCTGATATGCCCTCAAAAGCTTCGGAAGGCCAGATGAATCCGGATGGGGAACTCAATGTCGTTCATCGGCCGTGACATGGCTGTCGACCTCGGGACCGCCAACACGCTGGTGTACGTCAGGGGTCGCGGAATCGTGCTCAACGAGCCGTCCGTCGTCGCGATCAACACCAACACCGGTGGCATTCTCGCGGTCGGTGCCGAGGCGAAGAAGATGATCGGCCGCACGCCGGGCAACATCGTCGCCGTGCGTCCGCTCAAGGACGGTGTCATCGCCGACTTCGAGATCACCGAGCGGATGCTCCGCTACTTCATCCTGAAGATCCACAAGCGGCGGTATCTCGCCCGGCCGCGGGTCGTCGTCTGTGTGCCCTCGGGCATCACGGGCGTCGAGCGCCGCGCGGTCATCGAGGCGTCCTCCCAGGCCGGTGCCCGCCAGGTGCACATCATCGAGGAGCCCATGGCGGCCGCCATCGGCTCCGGCCTGCCGGTCCACGAGGCCACCGGCAACATGGTGGTGGACATCGGCGGCGGCACCACGGAGGTCGCGGTCATCTCGCTCGGCGGCATCGTCACCGCCCAGTCCATCCGCGTCGCGGGCGACGAACTGGACAACGCGATCATCCAGTACATCAAGAAGGAGTACAGCCTCCTGCTGGGTGAGCGGACGGCCGAGCAGATCAAGATCACGATCGGCTCGGCGTACGACCTCGACGCCGACGAGCACACCGAAGTCCGCGGCCGGGACCTGGTCTCCGGGCTGCCGAAGACCGTCGTCATCTCGGCCGCCGAGGTCCGCAAGGCGATCGAGGAGCCGGTCAACGCGATCGTCGACGCGGTCAAGACGACCCTCGACAAGTGCCCGCCGGAGCTGTCCGGCGACATCATGGACCGAGGAATCGTTCTGACCGGCGGCGGAGCGCTGCTGCGCGGCCTGGACGAGCGGCTGCGCCGGGAGACCGGCATGCCGATCCACATCGCCGAGGACCCGCTGGACAGCGTCGCGCTCGGCTCCGGCAAGTGCGTCGAGGAGTTCGAGGCGCTCCAGCAGGTCCTGGACGCCCAGCCGCGCAGATGACGCAACTCTTCGATTCCGCCGTACGAGCTGATCTCCTCTCGTACGGCGGATCGTTGGTATAGAGGCATAAGCTCCCACAAATGGACCCCTTGGGTTTGCGCTTCGCCAGTGGCGCCTTGAGGGGTTCCCGAATTCCTACTGAGGAAGGCACGGCCGCCGCACGTGAGGGACACGAAAGAGAGCCGGCTGCTCCTGGTCCTGCTGATCGCCATCGCGTTCGCGTTGATCACGGTGGACATCCGCGGAGGCCGGAACTCGCCGGTCGACGGTGCCCGGCAGGCCGCGGCAACGGTGTTCGGCCCGATCGAGAACGGGCTGTCCTCGGCGGTCGACCCCGTCGGCGACGCCGTCTCCGCCGTCCGTGACTCCGGCAGCCGCCACGACCGGCTCGCCGCGCTGGAGAAGGAGAACGCGGCCCTCAAGGCCAAGCTCGGCAGCGACGACCGCAACCGCAGCCGCCTGGGGCAGCTCGACAAGATGCTGAAGATCGCCGGCGAGGGCCAGTACGGCATCAAGGGCGCCCAGGTCATCGCCATAGGGTCCGCGCAGGGCTTCTCCTGGACCATCACCATCGACGTCGGCGCGAACGACGGCATCAAGCGGGACATGACCGTCCTCAACGGGGACGGCCTCGTCGGCCGGGTCACCACCGTCGGCCCCGACACCTCCACCGTGCTTCTCGCCAACGACCCCGACTTCACCGTCGGCACCCGCATGGAGGGTGGCGACGAACTCGGCTTCGCCTCCGGACAGGGCGACCGCCCGCTGCGCGTCGAACTCCTCAACGGCAAGGCCGAGGTGAAGAAGGGCGACCGGCTCGTCACCTTCGGCTCCCAGGCCGACAAACCCTTCGTGCCGGGCGTGCCGGTCGGCGTGGTCTCCCGCGTCGACCCCTCCGGCGGCGGCCTCACCCGCACGCTCTACGTCACGCCGTACGTCAGCTTCACGCAGCTCGACATCGTCGGCGTGGTCGTCGAGGTCCCGAAGAAGGACCCGCGCGACGAGGTCCTGCCGACCAAGCCCAAACCGATCCCGACACCGACGGTGACCGTCACGGTCACACCGTCCGCCGACGCGAACGCCACCGACGAGCAGCAGCAGTAGGAGCTGAATCCCCATGCGTGTCAACCGGATCCTGCTCTCCAGCGCACTGGTCGTCGTCGCCCTGGTGATCCAGGTGAGCGTTCTCGCCCGCCTGCACCTGCCCGGCGCCGTCCCGGACCTGCTGCTGCTCACCGTCCTCGGCCTGGCCATGGTGTACGGCCATGTGGGCGGCGCCCTCGTCGGCTTCGGCGCCGGCCTGCTCGCCGACCTCGCCCCACCCGCCGACCACGCGGCCGGCCGCTACGCCCTCGTGCTGTGCGTCATCGGCTACGGCGCCGGACTCATCAAGCCGGAGAACGGCCGCCTGAAGTCGGCGACCGGCCCGATGGCGGTCGTGGTCGCCGCCGCCGTCGGCTCAACCCTGCTGTACGCGGGCGTCGGCGCCCTGGTCGGCGACACCGCCGCCCGCCATGTCGGCCTGACCGGGCTGCTGTTCTCGGCCGCCCTGTACGACCTGCTGCTCGCGCCCTTCGTGGTCCCCGGGATCATGTGGCTGGCCCGCCGCTCCGACAACGACCCGCTCGCCGAGACCGGCTCCGCCGCCAAGGCCGGCGACATCTCCTCCGGCTGGCTCTCCTCCGGCACCGGCCTGCGCATCGGCAGCCAGCGCGGCGGCCTCGGCGCCCTCAAGGCCAAGGCCCGCACCCGCTCGACCCGGGTCGGCCGCATCAAGGGGGTCAAGCGGTTGTGAGCACACGGGAGTTGCTCAGAGGCACGCACAGCTTCGTCGTATATGACACGTACACGTACTGAGAGGGGGAGACAGCCGCAGTGACCAACATTCCCGAGACCGGACGGACCCCACGGGTCCAGACCCGGCTGGTCGTGATCCAGATCCTCGTCCTCTCCCTGCTCGGCACGCTCGGCGGCCGCCTGTGGTACCTGCAGATCCGGGAGGGCGCCGAGTACCAGAAGGAGGCCTCGGGGAACCACGTCCAGCAGGTCGTCGACCCCGCCGTGCGCGGCGACATCCTGGACGCCCGGGGCGTCCCGCTCGCCGACAACGAGACCCGACTGGTCGTCTCCGCCTCCCGCACCGACCTGCTCAAGCAGAAGGACGACGGCAGGGCCGTCCTCACCAAGCTGGCCGGCGTCCTCGGGATGAAGCCCGAGGAGGTCAGGCAGAAGGTCCGGCTGTGCGACGCCAAGACCCCGCAGCCCTGCTGGAACGGCTCGCCGTACCAGCCGATCCCGATCACCGACGAGGCAACACCCAAGCAGGCCCTGCAGATCCGTGAGCGCGCCGAGGACTTCCCCGGCATCACCGCCGAGCCGGAGGCCGTGCGCCGCTACGCCGCCCCGGGCAAGTCCAACACCGCCCAGGTCCTCGGCTACCTCTCACCGGTCACCGACGACGAGATCCAGAAGGCCAAGGACACCGACTCGCCCTACCTGCGCTCCGACATGGTCGGCCGCTCCGGCCTCGAGCGCGAGTACGACAAGGTGCTGCGCGGCAAGGCCGGCGTCACCCGCTACGAGGTGGACAACCTCGGCCGGGTCATCGGCAAGGCCAAGTCGGACGCCGCCGAGTCCGGTTCCAACCTGGTCACCAGCATCGACTCCCGGGTGCAGCGGGTCGCCGAGTACGAGCTGGACAAGGCCATGAAGAAGGCCCGTCAGCAGTTCGACAAGATCACCGGCGAGAACTACAAGGCCGACTCCGGTGCCGTCGTGGTGATGGAGGCCAAGACCGGCCGGATCGTCGCCATGGCCTCCGCCCCGACCTACGACCCGAACGTGTGGGTCGGCGGCATCTCCGCCAAGGACTACAAGGCCCTCACCGGTAAGGACAGCGACTACCCGCTGCTCAACCGGGCCATACAGGGTCAGGCGGCGCCCGGCTCGACCTTCAAGGTGGTCTCCACGGCCGCCGCGGTTCAGGCGGGCTACGAGTGGGACGGCGGTTACCCGTGCACCAGTTCCTACTCGGTGGGTGGCCAGGTCTTCAAGAACTTCGAGGGGGAGAGCTTCGGCCCCATCTCCCTCGGCCGCGCCCTGGAGGTCTCCTGCGACACGGTCTTCTACGGCCTCGCCGACCGGGAGTGGAAGAAGGACGGCGGCATCAACCCCAAGAAGGGCCAGCCCAAGGACTGGTTCTTCAAGACCGCCCACCAGTTCGGCCTCGGCAAGGAGACCGGCGTCGACCTGCCCAACGAGGTCACCGGCCGCGTCCCCGACCGCCAGTGGAAGCTCGACTACTGGAAGGCCAACAAGGACGCCTGGTGCAAGTCCGGCAAGAAGGACGGCTCCTACGTCGAGAAGATCGCGTACGAGAACTGTCTCGAAGGCAACAAGATGCGCGAGGGTGACGAGATCAACTACTCCATCGGCCAGGGCGACACCCTCGTCACGCCGATCCAGGAGGCCGTGATCTACGGCGCCGTCGCCAACGGCGGCACCATGTACCACCCGACCATCGGCAAGGCGGTCATCAGCGCGGACGGCAAGACCGTCACGCCGATCAAGCCGCGGAAGTCCGGGAAGCTGCCTGTCAGCCAGGCCACCCTCAAGGGCATGAACGACGCCTTCGCGGGCGTCATCACCCGCGGTACCGCCGCCTGGAAGTTCGGCGGCTGGCCGCAGGACAAGATCGCGCTGCACGCCAAGACCGGTACCGCGGAGGTCTACGGCAAGCAGACCACTGGCTGGCTGGCCACGTACACCAAGGACTACTCGGTGATCATGACGATCGCCCAGGCGGGTACGGGTTCCGGTTCCTCCGGTGAGGCCGTGCGCAACATCTACAGCGCGCTCTACGGCGTCCAGGGCGACGGCTCGATCGACAACAAGAAGGCCCTGCTGCCCGAGCCCCAGAAGGGCCTGCCGAAGGTCCGCACGGACGGCACCGTCGCTGCCCCCAAGGTCACCGGCGACCCGGCGAAGGACGTCGAGGCCTCCCAGCAGGACAACCCCACCAACGACGACACCCAGCAGCCCGCCACCAGCCCCTCGCCCAGCACGGGCAACCGCACCACCCGCAGGCGGCCGCGCCGGAGGGGGAGCCGGAGGACGCTCACATGACCGGCAACAGCTTCTCCGTCTCCGGGTACGGCCCCGAGCGGGCCGGCTGGACCAGGATCTTCGCCCGCGACTCGCTCGCACGCAGGCTGGACTGGCCGATGCTGCTGGCCGCCCTCATGCTGTCGCTGTTGGGCTCGTTGCTGGTGTACTCCGCGACCCGCAACCGTACCGAGATCAACCAGGGCGACCCGTACTACTTCCTGGTCCGCCATCTGATGAACCTCGGCATCGGATTCGCCCTGATGATCGGCACGGTCTGGCTCGGCCACCGTGCCCTGCGCAACGCCGTGCCGATCCTCTACGGCATGTCGCTGCTCGGGGTGCTGCTGGTGCTCACCCCGCTCGGTGCCACCATCAACGGCAGCCGCAACTGGATCGTGTTCGGCGGCGGCTTCTCGCTCCAGCCCGCCGAGTTCGTGAAGGTCTCGATCATCCTGGGCATGGCGATGATACTGGCGGCCCGGGTCGACGCCGGGGACAAGCCGTACCCCGACCACCGCACGGTCGTGCAGGCGCTGGGCCTGGCCGCCGTGCCGATCCTGATCGTGCTTCTCATGCCCGACCTCGGCACGGTCCTGGCCATGGTGGCCATCATCCTGGGCGTGCTGCTCGCCTCCGGCGCCTCCAACCGCTGGATCTTCGGCCTGCTCACCGCCGGTGTGCTCGGCTGTGTCGCCATCTGGCAACTGCACATCCTGGACGAGTACCAGATCAACCGCTTCGCGGCCTTCGCCAACCCGGACCTGGACCCGGCGGGTGTCGGCTACAACACCAACCAGGCCCGCATCGCCATCGGCTCCGGCGGTCTGACCGGCGCGGGCCTCTTCCACGGCTCGCAGACCACCGGCCAGTTCGTGCCCGAGCAGCAGACGGACTTCGTCTTCACGGTCGCGGGGGAGGAGCTGGGCTTCGTCGGCGCCGGTCTGATCATCCTCCTGCTGGGTGTGGTCCTGTGGCGCGCCTGCCGCATCGCGCGCGACTCGACCGAGCTGTACGGCACGATCGTCGCCGCCGGCATCGTCGCCTGGTTCGCCTTCCAGGCCTTCGAGAACATCGGCATGACCCTCGGCATCATGCCGGTCACCGGTCTGCCCCTGCCGTTCG
This sequence comes from Streptomyces sp. NPDC001450, assembly GCF_053597295.1. Lineage (NCBI taxonomy): Bacteria > Bacillati > Actinomycetota > Actinomycetes > Kitasatosporales > Streptomycetaceae > Streptomyces > Streptomyces sp. NPDC001450. Next base: position 168,214 of record NZ_JBSFHY010000013.1, read on the forward strand.
TGTCGTACGGCGGATCGTCGATGTTCGCGGTGTGGGTGGCGGTGGGACTGCTGCAGTCGATCAAGGTGCAGCGGCCGATGTCCGCGTGACGGCGTTCGCCGGGCGGGCGAGGGCGTTCACCAGGTGAATGGCGGAAGTTTTCCCGCCATTCACCCTGGATGGCCCCTGCCCTCCCGGCCGTTCTGCCACTAGATTCAATTCATGGCGGATGCGAAACGCGAGATCGAGCGCAAGTACGAATCCGACGACAGTGGACTGCCCGACCTGACCGGCGTCGGCGCGGTGGCGGACGTCCTCGACAAGGGCCTCGTCGAACTGGACGCCACCTACTACGACACCGCGGACGAGCGGCTGGCCGCCGCAGCCCTCACCCTGCGCCGCCGCACCGGGGGCTCGGACGCGGGCTGGCACCTGAAGTTCCCGGTCGCGCCCGGCGTCCGCGACGAGATCAGGGCGCCGCTCTCCGACACCGTCCCCGACGAGATCGCCGCACTGGTCCGCTCCCGGGTCCGCCACACCGAGCTGGCCCCCCTCGTCCGGCTCCGCTCCGCCCGCGACGTACGCCACCTCGTGGACGCCGACGGCGCGCTGCTGGCCGAGGCGAGCGTGGACTCCGTGACCGCCGAGCGGCTCACCGGCAAGGGCGGGACCGCCCAGTGGACCGAGATCGAGGTGGAGCTGGCCGACGACGGCGATCCGGCCTTCCTCGACAAGGTGGAGAAGCGGCTGCGCAAGGCGGGCGTACGGCGCTCGGAGTCGCCGTCGAAGCTGGCCCGGGCGCTCGAGCAGACCGGCGGTGGCCGGCGGCCCGGCTCCGGGCGGCGCGCCAAGCCCGTGACCGCCGGCGACCACGTCCTCGCCTACGTGCGCGAACAGCGCGAGGCGATCCTCGGGTACGACCCGGGGGTCCGCCGGGAGGTACCGGACTCCGTCCACCAGATGCGGGTGGCCACCCGCCGGATGCGCAGCACCTTCCGCACCTTCGGCACCGTCCTCGACCACGCCGTCACCGACCCCATCGCCACCGAGCTGAAGTGGCTGGCGGGCGAGCTGGGCGTGGGCCGCGACCAGGAGGTGCTGGCGGAGCGCCTGATCACCGTCCTCGACGGCATCCCGCCCGCCCTGGTCGCCGGACCCGTGCACGAGCGGCTCACCACCTGGGCGACCGCCGAACACGACAGCGCCCGCAGCCACGTCGTCCGGATCCTGGACTCCAACCGGTATCTGGCCCTGCTCGACACCCTGGACGCCCTGCTCGCCGACCCGCCGCTCGGGAAGAAAGCGGCGGGCAAGCCGGAGAAGGTGATCGCCAAGGCCGTACGCAAGGACCTCGCGAAGGTCTCCCGCCTGGTCACCGAGGCCCTGGAACAGCCACCCGGCGAGCAACGCGACATCGCCATCCACGAGGCCCGTAAGAAGGCGAAGCGCACCCGGTACGCGGCGGAGGCGGGCATCCCGGCCCTGGGCGGCCCAGCCCGCTCCCTGGCCAAGTCCATGAAGTCCCTGACCAGCCTGCTCGGCGAACATCAGGACAGCGTCATGGCCCGCCACACCCTGCGCGAGCTGTCCGCGGTGGCGCACGCGGCGGGGGAGAGCGCGTTCACGTACGGGCTGCTGTACGGCAGGGAGGAGGCGGCCGCGGCGGCGGCCGAGGCGGAGCTGCCGGGCCTGTGGCGGGAGATCACAGCCGGGGCATCCGTCTGAGCGTACGGGGGAGGCCCGCGATCAGGTTAGGCTTGATGGTCACCCCTGCCAGCTCACGAAGGTAATCCCCGCGATGTCTGTCGAGTCGGTCTTCCCACAGCTCGAAGCTCTGCTCCCGCATGTGCAGAAGCCGATCCAGTACGTGGGCGGCGAGCTGAACTCCACCGTCAAGGAGTGGGACAGCTGCGACGTCCGCTGGGCGCTCATGTACCCGGACGCGTACGAGGTCGGCCTGCCCAACCAGGGCGTCATGATCCTCTACGAGGTACTCAACGAGCAGGAGGGCGTCCTCGCCGAGCGCACCTACAGCGTGTGGCCGGACCTGGAGGCCCTGATGCGGGAGCACGGCGTCCCGCAGTTCACGGTGGACAGCCACCGGCCGGTGAAGGCCTTCGACGTGTTCGGCCTGTCCTTCTCCACGGAGCTGGGCTACACGAACATGCTCACGGCGCTGGACCTGGCCGGCATCCCCCTGGAGTCCAAGGACCGCACGATCGACGACCCGATCGTCCTCGCGGGCGGCCACGCGGCCTTCAACCCGGAACCGATCGCGGACTTCATCGACGCGGCGATCATCGGCGACGGCGAGCAGGCCGTGCTGGACATGACGAAGATCATCCGCGAGTGGAAGGCGGAGGGCTGCCCCGGCGGCCGCGAGGAGGTCCTCTTCCGCCTGGCCAGGACCGGCGCGGTCTACATCCCGGCGTTCTACGACGTCGAGTACCTCCCCGACGGCCGTATCGGCCGCGTGGTCCCCAACAAGTCGGGCGTCCCGTGGCGCGTGTCGAAGCACACGGTCATGGACCTGGACGAGTGGCCGTACCCCAAGCAGCCGCTCGTCCCCCTGGCCGAGACGGTCCACGAGCGCATGTCGGTGGAGATCTTCCGCGGCTGCACCCGAGGCTGCCGCTTCTGCCAGGCCGGCATGATCACCCGCCCGGTCCGTGAGCGCTCGATCACGGGCATCGGCGAGATGGTCGACAAGGGCCTGAAGGCGACGGGCTTCGAGGAGGTGGGCCTGCTGTCGTTGTCGTCGGCCGACCACTCGGAGATCGGCGACATCGCCAAGGGCCTGGCGGACCGCTACGAGGAAGACAAGATCGGCCTGTCCCTGCCGTCGACGCGGGTGGACGCCTTCAACGTCGACCTGGCGAACGAGCTGACGCGCAACGGCCGCCGCTCCGGCCTCACCTTCGCCCCCGAGGGCGGCTCCGAGCGCATGCGCAAGGTCATCAACAAGATGGTCTCGGAAGAGGACCTCATCCGCACGGTCTCGACGGCCTACGGCAACGGCTGGCGCCAGGTCAAGCTGTACTTCATGTGCGGCCTCCCGACCGAGACCGACGAGGACGTGCTGCAGATCGCCGACATGGCGACGCACGTGATCCAGAAGGGCCGCGAGGTGTCGAAGTCCAACGACATCCGCTGCACCGTCTCGATCGGCGGCTTCGTCCCCAAGCCCCACACCCCCTTCCAGTGGGCCCCGCAGCTCTCCGCCGAGGAGACGGACGCCCGCCTGGAGAAGCTCCGCGACAAGATCCGCGGCGACAAGAAGTACGGCCGCTCGATCGGCTTCCGCTACCACGACGGCAAGCCGGGCATCGTCGAAGGCCTCCTGTCCCGCGGCGACCGCCGTATCGGCGCGGTGATCCGCGCGGTGTACGACGACGGCGGCCGCTTCGACGGCTGGCGCGAGCACTTCTCCTACGACCGCTGGATGGCCTGCGCCGACAAGGCCCTGGTTCCCTTCGGCGTCGACGTCGACTGGTACACCACCCGCGAGCGCACCTACGAGGAGGTCCTCCCCTGGGACCACCTCGACTCCGGCCTGGACAAGGACTGGCTCTGGGAGGACTGGCAGGACGCCCTCGACGAGACGGAGGTCGAGGACTGCCGCTGGACTCCTTGCTTCGACTGCGGTGTGTGTCCCGCCATGGACACGAACATCCAGGTGGGTCCGACGGGCAAGAAGCTCCTGCCTTTGACTGTGGTCAACAAGTAGCCGGTCGGGCCTCGTGCGGCAGGGAACGCAGGGGCCCTTCCGCTTTCGGGAGGCAGCGTGTCCGCACCTTCGCTGGGCGATGTGTGGACTTGCGCGCCAGAACCGCTGCGGCCGATCAGCCTTCCCAAGGCGGACAGTGGGGAGCGGGCCGCGCGCTTGGGGCGTCGGTCCCCGCAGCGCTGTTCCGCGGGGCAGACGAAGGGCAGCCTGGCTGGGCAGATGCCTCCGGCCCCGCGGCGCGGGTGCCGGACGCCGCCCACCAGGTCATCATGGGACCGTGATGGAGCTTTTCCCACCGATGCCGTTGACGGAGTGGCGGGACACCAAGGAGACCCTGCACCGCTTCGAACAGATCGTCGGCAAGATCCGCCTGGCGGCGAGCGCCCGGCGCAACCACTGGTGGAATGTCCCGTTCCATGTCACGGGGCGCGGCATCACCACGCGTCCGATGGGTCAGGTCGACGGGAATCCGATCTTCACGATCGACTTCGACTTCGTCGACCACCGGCTCATCGTCGCGACGCTGGACGGCGAAGAGCGGTCCTTCCCGCTTCTCGGCCAGTCCGTCGCGTCCTTCCACGACGCGACCCTGGCCGCCCTGACCGCGCTGGGCGTCCGGGTGGACATCGCCATTCCCAGGCCCTTCGACCTGCCCGACGCCGGCCGACCGTTCGCCCAGGACACCGAGCACGCGACCTACGATCCGCTGGCCGCCAACCGCTACTGGCGGGTCCTGAGCCAGGTGGCGTCCGTGCTGGAGGAGTTCGCGGCGGGCTACTCGGGAAAGAGCAGCCCGGTGCACCACTTCTGGCACACCTTCGACATCGCCCACAGCCGGTTCTCCGGGCGGCAGATCGACCAGCCTCGGCAAGCCGACCCGGTTACCCGGGAGGCGTACTCCAGGGAAGTGATCAGCTTCGGCTTCTGGTTCGGCGACGACACCTTCACCGAGCCCGCCTTCTACTCCTACACCGCCCCCGAACCCGCCGGCCTGGCCGGGGAGCCGCTTAGCCCCGCGGCCGCGCGGTGGGTCACGCGCGGTGACAGCCACCTGGCCGTGCTGCGCTACGACGCGGCCCGCGTCGAGACCGATCCCCGTGCCGCCGTCCTCGCCTTCTACGAAAGCGCCTACCGGGCCGGGGCCGGACGCGCCGGATGGGACATTGCGACGCTCGCGTGCCCCGGAGGCATCACGGACGTGGTCCGGCGGGTCTGACTCCCGGTCCGGAAAGTCCAACGATCGAGCGCGGTGCCTCCCTGATGAGGCTCCGTCGTCAGGTTTCGGTGTCGGTGCGCGCCAGGATGCCTTTGAGCAGCCCCGTGGCCTGGCCCACCTCGATGAGGTAGCCGTCCGGATCGCGCATGTAGCAGCGCAGCTCGGCGCGGCGGTCGATGGGCGGGGTGAGGAACTCGGCCCCTTTGGCGCTCGCCGTGGCGTAGAAGTCGTGGATGTCCGCCACCCGTACGTTCAGGGAAGCTGGAGACGGTGTTGGGGTTCTCTGGTGTGCGCAGGACGACATCGGGTTTGTCGTCGGTGGGCCCGCCGCCTGGGTTCATGATGATCCAGCTGTTGGCGACCTTGACGATGCAGGGGTTCTCGTCCAGCACCACCGTCCAGTATGTCTGCGTAGAACGCGCGCGAGCGAGGGACATCGCTGACCGCGAGGAAGTGCGTGAGCACCAGGCCCTCGGTCGGTGCGGGAAGGTCGTCGGCTGTGGCGCCGGCAGACGTGACGTCGGACATGTATCGAGCGTATGGCCCGCATGGACGTGCGGCATTCTCAGCCGGTGCGTCTCTCGTTGCGTGATGCGGCATTGGAGCGGGCGGGGCCGGGCCGGACACCGGGCGCGGTTTTGGAGCCGTTGGTTTATGCCCGCAGATGGACACGCACATCCAAATCGGCCCGACGGGCAAGAAGTTGCTGCCTCTTACGGTCAAGAACGCGGGTCCGACGCCGGCTTCGAGCGGCCACACGCACTGAGGTGAGCGAGGCACTCGATTGGGTGGTTGAGGCGCTGGCGGGGGTGAGCGAGGACGAGGTGGCCGCTGCGATGGCTGCGGTCGGCGCTTCGCGTCCTCGCCCGCCGGTGCCGGCGGTCTCCTCTCGGACGCCGTTGCCGCGCCCTGGAGGCGCCCCGCAGATCGTCTCCGAGGGGGAATGGGTCTGAGCCGTGTCCGGGCTGTGTGTGACTGTGTGATGCGTTGAGGCCCTTCCCTGGTCGGGAGGGGCCTCAGCGGTGCTTTGGGTAGTCCGCTGCCGGGTCCACGTACAACCTGCAACAATTCGCTCACGCATCCTCCGGTGCCTCTCGAAGGGGTTGCCTTGCTTCGCTTGCGACGACTCAGACAGCCTCCGATATCCGTCCCCGCGGCGGCGTCCCTGGGACTGGTGGTCGTGCTTCTTTGCCTAGACGGGTGTGCTTCCAGCGCGCCAAGGCCGACGGTGACCCGCATGGTAACGGCGACCCCAACCGTGGTCGTGAAGAGCGCCTTGGGCCAACCATCCGCGAGCGCAACTCCCACCCGTGCAGCGTCTGCATCCGCGATAACCAGTTCACTGCCAGCGGCTGCCACCAGTGCCGTCAAGGCGCCCCAGGGAGGCGTGACTCTCGCAGAGTGGCACGATGAAGATGCCAGCAATACGTGCGTCTCCGTCTCAACTCGCTAGGAAAACCGGTCGGATACTGCCGTCAACACCATCACCCAGACGTTCCACACTCTCTACATGCCTAGGCACAAGGACGGCGAGTATCCGCACGAGGTGAACGGGACCGTGAAGACCCTCACCCAGGTTGCTGGCATTGCTCCGTACCAGGAGCGCACCCTCTACTGGCACGTGTGCGCGCCAAAACTCGCCAGCAAGCAGAATCCTCCGCCGTCGGACGGTGCCGACGGTTTCATGAGTGAGATTGGTGCGCAGCCGAAGCGGTACTCCTGGAAGTGGAGCACACCGTAGCTGCATCATCGACGTGCCTCTATCGAGGCGGCTCAGCGGTCTCTAATCCGTGTCCCTCCGGTAGCAGTTTGAGGACTTGCCAGACGAGGTGAACTTGGGCAAGTCGTTGCGGAAGAAGCGGATCGTTTGGTCCGGTGGCTGTGGATTTTGCAGTTCGTTGACCGCCGACTCGGAAATGATCAAGCAAAACCTCTTGATCAAGTGATCACGGCCCCCTGAACGGAGCATTTCAAGGGAGCCTTGGTACTGGCCTGCCTGGTACATCCAGTTGTCGGCCAGGAACTCGAATGATGGCTGTTGAGGTTTGTCCTGGCTAACGATAAATGGGGCTGGATCGGTGCTCCAGTGATTATTGACTGTGTCCGTATCTGGGTCGTAATACCATGTGACGCTCTCCCTCCAATAAAAGACCGGCCGCTTCGAAGAAGCGATAGGCCCGGTAGGGGTGAGCTGCAAGCGCGCATCACGGATTACTTCGACATTCTCGCTCTTGAATCTGGTAGACACGGTCGGCTGCACGTAGAACCGCACACCATTGCCGGATTTTTCGAGGCGCAGTAGGTGGGGAAGCGCCACATCGACCTTGGGTTGGCGCTGCAGCTCAGCGAAGTTGTAGAGAGAAATGGCCAGGGCGACGACAGCTGCACCGGTAGCAGACCACTTGTGAACGGCATCGAATCGTCGCCTCCTGCGAGACCTATTCGGCCTCTGCGCAGCATCTTCCATCCCCCTATTCTGTCCGGAGGGCGCGGTTCTTCGTCAGCTGAGTTACTCCGTCTGGTCAGCGAAAATGACGTCCGAGCGGGGGTTTCACTCATCCTGAGGTGGCACCCGCACCGCCAGCTCCGCCGCAAGTTGCGCGCCTGTGCGGCCCGGTACAGGGTGAGGGGCTGTTCCGCTCGTGACCGATCCGGTCCGGCCCTACCGGCGTCCGTGCCGCGCGCACAGCAATCAGCGGCCTGATGTCAGCCGGCAAACGTCGGTCCACTTGATCCCGATGTACAACGGCGGCCGACGAATGCGGCAGTGCGAGGCGAGCACGCCCCCTTCAACTCCGGCCGGAATTCGCAGGCCGTCGGAGCAGGTAGCCCCATACAGGATCCTGGGCCGCGCCATCGAGGTAAGCGTGGTCAGACCAGTGACGCTCTGCGGCCGGAGCAAATAGCGCCTCTACATTGCACGACCACGCTTCACACAAGGTGCGCACGAACAGGCCAAAAAGGTCGCCCGACATGCGCCACCAGACCTTTTCCCAGGTGAGTGCGACATGATTACGTGCGAATTCATATTCGATATCGCGATTCAGGATGTCTGGAAATGAGCCGACGAAAGGCGGGTGAGGAGCCCTCTGGAAGACAACAACCCAATTTTTAGGGAGTAGTACATTCTGTCCAGACAGGTAGTTGTAGATCTGTGGAGGCCGGGTCCGGACTGCCACGTTCGGGCCCGAGGCAATGAAGACTTCGTCCCGTTGCGCCGCCCATGCTGCGACATTGGCTGGACGCAGTAAGCCATCCGCAGTCAGAGCAAATGCGATGTCATCGGTGATGCCCTTGAACGCTGTGTAGAGCGTGGCGGCCAGTTCCAATTGGACCGAGTCGCCGAAGTGCCCGACGTCGCGCAGCCGTTGCTCCTGGGTGCGCAACCATTGTCGAAGCTGATCTGGCTGCGCGACCAGGCTGGCCTGGTCCCTGGAAGCCCGACTGGGCCGACCGGCTAGATATCCTGCGAAGGCCATCGTCTGGTCAGCAAGGAAGCCACTAACCGGAACAACCCCGCTGAAGTTACCCCGGCCTTGATAGTTCAGGTCCGTCCAGAGCGTGGCCAAGCCGATACGTCGACCTGATTCATCCAGTAGCTCAGTTGCTCTTTCAACAAAGGCGTCGCGCAGTTGGAGGCGCTGTTTCTCCTGTCCAGTACGCCAGCTGTCTGTGAGGGGCGGGTACAGGCGGTCGAAAACGTCGTCCGGCTCTCCCGTAGCCAGGCTGAACGGCGGAAGAATGTCGGGTTCCGACACACCGGGGTCCCACATGCGTATGGGGACAGCGTTCTCCAAGACAAGTCGCCGAATGAGCTGACCCAGTCGGTCGCCTGAGGTCCTGCGGAGCAGTCCCTGGAGGTCGTAGGGATTCGTCTTCAGCGCGACCCGCACTGTTGTGCCCGAGGGGGCACGATCCTGTGCAGACAGCGGCATGAGCAGTGGTCTTTGAGCCGGGCCGCCGAAGGTCAGTCGGCGTGCGTCTGCCACGGAAGCGTCGTAGCGGCGGGTGATCAACTCGACCTGATCGCCCAGCAGGAAGACTGAATAGAAACCGATACCGAACCGGCCCGTGGGCTGAAATCCTCCACTAGCCAGGCCAGGGAGCCGACTACGGATTCGGGTGGAACTCCAGCCGCTGGTGCCGAAATCGAGCAGGCCATGCACGAGAGTTTCCTCGTCCATGCCGATGCCGTTGTCGCAGATCTCCAGGTACCAGGAACCGTCAGTTCCAGTCAGGCGTATGTCGATGCGGCCGTCGGTGAAATCAGGCTCCACAGCCTGGCGAGCAAGGATGGCATCCTGAGAGTTTTGGATTAGCTCGCGAACTGCGACCTCGGGTTCTTTGCCGTACAACTGCTCCCCGCCCAAGGTCTCTACCAGAGCAGGCACATCGGAGACCTTGACAGTGGCATCCATTGGCCGCCAGTCAGATACCGGGAAAAGCTCGGCGAACCGTTCAGGGAAGTCGACTCCCGCGACTGCACGGGCCGCGAGTCGCCTGTGGCCGAGGTCGTGCAGGAGGGCATCGACTTTTTTCAACTCCCGGTCTACGCCTCGCAGATAGTCCAGGGCTAGCCACCAAGCACTAGCGTCGCGCGGAAGGAAAGGGCGCAACGACGTGTAGGTGAGCCGGTCGCCGTTCAGGTGCGGGCGGCTGACGTGTTCCTGAAACCGCCAGTGCTCACGGGCGATGCCTTCCGGTTTACGTAGAGAGAACAGAAATGTCGGAGCGCGGCGGCTATCGATCTGGGCTGCGTCGGCGAGTCGTAGAATGCAGGCCAGCTTCAGCGGTTCGATGATCCACTCCGCTGGCTGCCATGTCAGTGAGCCCTTCACGGTGCGAAAGCGCGCCGCGAGCTTGTCCACTGACCACCAGTGACTGGCTGCCAGCTCGCCGATTAACGGGCCGTACGCTTCGCGAAGCTGAAGGTCCTGAATGAGGAGGATCTCATTGCCCGTGCTGGAGTGCCACGGTCGGTCGACCAGTTGCTGAGCTTGCTCCGCGTGCGTTTCGCGGATCGCCGTAGCCTGACATGCTTCCACGATCTCGGCTGGCGGTGCGTCCAGTTCCTCCTTATCCGGCCAGCAGCCCCGGCGATGGAAATAGGCGACTGACACCAGATCCCGCCATCGCTGTTGCCCCAGCGCGTCAGGCACGCTCATTCGATAAGCCGCCGTCCCCATCGCTGCGTCGTGCAGCACGAAGGCGCAGCCCAGAACGTATGCTTCGGCGGGGTTTAGTCCGACCTGGTCACCACACATGAGGCTGGCCGTCTCCCATAGTGCATCGACATGGCTGATGTCGTGCACCGTGAAATCGGGCATACTTCGCGCGTTCTCTCCCAGGAGTATGGCTGCGTTGTCCCGAAGCGTCAGATATGACGCGCGCAATCGCTCCCGCTGGTCGCGGTGATCATCGTTCCGCGGGCGTGGGGCGAGGGTTTTCTGCCACAGAGGCGTGCCGGAGAAACCGTACTCAGACACCGGGAACGATTACCTCATCGCGGGCAGGACGAAGAAACTGGCAAGTGTCCACATCGTGATCACGGAGACGATGATGAACAACAACACGTATGTCTCGTACCAGCGGAAGAAATTGCTGGGACGCGGGCGTTTGCGAAAGCCTGCACCGACCATCTCATCAGTGATGTCGCACTCCTCATTGCGGTAGTCGAGCCAAGCCAGGGCGCCCACCACGATCAGCATGACGGTGAATGCAGCGACCACCGTGGTAAGGATCAGGAGCCCGATCACTCCGCCCCGCGCGGTGGCCGGCGACACTCCCCACTTGCGGTACCCCACAAAGAGGGCAAGGACAGCACCAATCAGGGTGGTGGCAAGCGTCTGATAGATGGCGAGGAAGCGGTGAGCATTCTCATTCACCGCATGGATCTGCTGCAGGATGAACCGGTACCGTTCAAGTGCGAACTCGTTCCGCACCGCTCGCATGTCCGGTCTCGTTTCCCCCTGTGTCGTCATCTCCCCCACCTGTCTGACCTGCCATCAGCATAGGTGACTAAGGTCGCTAAACGCCGCTAGTTGCCAAGAGTCTTCAGGGACAGGGTTGGTCTCAGCCGTCTCGTTCATCCCTATTCACGGCAGTCAGTCGAGGCCCAAGTCGAGCCCACCGAGAAGCGAAACGGGGTCGGCACCTCGATTTGCGAGGCGCTCTCGGACGCGTCCAGTGGTGCAGACCCGACATGGGACGGGGCCCCGCTACCTGTTGGTTGCGGGGCCCGGTCGTCTCTCGTGGTTCAGAAGGGTAGCTCCGGGCGGGCAGCGCCTCGCTTGATGGTCGTGACCTGCTCGTGGAAGTCGCGCGTGGCGGCTTCGCGGGGGTACCGGGACCTGAGTTCCTTGTCCAACTCGTCAGCGACTAAAAGCAGGGACGGGAGGGACTTGCGGTCCGCCTCTAGGGCTTTGGTGCCCATGCCGATGGCTTCTTCGATCTCACCCATGCGTGCGGCGGCGACTCCGAGGGTGAGGCGGGCCTCTGCGGCGCGCATGGGTGAGATTTCGGTGCCGTCGGGGCCGGTGCTGATGCGGATCACGGACCGGGCGTGGGTGGCGGCGCGCTCGTCGTTGGCAACGGGGTCAGCGGTTGCGGGTGTGTTGGGAGCGACGCCACGAGCGGCATCCGCCGGATTCCCCCGGCCGGGATCGAGCAGACGCGGTCGAGGGCGAGGCCGCCACTGGCCCCTTCACCCGGTCCGCGGAGTTCATGAAGCTCCGCTCGCAACCAGGCCGCACCCTGGCCCACGGGGACTACCTCACGTCGGGGCCCCTCGCGGACGCCGACCGGACCACGACCGTCCTCACCGAGGAGGAGTTCGTGACCGGTCGGTTCACCGACCTGCCCTTCGTGCTCGGCCTCCGGCTCCTCGCCGCCGACGAAAGCGATGGCGTGTCAGGGCTGTTTCAACGTCCGAGTGATGCTGCGAAGTCGCAGGTCACAGCGGCGTGACGACTGCCGGTCGACCTGTCTCGCACACGACGAAGCTCCGGTTGGAGCGGGTGACCTCTCAAGTCGCCCTGCCGAACCGGAGCTTCGATGAGCCGTCGGTCTGCCAGCGTCTGCCTGATCAAGTCGCCCTCGCGTCAGCACCGCGCACTGCCGGGACTGCCGCAGCGGCTGGCCACGTTGGCCGATCCGCGGCACCGGCGCGGGAAGCGTCACCCGTTCGTGAGCGTGCTGCTGATCGCGTGCCCGGGCGTGCTGAGCGGAGCGTGTTCGTTCGCCGCGACGGCCAGTGGGCCCAGATGTCCCGCAGGAGGCCCTCGTCCGGCTCGGGGCCCGCACCAGCGTGTTCGCTGTCCGCGTCGCCCCAAGCACGTCGACCGTCCGCCGGATCATCAACCGCACCTGTCCCGGCGGGCTTGCCGACCTGCTCGGCACCGAGTCGGACATGCTCGCGCTTCTCCTGATCTGCGGTCTCTGGGCCCGCCTGGCCCACGCAGCCCCCTTCTGTTGGTCGGTGGTGAAGGCTTGTCACAACCAACCGGGCCATTACCTGAAAACCCGAAAGATCAGCAACCTGGAACAGCAGGTTTACGGCGAACGGTCCACCGCCGTCCGTTTCAGGGGTCGTACCTGATGCCCCCGACCTCGCCCAACTGTTCGGTGAGATTCTCTTGAAGAGCCCGGCCTTCGCCGGGCTGCGGGAGCGCTACGAGGCCACCGGGCGCAAGATCAACACCATCCAGCACACACAGGTCGGCAAGATCACCCTCACCTTCCAGGGCGTGGCGCTCGAAGGCACCCCCGGCCAGCGCATGGGCATCTACACCACCGAACCCGGCACCCCCGATCACGACGCCATGCTCCTTCTCGGCATGACCGCCACGCATACGGAGTCGAGGCTGTCCGAGCGGGTGAGGACGAGGTGGTTGCTGCGCCGGTGGCTGTCGGCCAAGGGGCTACTGACCCGAACCGGTGAAATTGTGGTGTGCGCCCTCGTCATCGGGGACGCACACCATATGGCTGAGGAAGCATCCTCCGCCCCGGGCTCGGGGCGGCGACGAAGTATGCGGGAGATGGATTCCACCCTTCGGGCCACGGCGACCGCGGCCGTTGGCGGAACACTCGTCATCTGGTGGCCCGCTTTCACGTTGGGCGCGTACAACGCCGTCTTCTTCGACAACGTGCTGGCCCTCTGGGCGGTGGCCACCGCGGTGCTGCTCTCGGGTTTTCTTCTCCACAGCCGCGGTGCGCTGCCTTGGGGAGGCTGGATCGCGCTGTCCCTTCCCTCGGTCTGGATCGTCCTGGCCATCGTGGCGCCGAGGGACCATGGCTTCCCCTACCTTCACTACTTCGAAGTCGCCCTGACCCTCCTGGGCGCCCCGATGCTCACCTGGCTGCTCGCGCGCACCCTGGTAGCCGATTACGAGGCGCTGCCTGTGTTCCAGCGCCTGGGTGCCGTTGCTGCCACGGCCCTTGTCGGGGTGCTGGCTTTTCTGCTGGGGAAGTTCAATTACCTGTTCCTCACGTGCTCCGACTTCGACGTGAGCGGCAACAACGCCCCTGCCGGCTGCGCCCATGGTCCAGCGTTCCATCGGCGCTGACGGTTGAACCGACGATTGAAGTCGAATGCGAAGCGCGGAAAGGGACGTCGGGTGCCCAATGCGGTGCCCCTCCTGGGACAGGTACGGCGCTCTTCGTGGCGCGATGCGCGGGGGGATCTCGTGGCCGGGTTCGCGGTCGCGGTGACGCTGGTGCCACAGGGCCTGGGGTACGGGCAGCTGGCGGGTCTGCATCCGGTGGCCGGTCTTTACACCGCAGTGGCGGCGATGGTGGTGTTCGCCCTGGTGACGTCCACGCGGCTGGTGGCGGTCGGCCCGTCCTCGACCATGGCGATCATGACGTACGCGGCGGTGAGCGGCCGGTCCGGCGACGACGCGCATCGGGCGGTGGCACTGACCGCGTGTCTGGCGCTGATCACCGGTGTTCTGCTGCTGCTCCCGGGGCGGCTGCGGGGGCTCACGAACTTCATGTCGGGACCGGTGGTGCTCGGCTATCTGGCGGGCACGGCCGTACAGATCATGGCCGGTCAGGTGGGCACGCTGCTCGGTGTCCCCACCCACGGCAATCGTCCGATGGTGAAGTTGTGGCAGGTGCTCACGCATCTGGATCAGGTGCACGTGGTGACTGCCGTCGTCGGTGTGTCTTCATTGGCCGGGCTCATCGTGTTGAAGAAGGTTCTGCACGCCGTGCCCATGCTGCGTGCCGTGCCTCCGACGCCCGTCGTGTGTGCGGCCGCCGTCGTCGTATCGGCCGCGGGGGACCTGGCCGGTCACGGCGTGGCGCTGATCGGTGGCATCTCCGGCGGCCTGCCCACCCCGACCTGGCCGGACGTGAGGGCCGGAGACGTGTGGGACCTGCTGCCCACTGCGGCCGGCATGGCCATGATCGCCTCGATCGAGGGCGTGGCCGTTCTGCGCAGGACAGCGCCGTCGGAGGGACAGGTGTCCTTGGTAAGGGAGTCGGTTGCCATGGGGGCGGCGAGTGCGGGTTCCGGCTTCCTCGGTGGCTTCGCGCCGATGGCCAGCACGCAGCGCACCCTCTCCGCCAAGGGGGCCGGCGGACGCTCTCAGCTGTACCAGCTGGCATGCGCCGCCTTCGTGGTGATCGGCCTGCTGACCACCGGCCCGGTCATCGAGCTGCTGCCGAAGACGGTGCTGGCCGCGGTCGTCATCGTGTCGGCCTCGCACCTCATCGACGTCACGGGGTTCGAGGAACTGTGGCAGGGCTGGCGCACGGAGGCCCTGCTCGCGCTGGCCGCGATGATCGCCGTGCTGGGCCTCGGTGTGCTGCACGGGTTGCTGGTGGCCGTCATCCTCGCGTTGCTGCAGCTGCTCCGTCGCGTGGCCTGGCCCCATGACGCGGTGCTCACCGTCACCGACGACGGGACGCCGCGTGAAGCCGCTCCCGATGAGCCCGTCGACGGAGGAGTGCTGATCTACCGGGTGGACGCTCCGCTGTTCTTCGCCAACGCCAACCGCGTCCACCAACGGATCTTGAGCCTGGCGGCGACGCGGTCGCCCTATCCGCGGTATGTGGTGCTGGATACCGAGGCCGTGTTCCATGTGGACGCCACGGCGGCGCAGGTCCTGGCTCGGCTCACCGCCGACCTGCGGGAACACCACTGCGAGCTGGTGCTCGCGCGCCCCCGGGAGACGGTCTTGGCCACCCTGCGCGCCAGCCCCTACGAGGAGGGCGCCACTCGGCGGCTGCGGGTGTTTCCCACCGTTCGGGAGGCGTATGCCGCACTGCGGCGACCCTGACCAACGGCTGCTGCTGTCCGTTGGCGCGGCGCCGTGTCGGCGCAAGCGCCCAACGCTTGCTGCTCCAGAATCGCGTGCAGAGCGAACACGTTCCGTGTGGAGGCCGGATGACGTCTGACCGTGAGGTGCGTTCCGTCTGCTGCGGCCCTTCGCGGCCGGCGACGCCGGCGTCCGAGTCGCCGACCGGAGCTGCGCGCGTGTGCGCCGGCGAAGGTTACCCCGACCGGGTGGGCATGGTGCTGCTGGAGGCGGCCACCTTCTTGATGGGCTCACATGACAAGTGGGCAGTTCAGGCAGACGGCGAAGGCCCGGTCCACGATGTGACTCTGGGTCCCTACTGGATCGACCGGTGTGCCGTCTCCAATGCCGACTTCGGCGCTTTCACGGCCGCCACCGGGTACGTCACGGAGGCCGAGCGGTACGGCTGGTCGTTCGTCTTCGCCGGGCTGCTGCCCCCCGGCTTCCCCGACACCCGGGCGGCGGCTGCGGCCCCCTGGTGGCGTCAGGTGCACGGTTCCTGCTGGCGGCACCCCGAGGGGCCGGGCTCCGACCTCACCGACCGTGCCGACCACCCCGTGGTGCACGTGTCCTGGAGGGATGCCTCCGCATACGCCGCCTGGGCCGGAAAACGCCTGCCCACCGAGGCGGAGTGGGAGTACGCCGCACGCGGCGGCCTGGAGCAGGCCGCGTTTCCCTGGGGAGACGGTCTGGAGCCGGGCGGCGAGCGACGGATGAACGTGTGGCAGGGCCGCTTCCCCGACCACCACACACGCCCGGACGGCTGGTACGGCACTGCCCCGGTGACCGCCTATCCGCCCGGCGGCCACGGTCTGTACAACGCGTGCGGCAACGTGTGGGAGTGGTGCGCCGACTGGTACGCGCCGACGTACTACGCCCACAGCCCCCGCGAGAACCCCACCGGGCCCGGGTTCGGCACGGCCCGGGTGATCCGCGGCGGCTCGTATCTGTGCCACGCTTCCTACTGCCGCCGGTACCGGGTGGCCGCCCGCAGCTCCAGCACTCCGGACAGCAGCACCGGGCACCAGGGCTTCCGCTGTGCCGCGGACGCCGGACCCCTCGACGGTCGTTGAGGGACCCGACGCCCGCGGCCGCTGTCAGTCGCGGTGGAACATACCGATGAGTTCCTTCTCCACGTCGGAGAAGGCTTCCCCGCTGACGTCGACCACCACCTGACGGATCGTGCCGCCGAGGAACTCGAACGGCGGGCCGTAGTCACTGGAGACCGGCTGGCTGGCGTCGCGGCCGACCGCGAGGCCTTCTCCGACCAGGGAGAAGTTGCCGGGCTGGGTCTTGATGTCGGATCGGGCGACCTGGCGGTCGTCCACGTAGAGGGTGAGCGCGCCGTGCGTGCTGCCCTGCTGGTCACGCTCGCGTGCCTGGAAAACCACCGAGAAGGTGTGGTCGCCTGGGCCGACCGGCTCCGGGGAGGCGACCTTCTGCTCCATACGGCCGAGCCAGTTGTAGACGTAGTGGACGTGTCCGTCCATGAGGTACAGGCTGTGCCCGCCGAAGCGCCCGCCGTGGGAGAAGAGCACCCCGCGGGCCTCGGGCGTGTCCAGGCGCGCTTCGGCGACGATGGTGTAGGACCGGCCGCGGATGTTGACGGCCGCGACCTCGGGGACGCCGGCGCAGCCGGGGTAGTAGACGTACCGGTCACGGGGCTTGGCCAGCTGCGGCCGGGGCGTGCTCAGGATCTCCATGGGGCTGCGGTCGTCGAGCGGCAGCCCGTGGTACTTCTCGGCCTCCGCCGACCACAGGCGCTTCAGCTCCTCGAGTTTCTCGGGGTGCTGTGCGGCCAGGTCCCGGTTCTCGGAGCGGTCCTCACGCAGGTTGTACAGTTCCCACACGTCCTGCTCGAAGTGGCTCCAGTTGGACGGCGCCGGCGGATGAGCGGTCGCGGCGTGCCAGCCGTCGTGCCAGATGCCTCGCGTGCCGAGCATCGTGTAGAACTGCGTCTGCCGCGGGTCGGGCGCCTGCGCGTCCTCGAGAACCCTGCGGAAGCTGGCGCCTTCGATCGGGCTCTGTTCGAATCCCTTGACGACGGCCGGGGGCTGGATGCCCAGCAGGTCGTAGATCGTCGGGACGATGTCGATGGCGTGCACGTACTGGTGGCGGGTCTCGCCTCGCTGCTTGATGCCCTTGGGCCAGGCGACGATCATCGGGTCGGCGATACCGCCCTCGTACGACACCCACCGCTTCCAGTACTTGAACGGGGCGTTGAATGCCCACGCCCACCCGCTCGGGTAGTGGTTGTAGGTCTTCGGGCTGCCCATCTCGTCCAGGTGACGCAGGTTCTCTTCCATGTCGTCGGGCACGCCGTTGAAGAAGTTCATCTCGTTCATCGACCCGTTCGGCCCGCCCTCGGCGCTGGCACCGTTGTCCGAGACCGCGACGATGATGGTGTTCTCCAGCTGTCCGGACTCTTCCAGATAGTCCAGCAGGCGGCCGATCTGCGCGTCGGTGTAGGAGACGAAGCCGGCGAAGACCTCGGCCATCCGGGCGAACAAGCGCTTCTCGTCGTCGTTCAGCGACTCCCAGGGGTGCACGAAGTCGGTGAGCGGCCACGGCTGGCCCGAGGGCCCGGTGGCCTCCGGTTCGCCGTGCGGGTTGATCGGGGTGAGCTCGGTACCCTCGGGCACGATGCCCAGCTCGATCTGCCGCTGCAACGTCATACGGCGGTAGACCTCGTATCCGTCGTCGAACTTCCCCGCGTACCGGTCGGCCCACTCCTTGAAGATGTGGTGCGGCGCATGGCCCGCGCCTGGGCAGAAGTACGTGAACCAGGGCTTCTCCGGGGCGATGACCTTGGCCTCCCGGATGAACTGGATGGCCCGGTCGGCCAGGTCCTTCGACAGGTGGTAGCCCTGCTCCGGGGTGGCCGGCGGTTCGACCGGGTGGTTGTCGTAGACCAGGTCGGGGTACCACTGGTCGGCCTCGCCGCCCAGGAAGCCGTAGAAGCGCTCAAATCCACGGCCGAGCGGCCAGTGCCGTTTCGAGGATGCCAGGGTGGCCTCGTCCGAGGGGACGAGGTGCCACTTGCCCAGGGCGTAGGTGTTCCAGCCGCGTTCGACCAGCACCTCGGCCAGACTCGCGTTCTCGAACGGGATCCGGCCGTTGGACCCGGGGAAACCGCTCGTCATCTCCGCGACGCAGGCCATGCCGTTGCTGGTCGCGTTCCGCCCCGTCAGCAGGGACGAACGCGTCGGGGAGCACAGGGCGGTGGTGTGGAAGTTGGTGAACTTCACCCCCATCCCGGCGAGCCGGCGCATCGCCGGCGCCTCCACCAGCCCTCCGAAGATGTCGAAGGTGCCGAAGCCGATGTCGTCCCACACCAGGTACAGCACATTCGGCGCACCGTCAGGAGCCTGCGGCTGCTTGTACGGCTCCCAGTCCGGCACCGACTGCCGGATGTCCTCTTGGATCACGCCCTTGAAGGGGATGGCCATCCTTGGGGTCTCCTTCGGGTTTCCTGGCGCCGCACGGCGACGGCCTTACCAAGGAGAAACGTCCCCACTCAGGTATGCCAGGCAGACCATGCCGACATCAGGTCATCCCATCGGCCGCACCCACGATGTATGCCATCCGGCACGGGGTGACCATGACACGAGGGAAGCGCCCTGAGCGATCACGCGCGCCTCTCGCATCGGCATCGGAAGGAGCCGAGACAGGTGACCTACCAGCTCCGCCCCGAGGACCTCGGCTTTCTCGACCGTGCCCTCTTCCGGCAGACCTGCATCCGAGAGCTGCGTGCTCCTGTCGGCGCGATCTTCGAGCAGCTCGCCGAACGCCCGGAGAACTGGCCCCGCTGGTTCGCCCCTGCCAACGACGTCCACTTCGAGGGCTCACCCCCCTACGGCGTCGGCTCGACACGCTGCTTCCGCCTCTACCGCGCCATCCGGGCTCGCGAACGGATCATCGCCTGGGATCAGGGCCGGCGCTTCGCCTACTGTGCCTACGAGGCCAACACGCCGGGCGTCTCGGCGTTGGTGGAACAGTGGACCTTGGCGCCCACGGCCGATACTGCCACCACCGTCACCTGGAACCTCGCCATCGACTCCAACCCCTGCGTACACCAGCTCCTGAGAGCCGGCCGACGACACATCGACAAGCTTTTCCGGGAGGGGATGCAGCGGCTGGAGGTCTTGAGCCAGGGCAGATGACGACCACGCGTCGGCACATAGCGGGGTGGTCTTCGGTGTCTCACCGCCCCCGCAGAGGGATACGGCCATACAAATCGGCCCGACGGGCAAGAAGTTGCTGCGTCCAGGCGGCGGCGGTCTTTCGCGCGGGAGGTGTCCCCGACACCTCAGCGGTGTCGGATGCGGACTCGGCCGACGTCGAGACGTTCAGTCGAGGGTCGCGAGGTGGTCGGCGGTGCCCCCGTGCCACTCGATCATGAAAAGGGTGGCGTCGTCGGTGGTGCGCCCGCCCCGTTCGCTCTTCAGCGCGTGGGAGAGTCGGCGCAGATC
Organism: Streptomyces sp. NPDC001450; assembly: GCF_053597295.1. Classification (NCBI taxonomy): domain Bacteria; kingdom Bacillati; phylum Actinomycetota; class Actinomycetes; order Kitasatosporales; family Streptomycetaceae; genus Streptomyces; species Streptomyces sp. NPDC001450. Next base: position 187,909 of record NZ_JBSFHY010000013.1, read on the forward strand.
CGCCCGCACACTCTCTGGCGGCTCTTCCCCCAGGCGGTTGACGCAGCGGATGAGGCGTTCCTCGCCAAACGTCTCCCCGCCGGCGACATGCTCCTCGATGATGCCATCGGTGTAGCAGAGCACCCGGTCGCCTCGCTGGAGCACGTGCTCCCTGACTCGGGGCATCTCGCCGCCGAAGCCGACGGGCAGCGTCGTCGCGCTCTCCAGCTGCTGCACGACCCGGCCGTCGCGGATCAGCAGCGGTGCGGGGTGGCCCGCGTTGACCATTTCCATCTCACCGGTCGTGATGTTCAGGTGCATCAGCTGCGCCGTGACGAAGTGGTCGGGCCCGAACTGCCGGGAAATGGCATCGTCCATGAACGAGTACTTTTCGTCCAGGCTGATGAACACGCGCCGGGCATGCCGGTAGGCGCCGATGGCCACGGTCGCCATCGTGGCGGCGTCCAGACCGTGGCCCATGGCGTCAATGACGGCCATGTGCAGGATGTTGCCGTTGAGGGCGTAATCGAAGCTGTCGCCGGCGACGCGGTAGGCGGGCTCCAGGGCCCCGGCCACCTCGACCTGGGGCACGGACATCGTCAGCGGCGGCAGCAGGCTCCACTGGATCTCTGCGGACACGCTCATCGGCTCCCGACGCCGGGCCTGGAAGAACTGGTCGGTATAGGCGTTCTTGGTGACCAGCATGTCGGCGACCAGGCTGGCGAGCCTCTGCAGCAGGCGCCGGTCGTCGTCGTCCACCGTGTCCAGGGTGAGGGCCAGTACGCCCACCTGGTCACTGCCGTCCAGCAGCGGCAGGTACATCCGGATGCCGCCGCTGGCCTGCGGTACCTCGACAACGTCCCCGCGCAGGAAGGCCCGCCCGGCGGGGGAGTCGGCCATCGGCTCTGGCTGGGCCACGTGCAGCTTTCTGCCCGGCAGCGGCACCAGCAACTCCTGCGCGTAGTCCTGGAGCAGGACGGAGACGTCACGACCGCCGATCCTGGCCACTCCCTCCGCGACCAGCGGGGCGATCATCTGGGGCGGCAGCAGCCGCGCTCTGTCCAGCAGCAGGCCGAGCAGCCGCTCGCCGAAACCTTTCGATCGGTCGATGCTCTCCGTGCCCATGGCCCGGTTTGCCACCCGCCTTCCCGCGTCCACGCCGGTCACCGCCTCCGCACAACGTGACCTGGGAAGCCGCCGAAGCGGTTCATTACGCCATGCGCGGCATGTCGGCGGCATGCGTCACCGGCCTGAACAGCACGGCGGACAAGGACAGCGGGAGGCCCGGTGGCGATGCCGACGGATCGCTGTTCGCCACCGGCTGGGTGTGGAGAGCGGATTGACGCTCTGCCGTACCGATCAGCTGCGCCCCATCGTCTCGCGCCGGGGAGGTGATGTGCTGGTGTCGTGCACGAAGCGGTTGATCGCCTCGGCCACTTGGGTGGGCTGGTCGAGGTTGTCGAAGTGGCTGGCGTCGCTCACCCATTCCAGCTGGATGTCGGGGAAGCGGCTTTCGGCGTCATGGAAGAGCCACTGCGGCTGCGCGTGGTCTTCGGTCGCCTGTAGTTGCAGGATCGGGAAGGGGAGGCCGTTCTCGCCTATTCGGTCCATGGCGGCGGGAAGATCCCAGTTGCGGGCGAGGAAGTAGCGCGAGACCGCCTCGGCGACGCCTGGCCGCGAGAACTCGTACACGAAGTAGTCGCGGTCGTCCGGCTGCAGAGAGGTGGTCATTCGCGACGGGTAGACCTGGTCGATGATGGCGGCCGGGTCCTGCATTTTGTACCGCCCGAACTGGTAGCTGCGGCAGTAGAGCCACTGTGGCTTGAGCCGGTAGAAGGTGATCCAGTCGCCGAGGGACTTGGGGCTGGCGAGATCGAGTTCCATACGGACGTATCCAAGGATGCGGTCCGGGTGATCGCCGACGAGCACGCTGCCGATGACCGTGCCCCAGTCGTGCGAGACGACGTAGAACCTGTCGATGCCCAGGTCGTCCATCAGGTCCAGGGTCTGCCGGGCAACTGTGTGCCAGTTGTAGTCGCGGTCGTGGTGGTCGGACCTGCCGTAGCCCTTCATGTCGACGGCGATCAGGCGGTACTGGTGATCCACCAGCGGCAGCACATGGCGCCAGGAGTACCAGCTCTCGGGCAGTCCGTGGAGGAAGAGGATGACCTCGCCGTCGCGTGCGCCTTCGTCCACGTAATGCCAGTTGAGGCCATTGACGATGCGGTCCTGGTGGTTGAACTGGGCGTCGATCCGATCGTGCTCGGCCCGATGCTCGACCCGGTACTGCTCGTACTTCTTGGCCAGGCGCTGCGCACGGAGGCGGGCGTACCCCTGCGCAGCCGCTGCGCCGGCGAGGCAGGCTCCCGCTGAGACTGACGCCACTCGGTTCGCAGTCTTGTTCATCATGATCGCTTCCTCGTTTGAGCGGACGACTTCCACCGAGGTTCCCCTGAACCCGACCCTCGGGCGGGAGGGGTTCACATGCGTGCGAGCGGCCTACTCGGAGGTGGTCGACTGCCGTAGGCGATGGGGACGGGGGTGCTCAACCCGACAGGGAGCAGCCAGGGGACTGCCACACCTTCATGCTCAGCGGTAACTTGCGTAGCGGCAACTGGTGTGCCCTGCCTCAGCGCCTGCGTTCGCTCACTGCATGTGTTCGGTGCCGGCCGGCTGGGTTGGCGCGTCGGACTCCACCGACCGTCGGCGCGGGGCTGAACGCCGTTCCACGCATGTGCCGGCTGTGTGGCCCTTGAGCCCCCTTCCCTGCTGGGAGGGGGGCTCGTCGGTGAGCGGTGGCGCCGGGTCACGACTTCGCGAGCCGGTGTACGACCTCATCCGGCCCGGCGCGGTGCAGGCCTCCTACCAAGCCACCGGCAGCTCCAGCGGAAACCGCCTGATCGTTTCCGTGTCCCACCGCAGCTCCTCCGGCGGCACCGCGAGCCGCAGGCCCGGGAACCTCTCCACAAGGCGGCCGATGGCCACTTCGAGCTCCGCCATGGCCAACGGCATCGCGATGCACCGGTGTCCGCCCCAGCCGAAGGTCATATGCGGAGCGCTGGGCCGGTCGAGGTCGATGACGTGTGGGTTCGGGTAGCGCTCCGGGTCACGGTTGGCCGTCAGGTACGACACGTGCACGAAGTCGCCCGCCTTGATCCGCGCCCCGTCCAGTTCCACGTCCTCGAGAGCCACGCGGGGGATTCCGACGCCTTTGCGGAACGGGATGCAGCGGAGCATTTCGTGCACGACGTCGGTCAGGGTCTCGGGCCGGCGCGTGAGGTGCTGCATCAGCTCGGGGCGTGTCAGGAGCAGGTAGGTGATGTCGCTGATCTGGCAGGTCGCCGTGTCCTGGCCGCTGAGCGCCAGCGTCAGTGCCATGACCGCCAGTTCCTTGTCGTCGAGCTGTTCCTCGCCCTCCCGCGCTGCGGCCATCGCGCTGATGAGGTCGGGGCCGGGTGAGTTCCGGCGCTGCCCGACGAGTTCGGTGAAGTAGGCCGTCAGATAGGTCTTGGCTGTCGCGGCGGCCTCCTTGTTGCCCGCGCCGACGACGAGCAGTTGGTGCAGGGACTCCTCGACTCGGGGCCATTCCTCCCGTCCGATACCGAGGAGATCCAGGATGGTGTGCTGGGGGAGCTTGTTGGAGAGGTGCTGGACCACATCCGCCGGCGCTCCCTCTTTCTCCATGTTGTCCAGCAGGCGGTCCGCGAGCCAGGTGATCCGGTGCCGCATGCTCTCGACCTGTTGCTGGGTGAAGGCCTGCGAGGCCAGGTGGCGGACACGGCTGCTGAGCGGCGGGTCCATCACGTTGATCGATTCCGGCGAGACGATCGGCTCCGGCGTCATCCGGGGGTAGTCGTGACCGATGATGCCTGCCCTGCTGAACCGTGGGTCGGTGGTCACCTGCTTGACGGAGTCGAAGCCGGTGATCAGCCAGGCATCCGCGTTGCCGTAGGGAAGCCGGATGCGCGCGGGGGAGCGGCGTTGCATCAGGTCCGCGAGCGCGGGGTCGAACTCAAGTGCTTCGCTGAAGTCGAACGGGCAGGTGATTGTCTCGTTGTCCGCGGTCATCAGCCGGCTCCTCCAGGCATGGGTACGACGTTGGTGACGTCCACGGCCCGGCGAACGGCCTCGGCGAGCCTGACGGCATCGCCGACAGCCCAGTAGTGGACGAAGAACAGGCGTGGTTCGTCGGTGAGGTTGTGGTGGTGCACCTCGACGAGTTCGACCCCACCGCGTCGCAGGGTCGCGAGGACGGGCTGGACCTCGTCGGCGATCATGACCAGGTCGCCGCTGAGGGCGGCCCTTCCGCCGCCGAGCGGCTGGAAGTTGACGGAGGTGGTCGAGCCCAGTCCCGAAGGCAGGGCCATACGGCCGTCGGCGACGGTCTCGCGACGGACATAGGTGGACTTGTAGATCTCGCCGTCAGCGCTGCCCTTGACGCCCATTGCGGCGTCGATGGCGGTGGTGTCCAGGTCGACGGGCGGCGAAGGGGTGGCGGGTTCGGCGGGTGGAGTACCGGTGCAGTCGAATGCGGCGCGCAGACCGCGAGCGACGGCGACCGGATCGTGACCGTGGGCGTGCAGATGGACCCACCAGACATCCGGTTCGTGGGCGAGCAGGTGCTTGTGGATGGCGGTCTGCATGATCCCGTGCTCCTGCAGGACGTCACAGAAGTGCTGCAGTTCGCGTTCGGTGACCACAGCGTCACCCATCAAGAGCGTGCTCTGGTCCGCGTATCGGACGAAGGACACGTGCGTACCGAGGGCGAGCGCGGGGTTGATCAGGATGCCGCGCGAGTAGACCGTGAGGTCCCGGCGCGGCAAGCCCGTGTGGTACATGAACCGCCTCATGTCACCGGGTCGGCCGAGAGCGTCGCCCACGTCCGCCCAGTCCGTCAGCTTGGTCCTCACCGGTTCGACCAGGGCGCGGTCCGCCGGTCCGGCGGACAGGGCGTGGGCCCGGGCCGGCACACTGGCAGCTATGGGCGCCAGGGCGGCCGCCGCCAGCACATGACGCCGGGACGCGGTGAGTCGGGAGCGGGTGCCTTGCTGTGTCTCGTCAGTCATGTCATGGGCCTCCTCGCAGGATGCAAGCATGGGAGACCGCGTCGACCGCTGATCGGCACAGTTGCACCCGGCCAGGTGGGCTAATGCCGGGGGTGGTGCCGCACTGGTTGTTGTAGGCCAGGTACAGCAGTGCTGGACAGCGACCGTGCCGACCGGCGACAGCCGTTCATGGACCGCGCAGCCCTCCTGACCGGCCCGACGAAACTCAGCGACCATCGTGCTCGTAGTTCGCATCGAGGGAGCCAAGGAGCGGCCCCGGGCCGTGCCACTCTCGTGCCGGAGCGGGCGGGGGCCCAGGGCACTCGATCGGGTGGGTGAGGCGCTGGCGGGGTGAGCGAGGAGGAGGTGACCGCGCACAGCGATGGCCGACGACGGACGCCGAAGGGCGAATGCGCTCGCCGTCCAGCTGCAGCAGCTGCCCACCCTGACGTGGCCACGCCCATTGTCGGGAGGCCGCCCCAAGGGCGGACTGTTCCCCTGACAGATGAAATCGCCTAAGTTAATCCGATTAAGATGGATTCGATGGATGTAGATCGCTACAGGTCCACATCCGATCACTTGCAGCCCAGCGGGTGAGCGGAGGCGACAGTCGACAGTGGTGAACACCAGAGGTGGCGAAGCGCACAGCACCGACCCGTCGATGCCCCACGTCCCCCATTCGCTGCACCAGCCGCAGGGTCTGCGGACCATACCGACCGCACGGCCCTCGGAAACACACCGCATACGGATGCGGCTGCTCGACGCCGTGGACGAGGACCGGCGCGAGGTCGAGGTGCTGCTGACCGCGCTCCAGCAGGCGGTGGCCGAGGTGCACGGCCTGGGCGGCCTGGTGCATCTCCCGGGCGGCGGCATGAGCGGCATCCTCTACCTGGTCGCCGACAGTGGCCTGCCGGAGTCGATGACCCGGCCCTGGCTGATCATCCCGGTACGGGGCACGGCCCCGCCCAGCAGGGCCGCCCGCAACGACACCATCACCTGGCAGCCCGACCTGGCTCCGCCCGACCCGGTGCCCGGCCGGGACCCCGCCGCCCTGTGGCCTTCCCGGCTCCCCGTCGGCATCGGTCACCTGGCCGTCCCCATTCCGGGCGGTGGCCGGCGACGTGGCGCGCTCTCCGTCCTCTTCGCCCCGGGCGACGAGCCCGGTGCGGCGGAGTGCGCGTTTCTGGACGAGGTGGCGACCTGGATGTCCGGGAGGCTCGGGTCGTCCGGGATCCTCAATCCGTCCCCCACCCTGCTGCGCGCCCTGGAGAACGAGCCAGGACCGCGGGAGTCCGCCCCTGCGTGGGACGTGGAAGGGGCGCCCCCCGTCTCGTACACCTGGGACCTGCGCACCGGCGAGCTGACCTCCGACCGGCCCGTCGAGGAGGTGCTGGTCGGCATCGACCCGGAGGTGATGAGCGGCGGCATCGAGGCGTGGGCGGCGCTGATCCACCCCGACGACCTGCCGGGGGTGGTGGCCGGCTTCGACACGGGCATCCAGCTCCGCGGCGGCTTCCAGAACGAGTACCGGGTCCGGCGCCAGGACGGCACGTACCTCTGGATCGAGGCCCGTGCCCGGACGATCACGGACGAAGACGGCGCACCGGTGAAGGTGATCGGCACCCTCCGGGACAGCAGCGAAACGCACGCCGCCGCCGAGTCGGTGGGGCGGGCGCTGCGCCACATGAGCGACGGCTTCGTCTCCCTGGGCACGGACTGGCGCATCGGATTTCTCAACCAGGCCGCCGAGCGGTTCCTCGGGGCCGCGGGAGACGTGGCCGGAGCCCTGCTCTGGAACATCCCCGCGGTACGTGCCGTGCCGGGGCTGGAGCAACGGTGCCGGGCGACGGCGGCCGAGGGCCGGCCGGCCGGATTCGACGTACCGGGGCCGGACGGGACGTCCTGGTACCACCTGCGGCTGGTGCCGGTGCCGGAAGGCCTCACGCTCTACATCACCGACACCACCGAGCGGCATCTGCGGGAGGCCGAGCGGGCCGCCGCGGAGCGGGCGTCCGCGGAGCGGGCGGCCCTGGTGCAGCGGATCACGCGGGAGCTGGCCGAGGCTGTCACGGCCCAGGATGTGATGGCGGCGACGGCCGACGGTGTGATGACACCCCTCGGAGCCACGGGGCTCATCATGCTCGGCGTGGTCGGCGACCGGCTGACCGTGGTCGGCTCCCGGGGACATGCGGAGCGCTTCACCCGACTGCTGGACGGGCACTGGGCAGTGCGGGACACCATGAACCCGGCGGGAGACGCCCTGCACACCCTCACCCCCCTCTGTATCTCCTCCTCGGAGGAGTTCCTGGAGCGTTACCCGGGGACCGAGACCCTGATCCGGGAGAGCGACAAGCAGGCGTGGGCCTTTCTGCCGCTGGCGGTGTCGGGGCGCGAGATCGGCGCGGCGGTGATCTCCTTCGGACGACCGCGGGTACTGGACGACGACGAACGAACGCTGCTGACCGCGCTCAGCGGACTGATCGCGCAGGCGCTGGAGCGAGCCGGGCTCTACGACGAGGCGACGACCCGCGCCCGCACCCTCCAGCGCAGCCTGCTGCCACAGGTACTGCCCAAGCTGCCCGAGGTGACGACAGCGGCGCGCTACCAGTCGGCCAAACAGGGAGCCGACGTCGGCGGCGACTGGTACGACGTGATCCCCCTCTCCGCGGCCCGGGTGGCGCTCGTGATCGGCGACGTCATGGGCCATGGCATGGCCGAGGCCGCCACCATGGGCCGGCTCCGCACAGCCGTCCGCACCCTCTCGGAGCTGGAGCTGCCGCCCGACGAAATCCTCGGCCACCTCAACGACATCGTCGGCGAGCTGGGCAACGATGCCTTCGCGACCTGCCTCTACGGCATCTACGACCCGGTGAGCCGGTGTCTGTCGTACGCCAGCGCCGGTCAGCCGCCCCCGGCGGTGGCCCACCCCGACGGCACCGTCACCTTCCTGTCCATGACCCCGGACCCGCCACTGGGGGTGGCCGCTCCGCCCTTCGAAACGCTCGAGACCCCACTGCCCGCCGGCAGCCTGCTCGCCCTCTACAGCGACGGCCTGGTCGAGAGCAAGGACAGGGATGTCACCACCGGCATGAACCACCTGGCCGAGCTCCTCTTCCGGTCCGTGAACGCCATGCCGACCTCACCGGCGGACGCGTCCGACCTGGACGCCCTCTGCGCCACCCTCACCTCCGCTCTCCTCCCCGCCCACGGCGTGCTGGCAGACGACGCCGCCCTGCTGCTGGCCCGGACCCACCCGCTGGACGCGGAGAACATCGCGGAGTGGCCGTTGCCGGAGGACCCGGTGGCGGCGGGCCGGGCCCGCGAGCTGGTCCGCGCCCAGCTCACCGACTGGGACCTGGCCGACGAGGACCTGATCATGACCACCGAACTCGTGGTCAGCGAGCTGGTCGGGAACGTCATCCGGCACGCCTGCGGCCCCATCCGGCTGCGCATGCTCCGCAGCCGCGCACTGATCTGCGAGGTCTCCGACGCCAGCCTGACCACGCCGCACATCCGCCACACCTCCGCCACCGACGAGGGCGGCCGCGGCCTGCAGCTCATCTCCGCACTCTGCCAGCGCTGGGGCACCCGCCACACCCCCAACGGCAAGTCCATCTGGACCGAACAACCCCTCCCCGGCGCCTCAGTTTGAGCGTCAGCACTCGATCGGTGGCGGCTGTCGCGTCAACTGTCACCCTGCTCGATGTGCAGATGGATCGGACCGCGAAGGACGGGGCTGCGCCGGTACGGCGGTGGGTCGGCGACCAGCCGGGGTCGGTCGAGACGGCGTACCAGTTCGGTCAGCGCGATCTGGGTTTCGCGCCGGGCCAGTGGGCCGCCGAAGCACAGGTGGATGCCGCTGCCGAAGCCGAGGTGCTGGTTGTCACGCCGATCGGGGTCGAAGCGGTCGGGATCGTGGAAGCGGTTCGGATCGCGGCTGCCCGAGGCCAGCATGAGCAGGATCCGCGAGCCTTTGGGGATGACTGTGTCCGCGACGGTGATGTCGCTGTACGCCGCCCGCCACGGAATGATGTGCACGGGAGGCTCGTAGCGCAGCAGTTCTTCGACCAGAGGGACGACCAGGCCCGGTTCGTCGCGCAGTCGCCGCAGCACCTGCGGGTGGCGCAGCAGCGTCAGCATGCCGTTGGTGATGAGGTTGACGGTGGTCTCGTGACCGGCGATCAGCAACAGGTTGGCGGTGGCGACGATTTCGTCGTCGGCCATCCGCCCCTCCGGCCCGTCGTCGTTGGCCAGCCGTGACAGCAGGTCGTCACCCGGCCGGCCTTGGCGTTGCTCCACCAGCCCGCCGAGGTACGCGCGCAGGTCCTCGGTGGCCTGCCGGCCGTTCTCCAGCTTCTCCTTCGGGTCGATCTTGGGGTTGTAGTCGATCGACTCGATGATGGCGTTCACCCACAGGTGGAACCTCGGTTCGTCCTCGCGTGGCACGCCGAGCAGATGGCAGATCACGGTGACGGGGAACGGGTAGGCGAAGTCGTCGACGACGTCGATCTGCTCCTTGCCCGCGAAGTCGTCGATCAGGCTGCCGACGGTGGCGGTCAGGTCGGGTTCCAGGCCGGCCACCAGCCCCGGGGTGTGCGGGGGGCCGAAGTGACGCATCGCCATACGCCGCAGGCGGTCGTGCTCGGGAGGGTCGAGGTTGATGAACGCCGGCGTGCCGGATCTCTCGAATGCCTCCATCGGATGTGACAGATTGCGGACGTCGGAGCTCAGGTGCGGGTTGTGCAGGATGTCCGTGAGCTCGCGATAGGCGCTGATGACGTAACTGCCGTCCTCCTGCAGTGCCACCGGCGTCTCGCGCAGCTCGGCGTACAGCGGGTACGGGTCGGCCCGGGAGGAGTAGTCGAGGATCCGGCGCAGGGTGTCGGGCGTCTCGGTCGTGGTCATCTTGCCTTCCCTCTCACCGGTGCTGCTGGATGGACGTGACGCGCCGCTCACCTGGGTCATTGCCGGTGACGACCACGGTCGCTCCCTGGGCGATCAGGGCGGGGCCGGGGAAGTCGACGGGCACCGGTTTCATGTCGAGGGGCTGGTCGGGCGTGGGCCAGGGCGGCGGGAAGGGTGCGGCCGTCTCGATCAGCTGCCGGTAGTGGTCCAGCCACTTGGCGTTGTTGAAGCTGACCGCCGCGGTGACGCGGCCCCGGTAGCCGTACGCGGCGACGAAACGGTGGTCGGGCACCGATCCCTGGGTGACGACCACCTCGTCGGCGAAGGTCGGCACGCCGACGGACTTGATGTTGACGCCGAACTGGATCGACCAGAACACCGGGATGGACAGGTGGGGCCAGCGGTCCGCCTGTCCGCTGACCATGTTGTGCGCCGCGACCTCGGCCTGCTCCACGGCGTTGGCCCAGTGCTCCAGCGAGATGAGCCGGTACTCGTAGATCGGGTTCGGACAGCGTGCCACGTCTCCGGCGACGAAGACGTCGTCGGTGATCAGGCCGTTGAGGTCGAGGGCGCGGCAGCCCGTGTCGCAGGCGATTCCCCAGACACCCGCCGCCAGGCCCGAGTCCCGCAGCCACTCGGTGTTGCGGATGCCTCCGAGTGCCACCACCGCCACGTCGGCGTCGATGGTGCTGCCGTCGTCGAAGTGGGCGCGGCGGAAGTGCCCCTGCGCGTCGCCCTCCAGCCGGGTGACCTTGACGCCGCAGCGCAGGTCGACGCCGTGAGCGCGCTGCATGTCCGCCGCGATCTCACCGACCATGGCACCGAGCGCCCCGACCAGCGGAGCCGGCGCGAGTTCGGCGACGGTCACCGGGATGTCCCGCTCGCGGCAGATGGAGGCGATCTCGGAGCCGGTGAATCCCGCACCGATGACCAGTACGCGGGAGGGCCCGGCGGCGAGGGCTCGCTGCAGGCCCTCGGCGTGCTCGCGTGTACGTACGACGAACACCCCGTCCAGGGCTGCCTCGCTCTCGACGAACCAGGGCCGTGCCCGCACCCCGGTAGCGATCAGCACCCGGTCGAAGGGAACCTCGCGTCCGTCGGCGAGACGCACGTGGTTGGTCGCCAGGTCCAGCCCGCTGGCGGGCACGCCCAGCAGCCACTCCGCATTGACGTCACGGCGTCGCGGCAGCTTGGTGCCGTCGGCCGGCACCCACCCGGTCAGTACCTGCTTGGACAGGGGAGGCCGGTCGTAGGGCTCGCCCAGCTCGTCACCGATCATGGTCAACGATCCGGTGAAACCCTCGTCGCGCAGAGCCTCCGCGGCCCGCAGCCCAGCCAGCGACGCCCCGACGACCACGATGCGGCCATCACGCTTGAACGCACGCAAGTTGTCGGCGCTGGTCATGACTTCGACGCCTCCGCCGGTACGTCCCGTCCCTCCAGCTGGTCGACCAGAATCGCTTGGACCGGGCAGGCCGCCGCGGCGCGCAGCACCTGGTCGCGCCGGGCGTCGTCGGGGTTCGGGTCGTACATCAGTGCTTCCTCGCCGTGCATCCGGAACGCGTCCGGAGCGAGGAACGCGCACTGCGCATACCCCTCACATCGGGAAAGGTCCACGACAATTCTCATCCCGACCTCCACAGGGACTGCAAGCTGCGGACCCTGAAGCCGGTGCCGATCCGGCACGCAAAGCGCGAGAAAGGCTTGGAGAGAAGGGATTCGGCCGTTGCCCACTCCTGGAAAGTGCGAGGGGGCGCACCGCGCTCGTCGGGTCTCAACAGAAAGAACTGAGCGTCGCGAATAAACTGAACGTCGCGAATAAGGCGACCGGCGTCTGTAAACCGCCCAGAGAACCTGACCTTGTCGTCAAAAGCCTATCCCGCATGCACATCGCCCGCACCCGGGGAACCAGGGCACCCGTGGGCGCCATTCACTCGCGTGCCACGTGCCCATGCGGCAAGGACCGTGCGCCGTCGTTGATTCTTTACGCATGGGTGAAGTGCTGGGTGATGTGCTGGGGTTGGCGGCCGGTGTCGCCGTCAGTCCGCTGCCGATCGTCGCCATCATCATCGTGCTGGCCACGCCTCGGGGACGCGTGAACGGACTGGTGTTCGCCGCCGGCTGGGTGGTGGGTCTGTCGGCCTTGGGCGTGGTGATGCTGGTCATCGGCGGCCACCGGAGTGCCACCACCCACGGGCAGCCGGCCGACTGGGTGGGGGCTCTCAAACTCGCCCTGGGGGTGGCACTGGTTCTTTTCGCGGTGAGGCTGTGGCGTCATCGCCCTGCAGATGTCACGCAGGCACAGTTGCCTCAATGGATGGCCGCGATCGACCGTTTCACACCGGTGAAGGTCTTCCTTCTCGCTCTCCTGCTGTCGGCCGGGAATGTGAAGAACGCCCCGCTGACCATTGCCGCGGCAGCGTCCATCAGCTCGTCGGGGCTGCCGGTCGAAGAGCAGATCGCCGCGCTCGCGATCTTCGTTCTCGTCGCATCCGTGGGGCCGTTGACTCCGCTGGGCGTCTTCCTGGTCATGGGTGAGCGGGCGAAGAACATGCTGGCCAACTGGAAGGAATGGGCGGCGCGGCACAACATCGCTGTCATGGCGGCTCTGTTCTTCGTGTTCGGGCTGAAGCTGCTGGGGGACGGCATCGACGTTCTGGTTTCCTGACCGTGTCGGCGTCGCTTCAGCCGTCGCCGGAGCCCGGGCCATAGAGCGCGGCGATGTCCTCGGACCTCGCCCACCGGCTGTAGGTGGGCGACTGAGGCCAGCCCTCGGGCGAGTCCTGCCATTCCTCCTGCCGCCCGTACGGTAGGACATCGATCAGCGCGAAGGTGTGACTGAGCTGCTCGGTACCCCGACCGTTCGTGTGCCAGGTGCGGTAGACGGTGTCGCCGTCGCGCAGGAACACGTTGACCGCGAAACCTCCGTCGGGCGGTGCGCCGACGTCGGCCCCGAACGGGCTGTCGGAGGTCGAGTACCACGCCATCCGGTTGCCGACCCGCCGTTTGTAGGCGAGTGCCTCTTCGATCGGGCCCTGGGTGACGACGACGAATCGCGCGTCGTAGTCGTCCAGGAACTCCAGACGGGTGTACTGCGAAGTGAACCCCGTGCAGCCCGGGCACTGCCATTCCTTGCCGGCGAACCACATGTGGTTGTAGACGATCAGTTGCCTCTTGCCTTCGAAGATGTCCGCCAGCCGAACGGGGCCGTCCTCGCCCTCGAGGATGTAGTCGGGCATCTCGACCATCGGCAGGCGACGACGCTCGGCGGCGATGGCGTCGAGCTCCCGCGTCGCGGCCTTCTCCCGGGCGCGCAGTGCCTCGAGCCGGCGCTCCCAGGTCGCGGCGTCGACGACGGGCGGTAGTGCGTGGGTGGTCATGGTCCCCTCACAGAGTTGGTGCGCGGCTTTCGCTTGCGCAGAGGCAGACCCCACCGAGTTCCGGAACTCATCGGTCGCCGGCCCGGTATCGCCGCTGCGACGTGATCGGCGGCGTTGCACGGCTGGGCGCGGTCCGCCATCGGGGCGGGCGGGTCGTTCGGCTCCGGCGCACGTGTCGCCGCCGCGGTCCGTGCGGTGAGGGTCAGTTGGACGTGCCGGCCGTCGTTCCACCCCGTCCGCTTGTCGGTCACTTTCCAGGTTCCCGTGCCTGACAGGCACCACCTGTCGTCGAAGTCCCGTTCCTGTCCGTCCAGGAGACGGATCTCAGCCCTTCACGTGGTGGGTCAGAGTGATTCGGCCGTCGCCGTGGGGGTCTCCTCCTGCGCGGGTGCACCGCGGCCGACGGTCATCGACCAGCGAACGGATGAGGGCGCCTCGACGGAGACGACGCCGCTGCGATCCACGCCGCTGACAGCCAGCTGGTTGTAGGTGGTGCTGACCTGGCCGGCGAGGCACTCCAGCGGGAAGGTGACGTGCGCGGACCGCACCGCGACCTTGATCCTGCCCGCGCCTTGGCAGCGGACCGCGACGATCAGTGCGTCCCCCTTCCTGCCCTTGCCGAAGGCGAGGCTCGCGTTCCCGGTGGTCGCCTTCTGGCGGGCGGCGAGTGTTTCGTCGGCGTCCAGCCGTGGGGGCTGCTGGACCGGGGGCTGTGCACTGCTGCTCGGAGTGGCTGTTGCCGCCACCGAACCCGGCTCGGGCGAACGTGTGGGCCGCGCGGGCTTTTTGGCCTCGGTGTGGTCCGAGGTGCAGCCGGTGAGCGGAGTGAGCAGCGCGGCACACGCGATGCTCAGTCCTGCGAGGGTCCGCAAGGCCCCCTTGGATGTGGGCATGACATTTCTCCTGGTCAGGGAGGTGGCGTGCCGCGATCGGTTGACTGCTCACGGCTGACGAGATCATGTCAGCGCCGAGGGGCGGACTGCCTGCCTCCGTGAGTCTTCTGAGCAAGATGTGAGGTTCACGCGGCCGGCCTGGACGAATCGAGAAGCGAAACAGGTCGGCGCCCCGCGCTGTTGCGGAGGTGAGCGGCCCCGCGTTGGAATCAAGTGTGAGGCACTTTGGCGGCGTCGAGTCCGCCGGCCGCCCCGCCCCCGGGACGGGGGCCGGCCGCAAGGGGCTCAAGAACAACGCCCTGGGCATGTTCTCCTCGGTGGTCATGGGCCTGGCCTCCACCGGCCCGGCGTACAGCGTCGCCGCCACGCTGGGCATCATCGTGGCCGGGGTCGGACTGCAGGCCCCGATCGTCACCATGCTGGCCTTCATCCCGATGCTGCTGGTCGCATACGCCTTCCGGGAGCTCAACGCGAGCAACGCCGACTGCGGGACCACCTTCACCTGGGCCACCCGCGCCTTCGGACCGCGCACCGGCTGGATGGGCGGCTGGGGCATCGTCGTCGCCGACATCATCGTCATGGTCAACCTCGCCGAGATCGCCGGTGTCTACGGCTTCCGGCTGGTGGGCCTGGACGAACTGGGGGAGAGCCGGCTGTGGACCACCGTGGCCGGCATCGTCTGGATCGCCGTGCTGACCGCGATCTGCTACGTCGGCATCGGGTTCTCGGCGGCCGTGCAGCGCTGGCTGCTGTGCCTGGAAGTGCTGATGCTGGCCCTGTTCGCCGTCGCCGCGCTGGTCAGGGTCTACAGCAGTAGTCCTCCCGCGACGGCGATCCACGTCTCCGCCTCCTGGTTCAACCCCTTCGAGGTGTCCTCGGCACGGGCCCTGACCTCGGGCGTCCTCGCGGGCGTCTTCATCTACTGGGGATGGGACACCGCCTTCGCGGTCAACGAGGAGACCGTCGACAGCACGCGCATCCCCGGGCGCGCCGCGGTCCTCGCCACCGTGCTGCTCCTGGTCATGTACGGGCTGGTGTCCACGTCGGCGCAGGCGTTCGCGGGTGTCGGCGCCTCGGGTATCGGGCTCGGCAACCCGAACAACTCGGACGACGTGTTCTCCGGACTGGGCGATGCCGTGTTCGGGAGCCACGAGACGGGGCTGGTCCTGTCGAGACTGTTGATCCTGATGGTGCTGACCTCGGCGCTGGCCTCCGCCCAGACCACCATCCTGCCCCTGGCCAGGACCGTCTTCTCCATGGCGGTCCACAAGGCCCTCCCCGCCCGGTTCGCCCGGATCCACCGCAGGTTTCTCACCCCGACCTGGGCGACCATCGGCATGGGAGCGGTCTCGATCGCCCTGCTGGTCCTGCTGACGTCGTTCAGCCAGAACATCGTGGCCGACTCGATCGACTCGGTCGGGCTCGCGATCGCGTTCCAGTACGGAGTGACCGGTTTCGCCTGCCTCTGGTACTACCGCAAGGTCCTCACCCGAAGCGTCAGGGACATGGTCTTCAAGGGCGTGTTCCCGGCGCTCGGCGGGCTCAGCATGCTCCTGCTGTTCCTGTACGCCACCTTCGTCGTCTACGCGAACCCGCGGTACGGCTCGACCAGCGTCGACCTGCCGCTGATCGGACCGACCGGCGGGGTCACCGTCCTGGGCCTGGGCGCCCTGCTGGTCGGTCTCCTGCTGATGCCGTTGGCCACCCGTGGCCACACGGTGGCCCTCAAGCTTCAGCGGAGCCTGCTTCCGCGCCGCCTGCCGTCACACGCCGCCCTCGACTCGGCGAGCCGTTACCAGCCCGCCGACAGCGGGTCCGGGGTGGGCGGTGACTGGTACGACGTCATCCCGCTGTCGGGCAGCAGGGTCGGCCTGGTCGTCGGGGACGTGCTCGGTCACGGCCTGCGCGCCGCGGCGACCATGGGGCAGCTGCGCACGGGGGTACGCGTCCTGGCCCGCCTGGACCTGAGCCCGGACGAGCTGCTGTCCCGCCTGGACGACCTGGCCGAGCAGACCGCGCACGAGCGCGGGACCGGACAGGGGCCGGGCCACCTGAGGCCGCGGACCACCGCGGCGCTGGGCGTGGCCTGCCTGTACGCGGTGTACGACCCCGCTTCGGGAAAGTGCAGTCTGGCGCGGGCCGGGGACTCGGTGCAGGCGGTCGTCGTACCGCGCGACGGCGTCGTCGAGTGTCCGGAGCTGCCGTCAGGACCGCCGCTCGGTGTCGGTGGCCCGCCCTACCAGAGCACGGAACTGGAGTTCCCGCCGGGCAGCGTCGTCGCCCTCTTCACGGGCGGCCTCCTCCAGGCGGCCGAAAGCCGTGAGGCCGGGCTCACGCAGCTGTCCCACGTACTCGCCGGCGACTGCAGGTCCCTGCAGGCGCTGTGCGACACGGTGGTGGACACCCTGCTGCCCGGGGCGGTGGACGTGGACGCGACACTGCTCACGGTCCGCACCCGCATGCTCGACCGGAACCGGTTCGCCCAGTGGGCACTGGCCCCGGACCCGGCGGCGGTGGCCACCATCCGCTCCGCCGTCGCGAAGCAGCTCGGCGACTGGGGGCTGGACGACCTGGCGTTCACCACCGAGCTGATCGTCAGCGAACTGGTCACCAACGCCATCCGCTACGCCGGCGGCGGCCCGATCCAGGTACGCCTGATCCGCGACCGGAACCTGATCTGCGAGGTCTCCGACACCGGCCACACGACGCCCAATCTGAAGCACGCGGAGAACGACGACGAGGGAGGCCGGGGCCTGTTCATCATCGCCCAGATGACGCACCACTGGGGCACGCGCTACACCCCCACCGGCAAGACGATCTGGACCGAGCAGGACCTGCACCCGGCGGACGGCGAGTAGCGCCTCCCGCGCACCCTCGCTGTTCCGGACCGTTGCCGCCCCCCGTTGGCAACCACCCGGGGAGGGTGAGGCCGGCCCCGTCGATCGGTTCGATCCTGTCGGGAGGGCGACGTGGGCACGAGGCCGGGCCGGTGGGCCGGGCCACGGCGGAAGGCAGGCGGACGATGGCCGACGACATGGCCGAACGCATAGCGGAGTTCATCGGGCCGCTGCGGGTCGAGCCCGGCAAGAAGGTGCGTCTGGCGGAGGACTTCGATCCCGGCTACAAGGCAGGCCTGCGGAAGAAGAAGAAAGAGGGCGTCGAGCTGCTCCGCACCGGTGTCGAGCTGCTCGCCGAATACCAGCGGCGGCTGGCGGCCCAGGACACCTATGGGGTGCTGGTGATCCTGCAGGCCCTGGACGCGGGCGGCAAGGACGGGACGATCCGCCATGTGATGAGCGGCGTCAACCCGCAGGGGGTGCGGGTGTCCAGCTTCAAGGTGCCCTCGGCCGAGGAGCTCGATCACGACTATCTGTGGCGCTACGCCTGCCGGCTGCCGGGGCGCGGCGAGATCGGCATCTTCAACCGGTCCCACTACGAGGAGGTCCTGGTCGTACGGGTGCACCCGGAGAACCTCGACCGGCAGCGGCTGCCGGACTCGGTGCGCGGTCCGGACGTGTGGGACCGGCGCTACCGGGAGATCAACGACTGGGAGCGCTACCTGACCGACAACGGGTTCCGGATCGTGAAGCTGTTCCTGAACCTGTCGAAGGAGGAGCAGCGCATCCGCTTCCTCAAGCGCATCGACGTTCCCGAGCGCAACTGGAAGTTCTCGCCCGCCGACGTCCGGGAGCGGGCCCGGTGGGACGACTACCAGCGCGCGTTCTCGCAGATGCTGTCCGCCACCAGCACGGACTGGGCGCCCTGGTACGTCGTACCGGCCGACCACAAGTGGTTCGCCCGCGTCTGCGCGGCCGCGGTGCTGGCGCACACCCTGATCGAGATCGATCCCCAGTACCCGCGGGTCAGTGACGAGACCCGGCGTGGCCTGGCCGAGGTGAGACAGGAGCTGGAGCGTGAGGCGCCCAAGGGTGCCGCGCCCGATCCGTATGCCGCTTCTGTTCCCAAAGGCAAATCACGCCACGGGAAATCCGGTAAGAGGCGCGCGCCGTGACCGCGCGGACGGATGCCCCGCACGAGGGAGCGACGGGCGACCCGGCCTGGTACGCACGTCCCGCGGAGGAGGTCGCCGCCGCGTTCGACGTGGATCCGGCCGTGGGGCTGTCCTCGGCGCGGGCGGCGCAGCTGCTGCGGGCGAACGGTCCGAACGCGCTGCCGGAGGAGAAACCCCTGCCGGGCTGGCGCCGCTACCTGGCCCAGTACCGCAGCTACATGCAGCTGGTCCTGGTCGCCGCCGCCGTGGTGTCGTTCCTGATCGCGCAGTGGAGCACGGGCATCCTGCTGGTCGTGCTGACGGTCCTCAACGCGGTCGTCGGCATGCGGCAGGAGGGCAAGGCGGAGAGCGCCATGAACGCGCTCAAGTCGATGCTGAAGGCGACCGCCCGGGTGCGCCGGGACGGGACGGAGTCCGAGATCCCGGCCGAGGAGGTCGTCGTCGGCGATGTCGTCCTCCTCGCCGCCGGGGACGAGGTTCCCGCCGACGGCCGGATCGTCGGCGCCAGCGCCCTGCAGATCGACGAGTCGGCGCTGACGGGCGAGAGCGTGCCCGCCGCCAAGGATGCGACGACCCTGGCCGGCCACGACCTGGGCCCCGGGGACCGGACGAACATGGCGTTCATGAACACGCCCGTCACGCACGGCAGCGCGACGGTGATCGTCACGGCCACGGGCGCCGGCACCGAACTCGGCCGCATCTCCGGGATGCTGTCGGCCACGCCCCGCGAGGCCTCGCCGCTGGACCAGGAGCTCAACCGGCTCACCCTGTGGATCACGGGGGCGGCCGGACTGACGATGATCGTGATGTTCGTCCTGGGGCGCAGCCGCGGTAATGCGTGGGACGCGTTGTTCGTGAGCGCCGTCTCGCTGGCCATCGCCGCCATCCCGGAGGCCCTGCCCACGGTGACCCAGACCATCCTGTCGATCGGCGGGTTGGACCTGGCCCGGCGTCAGGCGATCGTGAAGGACCTGCCGTCGGTGGAGTCGCTGGGGTTCACCTCGGCGATCAACTCCGACAAGACCGGCACGCTCACCATGAACCAGATGACCGTCGTGGAGGTCGTCGATCCCGCCGACCGCTACACCGTCTCCGGCACCGGCTACAGCCTGGAGGGCAAGGTCCATCACGCCGTCGGCAGCACACCCCGTATCGAGGACGCGATCCTGCCCTACGTGGTCGCCAGCGACGCCGGGCTCGTGGACGGCAAGGTGGTCGGCGACCCGACCGAGGGCGCCCTGCTGGTGCTCGGCCACAAGGCCGGGCTGGACATCGACGCCACCCGGGAACGGCTGCCCCGGCTGGCCACGCTGCCCTTCGACCCGTCGTACAAGCTGATGGCCACCTTCCACTCGGCCACGGACGCGGCCGGCCGCCCGGTCGTACGGTGCTTCGTGAAGGGTGCGGCACCCGCGGTCATGGCCCGGGCCGCCACCGCGCTGCGCGACGGTGCGGCCGTCCCCTGGGACGCGGAGCTGCGTGAGCGGGCCCAGACACACGTCGAGCGCATGGGCGGCGAGGGGCTGCGGGTGATGGCCGCCGCGCGCCGGGACCTCGACCCCGCCGCCTTCGATCCGGACGGGGACCTGCTCGCCCACGTCACCGACCTGCAGATGACGAGCCTGGTCGGCATGCTCGACCCGCCTCGCGCGCAGTCGCGGGCCGCCGTGGCCGACGCGCAGGCCGCGCACATCCGGGTGCGGATGGTGACCGGCGACGACGTCGTCACGGGCGCCGCCATCGCCCAGCAGCTGGGCATCGAGGGCGAGGCGCTCCTCGGCGCCGAGTTCGCCGCGCTGCCGGAGAGCGGGCGGCTCGCCCGGATCGACGACATCGGGGTGGTCGGCCGCGTCGCCCCCGAACACAAGGTGCTGCTCGCCGACACGCTCAAGAAGAAGGGCGACGTGGTGGCCATGACCGGGGACGGCGTCAACGACGCCCCGGCCATCAAGGCGGCCGACATCGGCATCGCCATGGGCTCCGGCACGGAGGTCGCCAAGAACGCCGGGCGGATGGTGCTGGCCGACGACAACTTCGCGACGATCGTCTTCGCCGTCGAGCAGGGCCGCAAGATCTACGACAACCTCACGAAGTACATCCGTTTCGTCCTCGTGCTCCTCGTGGTGTTCGTCCTGACCTTCCTCGGCGCGACCCTGTTCGACATCGCGGCGGGCGAACCCTTCACCCCGGCCCAGGTGCTGTGGATCCACTTCTTCGTCAACGCGGCCTTCGGCTTCGCGCTCGGCTTCGACCGGCAGAGTCCCGGACTCATGGAGCGCAGACCGCGTCCGCGCGGTGATCCCGTGCTGACCAGGGGCGTGATGATCACGGTCGGGCTGTCCGGGCTGGTGATCACGATCGGCCTGCTCGCCCTGAGCAAGCTCGGCGAGTCGCACTACGGCAGCACCGCCGTCGGCCAGTCCATCGCGTTCACGTCCTTCGCGCTCTGCCTGATCGTGGCCGCGCTCGAATGCCGCAGCGAGACGGAGACCGTCCTGACCACCGCCAGCTTCGACAGCAAGCAGATGAACTGGGCGATGCTCGTGGAGTTCGTCCTCGCGGTGCTGGTCACGCAGATGGACGGCTTCCGGCGGCTGCTGGGCACGACCCAGATCAACGCGCGGCAGTTCGGCTGGGCGCTGGTGCCGGCGCTGGTGCTGCTCGGGCTGTGGGAGCTCGGCAAGTGGGTCGCCAGGCGGGCCGCAAGGACGTGAAGGCCGTAGATACGACGCCGTACTGGGCCGGGTGCCAGGGCTGGAGGGCTTCCACGACATGCGCTCCCATCCCGGCGCGCAGTGGACCACCGGCGCCGGGTGACGTCATCTCCCCAGCGCGAGCCGCGCCACCCGTGGCCAGTCGGCGGCCGGTCGGGCGACCGGTGAACCGGGGCGGCGGCGCGGCACGCGGACCCGCAGGACCCCGGGAGCGATCCGGCACACGACGGGTGCGGGCAGCACGACGTGCTCCCCGTCGATACCGGCCGGGACGGTGGGCGCGTCCGCCTCGACGACGACCTCCCGCGCGGTCAGCCGGCTCAGCCCCGGCGAGCGCGGGCCGCGCAGCAGCCGGGCCGCCTGCGCGGTGCTGCCGACGCGCAGGCACAGTACGCCGAGCCGTCCGGAGTTCAGGCAGACCCGGCGTCCCGGGCGGGAGACGTCGACGGCACGCCGGTACGGGTTGTTGCTGACGAGCAGCGCCTGCAGGCCCTCGGCCCGCGTCCGGCCGGCCCGCATCCGCAGGCTGGGGGCCTTGTCACCGGTGAGGAGTTCGGGCAGCTCCCGCAGCGCCGTGCGGACCTTCTGGTCCCGGTAGGCGGGATTGGCCACCACGGCCGCGTACGTGCCGAAGGAGACATTGTTGACGAACACCCGGCCGGCGGCGAACCCGAGGTCGACGCGGAACTCGTCGGCGTCGGTCAGCGCCTCCAGGGCGGCCGCCGGATCCTCCCGGTCCAGGCCGAGGTCCAGGGCGAAGTGGTTGCGGGTGCCGGCCGGAATCACGAGGAAGGGCAGGCCGTGCCGGGCCGCGACCTCGGCGACCAGGGCCTGCGTGCCGTCTCCGCCGGCCACCCCCAGCAGGTCGGCGCCGTCCGTCACCGCGCGCCGGGCCAGCTCCGCCACGTCCTGATGCCGCGTCGGGTCCAGCAGGACGACCCCGGCACCCGCCGCCCGTGCCCGCTCCGCCAGGTGGCAGCGGGCCACTTTGCCGCCGCCGGAGTTCGGGTTCATCAGGATCCACGGGTGGCGCGGCGGCTCGACGGGCCCCCGGTCGCGGCGGCGCGCGGAAGCACCCGCGGGCGTCAGGGCGATCCGCGCGGCCACCACCGCCAGCACCCACAGGCCCAGCGAGAGGCACGCCGCCCACAGCAGGTCGTGCGCGGCGTACAGCGCGAGGACCGCCAGGGGCGCGGCCACCGACAGCAGCGTCCCCACCGCCCGGACGACTCCGGTGTGCGCGAGGACCCACCACACCCCGGCGGCGGTGAGGGCCAGCCCCGCGACCCCGACCAGCACCCACAGCACGCTCTTCAGCCCGGCGACGACGAGCGGTACCGCCACACTGCCCAGCAGGGCGAGCAGCGCCGCACGGGCCCACAGGGCGGGACCCGGGCCGGAAGCCGGTCTCACTGTGCGCGTGGCACACCTCGGGAGAAGTCGCAGGAGCCGTCGTCACATCCAGCTTGGGCACGGCCTGCGCCGGAGGGCTTCACCCGACGCGGGTGAACGCAATCGCCGAGGTTGATCAGCGTCAGCCCTCAGGTGAGCCGGTGGGTCTGTCCGGACCGGAAGGGCAGCGCGGCGTCGGAGCGGCCGGCCCAGCGACAGTCCGCCCCGTGCGGGTACACCGGGGACCGGGGCGTCGAAGACGTGCACCATCGGCCACCGGGTATCGCCGCGCCGACGTGGTTCGGCACCGCGTCGACGCGCTCCTCACCGCGGCCCGCAAGGCCTCCGGGTCGGTCAGATCGCCCGCGCGCACCGGCAGGGATTGCCCCGGTCTACGGGAAAGGCCCGCCGGAGAACTCCGGCGGGCCTTCTCGCTGACGTCGGCTCAGTGGGCCGGGGCGTACTTCGGGTTGGGGCCGTACTGGTTCGGCTCCGCCTTGCCCTCGGTGGCGAGGAAGACGATCAGGATGATCGCGCCCACCAGCGGGATGAGGGAGATGAGGATCCACCAGCCGGAGCGGCCGGTGTCGTGCAGGCGGCGGACCGTGACACCGAGGCCGGGGAGCAGGACGGCGAGGGTGTAGATGAGGCTGATGACGTTCGAGCCGACGGCGCGGTCGACGATCGTCAGCACGATGCTGATGATCAGGTTGAACAGGAAGAACATCCAGTATTCCTGCCGCCGCGCGCGGCCGCTGAACACCGCGTACTTCTTGAGTACGTCCACATACCAGTGCATTGTCTCGTCCCCCCTGGGATTCGCGTGATTGCTCCCCCATCGAATCAGTCAGGGTGACTGGAAACCATATTTTTGGCGTGCGCGGGTCAATGTGTTATCCGGCCGCTGCCATTCGGTGATCAGGCCCCGTCGGCAGCGGCGAGGCGGGCGTCCAGCCAGTCGAAGACGCGCTGTTCGAACAGGGCGCGCCCCATCGGCTCGCAGTGCAGGTGCGCCCCCTCCGCCTCGGTGAAGCGGACCAGGTGCTTCGGGCCGGGCAGGGCGTCGTACAACTCCCTTGAAGCGCCCGGCCAGAAGTGTTCGCCCTCCGGGTCGGTGATCAGCAGCGGGGTGGTGATCCGGTCGGCGAACGGCGTGACGTCGTACCGGGAGACCTCGGTGAGGAGGTCGAACGGTGAGTCGATGCCGTACGGCTTGGCCCGCCAGCGCCAAGTCGCGGCGAGTGCCCCGTCCTGGGCGAGGGCGTCCTCGATGACGCGGTCGAAGGCGGCACGGTCACCGGACTCCCACAGGTAGCGCAGATCGGGGCCGATGTTGTGCCACCAGCTGTCCGCCACGCGGGTCACCCCCGGGTCGGCGACCGCGGCCGCGATCCGGTGCTCGAAGGCGAGCGCGCGCGGGACCCAGTAGCCGGCCTGGCTGACGCCGGCCAGGACGATCCGGCGGGGGTCGACGTCGGGACGGGCGAGGAGGAAGTCCACCACCGGGGTGATGACGGTCTCCCAGTCGGGTCGGAAGGGCACGCCCCGTTCGAAGAACATCGACTGCTGGCCCGGGCCGTCGAAGAGCAGGACGCGGTATCCGCGGGCCACCGCCGGCGCGCCGAGCAGCGTCCAGGCCGCGCTGAGCGGGCCGTCGCTGCCGTTGTTGGCGATCAGCGTCGGGAGGGGACCGGGGGCGCCGGGTGGGCTGACGAGGTAACCGGGCAGGGGCGTGTTCTCGTACGGGATGGTGACCGGCTCGGCGGGTGGGTCCCAGGCCGTCAGGAAGCGGTCCAGGCAGGCGCGGTGCTCCGGGAACACCTCGGCCAGCCGTCTGCCGGGATCGGCGACCGCCTCGACGCCCACCAGGGCGGTGCCGAAGTAGCCGGCGGCGCGCAGCAGGGCGTCCCGGGCGCTCTCCGTCCGCCCCTCGGCGGCGCTGCGGTCGGCCTGTTCCCGGACTCTGCGGGCCAGTTCGACCCAGGCGGCGAACCAGCCCTCGCCGTCACCGTCCGCCACGGCGGAAGCGGTCGCCAGCACCTCGCCCACGTCCGCGCCCTGCCGCCAGGCTGCGCCGAGGGCGAGCCGGATCTCGTAGTCGAACTGGTCGTTCTCGTTGAAGCGGTAGGTCATGGCGGCTCCCGGTACCGTTCATCCGTTCCGGGAGGCGTCCCGAACCGAGTGCGAGGTTGCCCCTTGTGCGCCCGGACCGAGCGCGTGTCACGTCGGAACTCGCCGGTTTATCCATGGATTGGACTAAGAGACGACTGCATCCGTAGGGGGTGCTCAGGCGTCTACGCCGGTATGGATCTACAGAAGCCCCCGCCCGAGCCGCAGTACCCCGGAGGATGCCTCGCCGTCGCGATCCGCGTTCCCGTACGGATCGTCGTGCTCGTGCTGGTGCTGCCCGTACGCATGGCGTGGGACGTGCTGGTCGTCTGCGGCCGGTTCCTCACCGACACCGTGCTGCGGCCGCTGGGGCGCGCGCTGCTGTGGATCGGCCGGGCGGTCTTCGTGTGGCCGTGGGTGGCGCTGTGGCGCCACGTCCTCGTGCCCGTCGGGAAGGCGCTCGGGTGGCTCGGGCACGTCCTCGTCGTCGTACCGCTGCGGTGGCTGTACACCCACGTGCTGACCCCGGTCGGGCACGCCGTCGCCCAGGTCGCGCGGGGGATCGGGGCCGGCCTGGAGTGGCTGTACGCGCGCGTGCTCGCGCCGGTGGGCCGGGGCGCCCTGTGGCTGCTGAAGGGTGTGGGCATCCTGCTCGCCGCCGTCGGGGCGGGTGTGTACGCCGGCGTGGCCTGGCTGGTGCGGTACCTGCTCGTCGTCCCCGCGCAGTGGCTGTACACGTGGGTCCTCGCCCCGGTCGGGCGAGCGCTGGCGTGGCTCGCGGGCGCCGTGGTCACCGCGATCGGCGCGGTCCTGTACTGGACGGCCCGCGTCCTGGTCGTCCTGCCCGTCCTCGCCCTGTGGCGCTGGATCCTCGCCCCCGTCGGCCGGTTCCTCGCCGTCGTCGCGCGCGAGGTGGGCGAGGCCCTCGGGCACGCCTGGCGGGTCGCGGGGCGGATCTCGCGCGCGGTCGGCAGGGCGCTCGCGACCCTCTTCCGGTGGATCTTCGTGGAGCCGCTGCGCTGGGTGTACCGCACGGTCCTGACCCCCGTCGGGCACGTCGTACGGGACCTCGTCCTGCAGCCCGTCGCCGAGGCCGCGCGCGTGGTGGGGCGGACCGCACGGCAGGCGCTGACCGCCGCCCGCGACACCGTACGGCAGGCCCGCGCGGACCTGAGGCGGATGCTCTTCGGCGAGCCCCGGCAGCCGGTCGCGGTCGACCGGCGGGAACCCGGAGGACGCGAGACACGTACTCTTGGTAGCAGTACGACCGCTCTCACGAAGGACTAGGACACTGGGCAAGCGACAGCCCGAAGGCCCGCCGCCCGCACCCGCGGTGCAGCGCATCCGACTGCGCTACACCAAGCGCGGCCGCCTCCGGTTCACCAGCCACCGTGACTTCCAGCGCGCCTTCGAGCGTGCGCTGCGCCGCGCCGAGGTGCCCATGGCGTACTCGGCGGGGTTCACGCCGCACCCGAAGGTGTCGTACGCCAATGCCGCACCCACCGGCACGGGCAGTGAGGCGGAGTACCTGGAGATCGCGCTGACCCAGTCGCGCGACCCCGGGATCCTGCGCGACCTCCTCGACGAGTCGCTGCCCGCCGGGCTCGACATCGTCGACGCGGTCGAGGCACGGACCTCGGGCCTCGCCGACCGGCTCACGGCCTCCGTCTGGGAGCTGCGGCTGGACGGAGTCGACCCGGTCGACGCACAGCGTGCGGTCGAGGCCTTCACCAAGGCCGACACCGTCGAGGTGCAGCGCATGACCAAGAACGGCGTCCGTACCTTCGACGCACGTCCTGCGGTCGTGCACCTGGAAACGCACAGTTCGACGGCTGATAGGCCGACCGACCAGCCCTGTGCGATACTGCGGCTGGTTGTTCGGCACGTGACGCCTGCCGTACGACCCGACGACGTCCTGTCCGGTCTCCGCGCCGTGGCCGACCTGGCGCCGCCGGTCCCCGCAGCGGTGACCAGGCTGGCGCAGGGGCTGTTCGATGAAGAGACCGGCACGGTGACCGACCCGCTCGCGCCCGACCGCGAGGCAGCCGAGGCCCTTACGGCCCAACCGGCTGCCGCCGCGACGGCGCCGACGCCGGAAGGTTCCGTGTAGGGACGGACGTCGTAGCGCCGCCCTCGTACTCGGGAGCCACCTGGGTCGGGCAGCGCACCGACCAGAAGACTTTCGCCAGGCCGTACCGACAAGGCGTACGGAACCGGCGAGACAGGACACAGAGTGCTCCCGTGCGGCGCCCGCGCCCCGGACGGCGGCCACCGCGCATCGCGCGGGCCGCGGACGTCAACGGCGGACGGTCCTTGGAGACCGCCGCCGGACCAGGCGCGGCGCCCGGGAGCCTGACGGGAGAAACGCCCGCATGCTCGAGCCGACCGAACCCCAAGAGGGTTCCGAACTGAACACTCCGAGCGACACCCTGCCGCCGCGCAGGCGTCGCCGTGCCGCCTCGCGCCCGGCGGGTCCGCCCGCCGCGGCCGAGGCCCCCACCGAGGTCACCGCGCCGGCCATACCGGCAGCGGAGGCCGACGAGATCGCCGAGGAGCAGGCCGAGGCCGTCGAGGCGCCCGCCGCCGTCGAGGAGCCCGCGCCCGCCGCTCGTACCCGCCGCCGTGCCACGCGCCGTGCGTCCGCAGCCGCCGGGGCGCCCGCGGCTGCCGAGGCCGTCGAGAAGGTCGTTCCCGCTGCCACGGCTGTGACGACCGCTGGCGCCGAGGCTGCTGAGCCGACTGAGGCCGTCGAGACCGCCGAAGAGCCCGCGCCCGCCGCCCGTACCCGCCGCCGTGCCACCCGCCGCGCCTCCGCGCCGGCCGGAGCTCCGGCCGAGGCTGAGGAGAAGACCGAGGTGAAGGCCGAGGAGAAGGCCGAGGCCGTCGAGGCGCCCGCCGCCGTCGAGGAGCCCGCGCCCGCCGCCCGTACCCGCCGCCGTGCCACCCGCCGCGCCTCCGCCCCCGCCGGTGTGCCGCAGGCCACCGAGGCGCCCGAGGCCGCGCCCGCCGCTGAGGCGCCGGTCGTCGCCGAAGCCGCGCCCGCCGTGGAGGCTCCCGCAGCCGAAGCCGCGCCCGCCGTCGAGGCGGAGGCCGTGCCGGCCGCTCGTACGCGTCGTCGTGCGACCCGCCGCGCGTCCGCGCCTGCCGGCGCCCCGTCGGCCGCCGAAGCCACCGAGACCGTCGTACCGGCCACTGCCGCCGCACCCGCCGCCGAGGCCGTGGAGCCCGCGGTTGCCGAGACCGCCGAGGCCGCCGAGGCCGCTGAAGCCCCTGTGACCGCCGAGGTCGCTGAAGAGGCCGCGCCGCGCCGTACCCGTCGCCGTGCCACCCGCCAGGTCTCCGCGCCCGTCGGTGCTCCCGTGACCGAGGAGGCCCCGGCGGCCGCCGAACAGGCCTCCGCCGAGCCCGCCGAGGAGGCCACCATCGCCGAGCCCGTCGCCGTCCAGGCCGCCGCCGAGGCGCCGGCTCCCGTGGCCGAGGCCCCCGCCGAGGGTGCGCCGCGCCGTCGCCGCCGGGTCGTGCGGCAGGCCGCGAGCGGGTTCTCCGCGCCCGCGCACACCCCGGCCGCCGAGGCCGCTGCCGAGGCCGCTGCCGAGGCCGAGGCCCTGCGTCGCCCGGCCCGGCCCGCCGTGGCCGTGTTCCAGGCACCGGTGTTCGCCGAGCCGAAGTTCCAGACCCCTGAGCGGGCCGCCGCCGAGGCCGCTGCCGAGGCCGCCGGGACGCAGGAGACCGAGGAGACCGAGGAGGCCGCGGAGGCCGCGGAGACCGGGGCGTACACGGAGGAGCGTGCCGAGGCGGGCTCGCGCCGTCGCCGTCGCCGCCGGGGCGCCGCCGAGGAGCCGGAGGCCGTCGAGGCCGCCGCCGAGGCCGAGGAGCCGGAGGGGGCCGAGGACCTCGCCGAGGGCGACGAGAGCGAAGAGGCCGAGGGCGCCGAGGAGGCCGGCTCGCGCCGTCGCCGTCGCCGGGGCGGCCGTCGCCGTCGCCGGGGTGACGCCGTCGAGGGCGAGGCCGCGGAGGGCGCGGAGGCCGAGGCCGACGAACTGGCCGCCGAGCAGGCCGCGCAGGACGCCGAGGACACCGCCGAGCAGGAGGACGAGGACGCCGAGGACGCTCGCGACGAGGCCGGCTCCGCCAGCAGCCGTCGCCGCCGTCGCCGTCGTCGTCGCGCGGGTGACAGCGCCGTCGACACCGAGCCCGACGAGGGCGACCCGGAGCGCACGGTCGTCAAGGTCCGCGAGCCCCGCAAGCCCGCCGAGCCGTCCGACGAGGTGCAGTCCATCAAGGGCTCGACCCGTCTGGAGGCGAAGAAGCAGCGCCGCCGGGAAGGCCGTGAGCAGGGCCGCCGGCGCGTTCCGATCATCACCGAGGCCGAGTTCCTGGCCCGCCGCGAGGCCGTCGAGCGCGTGATGGTCGTGCGCCAGCACGGCGAGCGCACGCAGATCGGCGTGCTCGAGGACGGCGTGCTCGTCGAGCACTACGTCAACAAGGAGCAGTCGACCTCGTACGTCGGCAACGTCTACCTGGGCAAGGTCCAGAACGTGCTGCCGTCGATGGAGGCCGCCTTCATCGACATCGGCAAGGGCCGCAACGCCGTCCTGTACGCCGGTGAGGTCAACTTCGAGGCGCTGGGCATGGCCAACGGCCCGCGGCGCATCGAGTCCGCCCTGAAGTCCGGCCAGTCCGTCCTCGTCCAGGTGACGAAGGACCCGATCGGCCACAAGGGCGCCCGTCTGACCAGCCAGGTCTCCCTGCCGGGCCGTTACCTCGTGTACGTCCCCGAGGGCTCGATGACCGGCATCAGCCGCAAGCTGCCCGACACCGAGCGCGCGCGTCTGAAGACCATCCTCAAGAAGATCGTCCCCGAGGACGCGGGCGTCATCGTGCGCACCGCCGCCGAGGGCGCGAGCGAGGAGGAGCTGCGCCGGGACGTCGAGCGGCTGCAGGCGCAGTGGGAGGACATCCAGAAGAAGGCCAAGGGCGGCGGCAGCTCAAGTGCGCCTTCACTGCTGTACGGCGAGCCGGACATGACCGTCCGGGTCGTGCGCGACATCTTCAACGAGGACTTCTCCAAGGTCGTCGTCAGCGGTGACGAGGCCTGGGAGACGATCCACGGGTACGTCTCCCACGTGGCCCCGGACCTGGCCGAGCGGCTGTCGAAGTGGACCTCCGAGGTCGACGCCTTCGCCACCTACCGGATCGACGAGCAGCTCGCCAAGGCGCTGGACCGCAAGGTCTGGCTGCCCAGCGGCGGTTCGCTGGTGATCGACCGGACCGAGGCGATGGTCGTCGTCGACGTCAACACCGGCAAGTTCACCGGCCAGGGCGGCAACCTGGAGGAGACGGTCACCAGGAACAACCTGGAGGCGGCCGAGGAGATCGTGCGCCAGCTGCGGCTGCGCGACCTCGGCGGCATCATCGTCATCGACTTCATCGACATGGTCCTGGAGTCGAACCGGGACCTGGTGCTGCGCCGCCTGCTGGAGTGCCTGGGCCGCGACCGTACGAAGCACCAGGTCGCCGAGGTGACCTCGCTGGGCCTGGTCCAGATGACCCGTAAGCGGGTCGGACAGGGCCTGCTGGAGTCCTTCTCCGAGACCTGCGTCCACTGCAACGGCCGTGGCGTCATCGTCCACATGGAGCAGCCGACCGCGGTCGGTGGCGGTGGCGGTGGCGGTGGCAAGCGCAAGAAGCGCGGGCGCGGCGGTGACGGGCAGCTGCCCGAGCACGAGGTCGCCGCGGTGGCCGTGGAGACGGGCGAGGCCGTCGAGCCGGCGGCGGAGACCGTCGTCGAGGTGGCCGCGGAGCTGGCCGAGCCGGTCGCCCTGCCCGCTCCCGACTTCGCGCCGGACGAGGAGCTGTACAGCAGCGTCGCCGAGGCGGAGGCGGCGGCCGGCCGTGGCCGTTCGCGTCGCCGCGTCAGCCGTCGGGCCTCGGCTCCTGCCGGTGCGCCGAAGGCCGAGCGCCGGAAGGCCGCGGAGGTCACCGAGACCGCGAAGGCCGCGGAGACCGCCGAGGTCGCCACGCCCGCCGCGGAGGCCGTGCTGCCCGCGCGGCCGGAGCCCGTGGTCGAGGCGCAGGCCGAGCCGGTCGCCGTGGCGGCCCCGGAGCCCGCTGCCGAGGAGGCCGCGCCCAAGGGCCGTACGCGTCGTCGTGCGACCCGGAAGGTGTCGGCGCCGGCCGGTTCCCCGGCGGGCGCGGAGGCGGCCGTGGTGACGGTCGCCGAGACCGCGCCCGAGGCGCCGGTGGAGCAGCCCGAGGCCGAGGCCCCGGCTCCGGTCGAGGAGGCGCCCGTCGAGAGCGCCGCCCCGGCCCGCCCGCGGCGCCGTGCCGTGCGCAAGGCCACCGCGCCGACCGCGTCCGAGGAGACGGCCGTCGTGGTCGTCCCGGCCACCGCGTCGGAGGCGGCTGCCGCCGAGGCGCCCGCTGCCGAGGCGGCGGAGGAGGCGGTCGAGGAGGCCGTGCCGGCCAAGAAGACCGCCCGCAAGGCGGCCAAGAAGGCCACGGCGAAGAAGGCCGCCACCAAGAAGACCGCGGCCAAGAAGACGGCCGCCAAGAAGACGACGGCCAAGAAGGCGGCCAAGACCGCCAAGACGGCCGCCGCCAAGGCGACGGCGAAGAAGACCACCACGGTCTCCGCGGCCGCCGACGAGGGCTGAACCCGCTGAGCGGTGCAGGGCATCGAGAGGTTTCTCCGGGGTCTGCGAGGGGCTCCCACGGCGGACCTGGAGACGGTTGTCGACGACCTCCTTGCCGGTACGCAGAAGAC